>NZ_BCRA01000150.1 GCF_001552355.1 Microbacterium resistens NBRC 103078
AGCGCATCGCGCCGGGGTCGTGGTGGGCCCGGCGCCCCTGTTCGCGTGCGTGCGCGCCCGGACTCTCACGGCCCTCCCCGGCATCGAGCGGGCGTGGGGGGACGAGGCGGAGATCGTCGATCGGTGGACGGTGCTCCGCAGCATCAAGCGCAACGGGCACGAGCTCGATCCGCAGGGACGCTCGCGCCGCCGCATCCCCCTCCGCTGGTGACGTGGGGCGCCGGTGAGGCCGGGCGCCGGTGTCGTGGGGCGCTGGTGACGCGGGGGCCTCAGCCGGTCGCGAGGGCGGCGGCACGCAGGCGGTCGTCGAGGCGGTAGCGCGAGAGCGGGACGAGGCTCAGCACGCAGAGGGCCGCGGGGATCACCGAGACCCCCAGCACGATGGCCCACAGTGCGGAGTCCGGCTGGGGGGTTGCCTCGCCGGTGGAGGCGCGGTACCCGCCGACGGCCAGCACCAGGCCCAGCAATGCGGGGCCCAGGGCGTAGCCGAGCAGCTCGAACCCGGACCAGACGCCGGAGATCATGCCGATCCGGTTCACGCCGCTGCGCCGGGCGTCCTCCGCGGCGAGGTCGGGCAGCATCGCGAGCGGGAAGAGCTGGGCGCCCGCGTACCCGACGCCGACGACGGCCGCGGCCGCTAGCATCGGCGCCGGCTCGCCCGCACGTGCCAGCAGGAGCGCCAGCAGCCCCAGCGACATGGTGACGGTGGCGACGGCGAAGCCGCGGCGCTTGCCGATCCGGCGAGCGAGGCGGGACCACGCGGGCGTCAGCACGATGGCCGGTCCGACGAAGCACACGAACGCGAGGGTGGCGACGCCCGGATCGTGCAGGACATGCCGGGCGACGTAGACCACGCCGCCGAGCACCATCCCGATCGCCACGGCCTGGAGCACGAAGGCGGTCACGAGCACCCGCGCGTCCCGGTCGCGCAGCACGATCGCGAGCTGGGCGAACAGGCGGCCGCCGGCGTCCTCGCCCCGCGTGAGCGGCACCGCCCGCGTTCCCCACCACACGCCGATCGTCCCGACGAGGATGAGGACCGCCATGGCGATCGCCATGGTCCGGTATCCGGTGACGCCCCCGAACGCGTCGACCAGTGCGGGGGCGGCGGCGCCGGAGACGAGGATCGCGAGGGTGAACACGATCACCCGCCACGTGACGAGCCGGGTGCGCTCGGTGTAGTCGTCGGTGATCTCCGCGGACATCGCGAGGTAGGGGACCTGGAAGAAGGCGTAGACCGTGGCCGATGCCAGGAACGCGACGAGCACCCAGAGCGCCGCGGCGACGGGAGGTGCCGTGGGACCGAAGAACATCGCCGTGAACGCGAGGGCGAGCAGGATCCCGGCCCGCAGGATGAAGGGGCGTCGACGGTCGCGGGGGTTGCCGGACCGGTCGCTCAGACGCCCCGCGACGGGGTTGAGGAAGAAGTCCCACGCCTTGGGGGCGAACACGATCATCCCGGCGATCGCCGCCGGAACGCCCAGCAGGTCCGTGAGGTACGGCATGAGGATGAGGCCGGGAACGGTGCCGTACGTCCCCGACGCGATGCCGCCGAGGGCGTAGCCCAGGCGGGTGCGGCGGGGGAGTGCGGTCATGCGCCGATCGTAGGGTTCGCCGCGCATCCGGCGGGGTGCGGTGGATCCGATCCGTCATTCCTCGCCTCGCGATCCCCCCGATTCGTCGTCCCGGTCCCCGCCCCGCGCCCCGTTCCCGCGCCCCCCGTTCCCGCGCCCGCGTCGTCCCCGTTCCCGCGCCCGTCGCCGCCCGCGTCGTCCCCGTCGTCGAGTGACCACTCGATGAGCGGGACGGGCGAGGCGGGCCGTTGACGGAGCGCGGCGGGGCGTGTTAGGTCTGGAGGGTCCCTCCGAGGACTCCTGGATCAGCAGACAGGGAAAAACTGAGCTGACCCCGCGTGGGGTCGCTCCCGGCTCCACGACCGCCGCCCGATCGGGCGCTCATGGATGGAGTCCCCTTGTCGCACCACGAATCGTCGCACCACGAACCCCGCCCCGTCTCGCCGTCGGACCGCCGCGTCTGGCTGAAGAACCCCCTCGGCATCCACACCGGCGCCGACGACGACGCCAGGGGAGGTGTGGTGGTCGCGGGCTCTCGGATCGTCGAGACCGTGCCGGCGGGCGCCGACCCGACGGACCCCGTGGACGAGGTCTTCGACGCGTCACGGCACGTCGTCATCCCCGGCCTCGTCAACACGCACCACCACTTCTACCAGACGCTCACGCGGGCCTGGCGGCCCGTGGTCAGCGCGGAGCTGTTCCCCTGGCTCAAAGGGCTTTACGGCGTCTGGGCGGGGATCACGCCCCGCGGCCTGGAGCTTGCGACGACCGCCGCGCTCGCCGAGCTCCTCCTCTCCGGCTGCACGACCGCGGCCGACCACCACTATCTGTTCCCGGACGGGCTGGAGAACGGGATCGACGTCCAGGTCGAGGCGGTTCGCCGTCTCGGCATGCGCGCGACCCTGACGCGCGGGTCGATGTCGCTGGGCGAGGACGACGGCGGCCTCCCGCCCCAGCGCACCGTGCAGGACGCGGACACGATCCTCGCCGACAGCGAACGGCTCGTGCGGACGTATCACGAGCGCGGGGAGGGCGCCCGGGTGCAGATCGGGCTCGCGCCGTGCTCGCCGTTCTCCGTCACGACCGGGGTGATGCGGGACACCGCGGCCCTCGCGGGCACCCTGGACGTGCGGATGCACACGCACCTCGCCGAGACGATCGACGAGGAGGACTTCTGCCGAGAGACGTTCGGGCTGCGGACGGTCGACTACCTGGAGAGCGTGGGGTGGCTCGGCGACCGGACGTGGCTGGCCCACGGCATCCACTTCGACGACGCCGAGATCGCCCGCCTCGGCGCCGCGGGAACGGCGGTCGCCCACTGCGCCACCTCGAACATGCGCCTCGCCTCGGGGATCGCCCGCGCGGTCGAGCTCGAGGAGGCCGGGTCCCCGGTCGGGCTGGGCGTCGACGGGTCGGCGTCCAACGACGGATCCAACATGATCCAGGAGGTCCGCCAGGCGCTGTACCTGCAGCGGCTCCGCTACGGCGCGGCCGCGGTGACCCCGGAGCGCGCACTGGACTGGGCGACCGCCGGGTCGGCGCGCGCGCTCGGACGGACGGACATCGGCGTCCTCGCCCCGGGGAAGCAGGCGGACCTGGCGATGTTCACGCTCGACGAGCTGCGCTTCTCCGGAAGCCACGACCCGGTCGCGGCGTTGCTGCTGTGCGGGGCGGAGCGGGCGGACCGGGTGATGGTCGGCGGCGAGTGGCGCGTCGTGGACGGGCGGATCGTCGACCTGGACGTGCCGGAGCTCATCGCGCACCACAGCGAGGCCGCGCGGCGTCTCCTCGCCCGCCACGCCTGACCCTCCCCGTTCCGCCCCACGCGTGCCCCCCGTCCCGCGCCACGCGTCCCGCGCCACGCGTCGAGTGGTCAGTTTCTGTGGGCAAAACGGCCGTGAACCCACAGAAACTGACCACTCGAACGGAGCGGCGGCGAACGGAGCGGCGGTGGGAGAGGGGGAGGGGTCAGGGGGCGTCGCCGAAGCCCCAGGACAGGGCGAGGAGCCCGGGGCCGAAGCGCCGGCGGACCTGATGGATCGCCGTGCCCGTCGTGAGCGCGATCGGGCGGCGCGTCGTCGACTCCGGCGTCTCCTCGTGCTCCTCGAGCCAGTCCGGCACCGCGTCGGGATGGAAGCGGGTCCACAGCAGCACGTCGCGGCTCTGGCGGGCGACGCCGTGCCCGGTCTCGCGGATGCCGGACGGCCGGTCCGGGGGATAGGAGAGCTCCCACTCGATGAGCGCCGTCTCCGCGGGACCGATCGGACGGTCCAGCTCGAACACGACGCCGTGCACCTCCCCGTCGGGGTGCGAGACGCGGTGGCCGACCCGGGCCCCGGCGACGGCGCGGAACACGGGCGGCTCGATCGGCATCCCCGGCGAGAGCTCGACGTACGGGAAGGCGGTGAGGATCCCGGTCGTGGACTGGATGAGGCTGCGCATCGAGCGTCGGAGGACGTCGCCGTGATCCCCCACCTCGGTCACCACGTGCGTGGACACGTCACGGACGATCGGTGCGTTTCCCATGCCGAGCGCCGTCATCACCTCCGCGGTCGCGTCCTCCAGGTTGCGCTCGGCGAGGGGATGGGCCAGGCCTCCGATCGGTCCGGTCCGGTGCGTCGGGCCGATGAGCTCGCGCAGCGATCCATGCACGAGGCCGAGGATCCGCTCCAGCTCGTCCACGGCGGCGAGGGACTGGGGTCCCTCCGGGCGCCGGCTCCCGGAGCGCCAGTAGCTGAGCGTGGTGACGGACACCGGGTTCCCCCGCGCGCGGAGCTGATCGCGCAGCCTCGCGAGGCTGATGCCGTGCGCGGCGATGGCCCGGCGCAGCTCGCGGGAGAAGGCGGTGTCGGCCGGTGGTGCGGTGGTGCCGTGGTCCATCACAGATGCTCCGACGTATGTGAAGGGCGGGTCCCTAGAGTGAAGCCTACGACCCGAATGCCGGCATGCTGGGGATGCGCGGCGCGGGCGGCGATCGAGCGCGACGCGACGCGCGAAACGATCGCGGGGCGACGGCGCCTGCCCCGAGGCGCCGAGCCGTCCGGGCGAGTCCGACGTGCGGCTGGGGCGCACGTCGGACCGCCACCGGATGACGACGGCGACGGATACGACGAAGCCCCCGGGGCGGATCGGGTTCCGCACCGGGGGCGTACAGCCGGGCTCAGGCCTCGGCGACGACGGTCTCGACGAGCGGACGGCGCACGCGCGGAGCCACCTCGCGCTCCTGGAGCGGGTCCGGAAGGGCGTCGATGTCGCCGAGCTCGCCCAGCGCGATGACGGTGGTCGGGGCGAAGCGCTCCTCCAGGTCGACGAGCTCGCGGATCGTCTCGGGCACGAAGCCGCTCATCTGGTGGACGACCAGGCCGTCGTGGTGCGCCTGCACCGACAGGTGCGCGACCGCCTGGCCCAGGTCGTAGATGGCGTGGGTGTAGGGCGCGCCTTCGGCGTTCGCCGTCTCGGCGATCGCGACGATGAGGACCGCGGCGTTGCCCGCCCACACCTGGTTGAAGCCCATGAGCGCCGACTGGATGCCCTCGTGCAGCTCGGTCCCCCGGCGGGCCACGATGAAGCGCCAGGGCTGCGAGTTGTTCGCCGACGGCGACCAGCGCGCCGCCTCCAGCGCGGAGGCGAGCTTGGCCTCGTCGATCGGGGTCGAGGCGTCGTAGGCCCGGGGGCTCCAGCGGTCCGCGAGCACATCGAGGACGGGGTGCTCGGTGGGGGCGGTGCGGTCGAGGGTGGGCGTGCTCATTCCAGTGCGGCCTTTCGGATCGGTTCACGTTCTCCGGACTCCGTCGTCCGCATCGTCGGGTCCAACTTATGCATGCGCATGAATATTCCCGATCCAATGATCCGCCCCTTCCGCGCGAGGACGCGGAAGGGGCGGATCGGTGACGCCGGCCGTGCTCAGCCCCGGAGCGCCTCGCTCAGCTTCACGCGCGCCCCCATGCGCAGCAGCGAGTTCTCGTAGATCTTCGCGCCCAGGGCCACGACCAGCAGGCAGGTCGCGAGCAGCACCGCCAGGGCGGCGATCGGCTCCCACCACTGGGCCTCGCCGAAGAACAGGCGCACCGGCATCGCGACCGGCGCCGAGAACGGGACGTAGGACATGATCGTCATGACCAGGGGGTTGGTCCCGAGGAAGACGACGAGGAAGTACGGGATCATCGTCAGGTACATGACCGGGGTCAGCGTCGCTCCGGCGTCCTCCTGGCGGGACACGAGCGATCCGGCGGCGGCGAACATCGCCGCGAGCAGGATGAAGCCGAACAGGAAGAACACCGCGAACCAGAGCATCGGCGCGCCGAACCCCTGCAGCAGCGTCGTCTGGCCCGTCACGATCAGGCCGACCACCCCCACGGCGATCAGCAGCAGGATCTGGGCCATCGCGAGGATCGTGTTCCCGAGCACCTTGCCGGCCAGCAGGGACCGGGCAGGGATCGCGGACAGGAGGATCTCCACGATCCGCGTCTGCTTCTCCTCGACGATGCTCGTCGTCACGGGGGTGCCGAAGGACAGGGCCGCCATCATGAACACGATGCCGAACACCATGCCGAGGGCCATGCGCAACCCGGGATGCGGCGCGTCGGGATGCAGCAGCTCCACCGCGGGGGAGACCGACATCAGCGCGACGAGCTCGTCCGGCGCGGACTCGCCGGCGAGGATCGACAGCCCGGTCGGGGAGGAGTCGTCGACGAGGACGGCGGCGTCCACGTCACCGTCCTCGACGAGGGCCTGGGCCGCCGCGCGGTCGGCGACCTCGGTGACCTCGAGGGTGTCGCTCTCGGGCAGCAGAGCGGCGGACTGGCTGGTCGCGGCGACGGCGACCGTGCTCGGCGTGCCCCCGGCGATCCCCATCCAGATGATGCCGCCGAGGGCGACGAGCAGGAGGATCGCGGTGGAGATCAGGAACGCCTTGCTGCGCAGGCGCGTGCCGATCTCGCGCTCGGCGACGAGCCAGGCGCCCTGGGCGGCGGTGATGCCGGTCAGGGGGCCGGACGACGGTGCGACCGGGCGGGACGTGGCGAGGGCGTTCACTGGATGACCTCCTTGAAGATCTGCGCGAGAGTCGGCTGCTGCGGGGCGAATCGGAGGACCTCGCCGCCGTCCATCGCACGGCGCAGCACGCGCTGGGCGGTGTCGGAGGCGTCCACGTCGAAGACCGCGTTCCCGCCCTCGAAGTCGTGGACCGTCACGCCGGGCTCGGTGCGGAGCCAGCCGACGTCCCCGGTGGAGGACAGCTCCCAGCGCGGCGCGGAGTGCTGCTCGCGCAGCGCGTCGCGCGTCCCCGCCGCACGGATCGTGCCTCCGGCGATGATGACGAGGTCGTCGCACAGGCGCTCGACGACGTCGAGCTGATGCGAGGAGAACAGGATCGAGGCCCCCTGGGCGGCCCGGGCCTGCAGCACGCCGGCGACGACGTCGACCGCGAGGGGATCCAGACCGGAGAACGGCTCGTCGAGGATGAGGACCTCCGGCTCGTGGACGAGCGCTGCGGCGACCTGGGCACGCTGCTGGTTGCCCAGGGACAACGCCTCGATCTTGTCGTCGAGCCGCTCGCCGAGGCCGAGCTCGGTCAGCAGGTCCGTGGCCCGGCGGGTCGCCTCGGCCTTGTCGTAGCCGTGGAGGCGCGCGAAGTAGACGATCTGCTCGCGGACCTTCATCTTCGGGTACAGCCCGCGCTCCTCGGGCATGTAGCCGAACCGGCGCCGGTCCGCGGCGGACACCGGGCGCCCGCCGAGCGAGACGGAGCCGTCGTCGGAGGACAGGACGCCGAGGATGATCCGCATCGTGGTCGTCTTGCCGGCGCCGTTGCCGCCGACGAACCCGGTCAGCCGGCCGGGCGCGACCTGGAAGGAGACGTCGTCGAGCACGCGCCGCGAGCCGTAGCTCTTCGTGATGCCGCGCAGGTCGACGAGTCCCTCGGTGAGGACGGGTGCTGTGGTCATGCCTCCACGCTAGGAAGGCGTCGGTCCGGCGGCATCCCCCGCAGGACGGACGCGTGCCCTCCTCCGCGGGACGGAGACCGCGGGATCAGCGGAAGGCGGCGACGATCATCCGGTGATCCGACAGGGTCGAGGCGACCACCTCGGCGCGCACCGCGACCATCCCGCGGGCGAGGAGATGGTCGATCTCCTCGGCGGGGTCGTCGGCGGGCGAGGTGGCTGCGGGGCGGACGTCCTCCAGCGCGTCCTCGGCGCCCGAAGCGAGCAGGGTCCGCCACGCGTCCGATCCGGGCGTCGTATTGAGGTCGCCGCCGCCGATCACCGCGCCGGGCGCGTCCCGGATCGCGTCCGCGAGGATCGCCGCCTGCCGTCCGGTGGCGTCGAGTTCGTTCGCATCGGGCTGGAGGTGCGTCGAGAGGATCCGCACGGGCTCTCCCCGCCACGTCACGGTCGCCGCGGTGAGACCCGCGCCGGTGAGCGCATCGAACAGCGGGTACTTCGTGGACGACGGATCGGACAGGGGCAGCGACGTGAGGATCGCGTCGCCCCAGACCTGGTCGGCGGCCGGTCCGAAGACGGCCTGCATGCCGAGCATCCGCGCGAGGATCATCAGCTCGTCCTGCCCGCCGTTGAGGAGCCATCCCCGGTCCACCTCGCTGAGGAGGACGACCTGTGCGCCGCTGCGGCGGATCTGGGCGGCCACGTCGCCGGGGCGGAAGACGCCGTCGATCCCGTACCCCATGCGGAGGTTGTAGGCGGCGACGACGAGCTCGTCCGAGGCGGCGGCCTCGCGCGCGACCGGCAGCGTGGGGAGCGTGAGGGGTGGACCGGCGAGCGCGATCACGGCGGCCACGACGGTCGCCGCCCCGACCCCGGCGACGGCCCGGGCGCCCGAGTCGTCGATCCGGCGTTCCGAGGCACGGACGTCCTCGTCGTCGGCGGATCCGCCGGACCGGTACGCGACGCACCAGAGCGCGAAGACGGCTGCGGCGGCCACGAGCACGAGATCGGCGCGATAACCGAGGTCGTACCCGGCGTAGTAGGCGAAGAACAGGGCGGTCCAGACGATCGCGCCCGTTCCGGCCGCGAGGGCGGTGCGACGGGGAGACCGGCCGTGGCCCGCGAAGAGCAGCAGGCGCGCGGCGGCTGCCGGTCCCACGACGGCGGCGGCGAGGGACCATATCGGCAGCGCCCCGTCCGCGCCGTCGCGGACGACCTCGGGCAGCAGCGACAGCGCGAC
>NZ_BCRA01000151.1 GCF_001552355.1 Microbacterium resistens NBRC 103078
GGCGCGGACCCCCGCGCCCGTGCCGGCGGACACGGAGCCCGCGCCGCACCTGTAGAATGGACGACGGCCCTCCGCGTGACGACATCCAGGCCAACTCCCCCAGGGCGGAAACGCAGCAAGGGTAACCGGGCTCTGCCGGGTGCGCGGAGGGTCTTCTCATGCCCGCCGTCGGACGGCGCGAAGTCGTGACCGGGAGGGCCTGCGGGCCGGTAGGGTCCAGACATGAGCGGCCGCGAGCGATACTCCGAGACCTACACCTCGGTGCCCGAGCGGATCACCGAGCCCTATCTCATCCCTCCGCTGGAGGCGTCGCGGCGCGGATATCGCCGCCCGCCGGCGGCCGCGTCCGCCGGCGTCCGGGCGATCCGCCGCACCGTGCTCGTGCTGGTGGTCCTCCTCGTCGGCGGGTTCGCGGCGGTCCAGACGCAGCTGTTCGGCCTGTGGCCTCAGGTGGTCGCGCTCGCCGACGGCGTGTTCGGGACGTCGCACGGCCCGGGGACGGCTCCGGGAGCGGAGCCCGCGGCGTCGGCGACGCCCTCTCCGACGCCGAGCCCGGAGCCGACGTGGGAGGCGCCGGACCCGACGGCCTTCGTGCCGGTCGATCAGGCGACGCTGGACGCGGTCCTCGACACGCCCGCGGCGCACGCGGATCGGCCGCTGCTCGCATACGCCGTGGTCCTCCAGGCCGGCGGGTTCGAGACCACGGCCGTGCCGGGTCTGCGGGCCTTCTTCGTGACCCTGAGCGCGGACCGGCCCGCCGAGCAGTACGAGTTCCCCACCAGGGATGCCGTGCTGCTCGCACCCACCTCCTCGCACGCCGACATCGCCGAGGGCGACCTGCTGCTCGTCCGGCTCGCCGTCCCGCCCGCCGGTGAGGAGCCGGTGTCGGTCTACAGCCAGTCGGGGATGGGCGTCCCCGAGCTCCGCCTGTTCGCGGCGGAGCCGACGGAGTACGCGGACCTCGTCGCCGATGTCGCCATCGGCGAGATCGACCGCAGCGGCGAGCTGCCGGTCCTGCGCGTGGCCGTCCGCAACAGCACGTCCGTCACGATGTCGTACGCGATCGACGTCACCGCGCTGCGCGGCGACGGCTCGACGGCGACGAGCACCACCGCGTGGAGCGATCCGATCCCCGGCGGTCAGACGGGCTCGGCGGACATCACGCTGCACGGCGAGCTGCCCGACGGCGTGACCTTCCGCGTCGACGAGGTCCACCGGTACCCGGGATAGCGGCGCGGGGCGCGCGGATGACGGCTCGAAGAACGGGCTGTCGTGAGGGCGCGGGCGTGATTACGCTGGACACGCGGCACGTCGCGGTGCCGATCCATCGATCCGTCCGCCGACCGGAGGAGCCGCCGTGCCCGAGACCCCCGCAGCGCCCGACCTCAGCGTCGCCGCCGGCGTGCTCTTCGACCTCGACGGCGTGCTGACGCCGACCGCCGAGGTGCACATGCGCGCCTGGAAGGCGGTGTTCGACGAGGTGTTCGCGGCGTGGGACATCACCCCGCCCTACACCGACGCGGACTACTTCGCGTACGTCGACGGGAAGAAGCGGTACGACGGCGTGGCGAGCCTGCTGCACAGCCGCAACGTCGAGATCGCGTGGGGGAGCGTCGACGATCCTCCCGAGGCCGACACGATCTGCGGCATCGGCAACCGCAAGAACGCGGCGTTCGCGACGGCGCTGCGCCGCGACGGCATCGCCCCGTACCCCGGGTCCCTGGCCCTGCTGGAGCGCCTGCGCGACGCGGGCGTGCCGATGGCGGTGGTGTCGAGCTCGAAGAACGCCGAGGAGGTGCTCGCGGCGGCCGGGATCCGTGACTTCTTCGAGGTCGTCGTCGACGGCGTCGTCGCCGAGCGCGAGCACCTCGCCTCCAAGCCCGCGGCGGACGTCTTCCGCGTCGGGGCGGAGCGCCTGGGAGTGGCGGCCGCGGACGCGGTCGGCGTCGAGGACGCGGTGTCCGGGGTCGCCTCGGCCGCCGCCGCGGGCTACGGCACCGTCATCGGGGTGGATCGCGGCGCGGGCGCCGAGGCCCTCCGCGCCCACGGCGCGACGATCGTCGTCGACGACCTCGCCCGCCTCGTATCCTGAGACGTCCGCTCCGCACACCCCCACCCGAACCGGCACCCGCACGTCCACATCCACGGAGAACTGCATGCGACGTACTGAGCGACTGAAGGAGTCGAAGTGATCGACCGCGACGTCTTCCCCGTCGACCCCTGGCGACTCGTCGAGACCCGCTTCCCCGCGGAGGATCCCGGCGTCGCCGAGACCCTCTTCGCCGTCGGCAACGGCTATCTCGGCCTGCGCGGCAACCACATCGAGGGGCGTGAGGCCCTCGAGCACGGCACCTTCCTGAACGGCCTGCACGAGACCTGGCAGATCCGGCACGCGGAGGCCGCGTACGGCTTCGCCGAGGTGGGGCAGACCATCGTGAACGCCCCGGACGCCAAGGTCATGCGCGTGTACGTCGACGACGAGCCGCTGAGCTTCGACGAGGCGGACGTCCGCGAGTACCGGCGGGCCTTGGACTTCCGCACCGGCATCCTCTCCCGGGACGTGCTGTGGGTCACCCCGTCCGGCAAGCGCGTGCGCCTGCGCGACGAGCGGATCGTCTCGTTCGACGAGCGCCACCTCGCCGTGCTGCGGCTGGAGGTCGTCGTCGAGAACGCGGACGCGCCGGTCACCGTGTCCTGCCAGATCATCAATCGGCAGGACGGCGAGGACGTCTACGGGGGCGCCCCCACGATCTCCGGCAAGGACGTTCGCGGAGGATCCGCGCCGGGCGGATTCGATCCGCGCAAGGCGGAGCGGATCTCGGAGCGGGTGCTCCAGCCGGCGGAGTTCTGGCAGGAGGAGCAGCGCTCGGCGCTGTCGTACCGCGTCGCCGAGTCCGGGATGACGCTTGCCGTCGTGGCCGACCACGTGGTGGAGACCGAGAACGACTACACCGCGCGCCGCCTCATCGAGCCGGACATCGCCAAGAACGTCTTCCGCGTGCAGGCCAAGGCCGGAGTTCCGATCCGGGTGACGAAGCTCGTCAGCTACCACACCTCCCGCGGGGTGCCTCCGCGCGAGCTCGTCGACCGCTGCCGCCGCACGCTGGACCGGGTGGCCTTCGAGGGCGTCGAGGCCCAGTTCGCCAAGCAGGCCGCGTGGCTCGCCGCCTTCTGGGAGCGCTCGGACGTGCGGATCGGCGCCCGGGACGACCTGCAGCAGGCGACCCGGTGGTGCCTGTTCCAGATCGCGCAGGCGTCGGCGCGCGCCGACGGCGCGGGAGTGTCCGCGAAGGGCGTGTCCGGGTCCGGCTACAGCGGTCACTACTTCTGGGACACGGAGATCTACGTCCTCCCGTTCCTGACGTACACCTCCCCGCAGTGGGCGCGCAACGCCCTTCGCGCCCGCGTGCACATGCTCCCCGCGGCGCGACGGCGGGCGAGGCAGCTCAACGAGGGCGGGGCCCTGTTCCCCTGGCGGACGATCAACGGCGAGGAGGCCTCCGCCTACTACGCCGCCGGCACCGCGCAGTACCACATCAACGCCGACGTCAGCTTCGCCCTGGGCAAGTACGTGCGGGGCACCGGGGACGACGAGTTCCTGTACCACGAGGGCGCGGACATCGCGGTCGAGACGGCCCGGATGTGGGAGACGCTCGGCTTCTGGCGCACGGGAGGGGACGTGGAGACGTTCCACATCCACGGCGTGACCGGCCCGGACGAGTACACCACCGTCGTCAACGACAACCTCTTCACGAACGTGATGGCCCGCTACAACCTGCGCTTCGCGGCGCGGGTGGTCAGCGAGATGGCCGAGGACGCGCCGGAGGCGTACGAGAAGCTCGTCGACCGCCTCCAGCTGCGCCCGGAGGAGGTGGAGGGCTGGGAGCGTGCCGCGGAGGCGATGTTCATCCCGTTCAGCCCCGCGCTGGGCATCCACCCGCAGGACTCCCTGTTCCTGGAGCGCGAGGTGTGGGATCTTGCGAACACGCCGAAGGAGCAGCGCCCGCTGCTGCTGCACTTCCACCCGCTGGTGATCTACCGCTTCCAGGTGCTGAAGCAGGCGGACGTGGTGCTGGCGCTGTTCCTGCAGGGCAACCACTTCACCGAGGCGGAGAAGCTGGCCGACTTCGAGTACTACGACCCGCTGACCACGGGCGACTCGACGCTGTCGGCGGTCGTCCAGTCGATCCTCGCGGCGGAGGTCGGATACCAGGACCTCGCGCTGGAGTACTTCGAGCAGTCGATCTTCGTCGACCTCGGCGATCTGCACCGCAACGCCTCCGACGGCGTGCATGTGGCGTCGGCGGGCGGCGTGTGGACCGCGCTCGTGTGCGGCTTCGGCGGCATGCGGGACTACAACGGCGAGCTGAGCTTCGACCCGCGCCTGCCGCGGGACTGGCCGGAGCTGTCGTACCCGCTGCGCTGGCTCGGTTCCGTGCTGCAGGTGACGCTCACCCGCGGCGAGCTGGAGGTGGAGGTGCGCGAGGGCGACCCGGTCGACTTCACCGTGCGCGGCGCGGCCTACACCGCGTCCGTGGGCGAACCGGTCCGCGTGCCCCTGGCGCACCAGGGACCCGTCATCCCCGGACGGCCCGAGTTGGGTCTGCAGGCGCGGCGCGAGGACGGCACGCTGCTGTCGGCCTCGGTGCCGACCACCTCCGCGATCCCGATCGTGGGAGCCGCGGGGGAGTGATGCGACGGAGGGCGGGGACCCGAGGGTCCCCGCCCTCCGTGCGTGCGGGGCGGGTCCGGCTCAGATGATGCTGCGGCCCTCGGCCTTGGCCTCTCGCGCCTCGGTCACGAACGCGCGGACGATGACGGCGAGCGTGCCCAGCACGATCACCGGCCAGACGAGGACGTAGGCGGTCAGGAGGACTGTCGACGTTTCCATTCTTCTTCCCTTCTCTCGCGTTCCCCGGTCACGCCCGTCCGACGCCGTCGCGCGGATCCTCGGGCGCGGCGGCGCGCGCGGTCTCGTCCTCGAGCGCGGCGAGCTCCGCGTCGAGGTCCTGGTCGAAGTCCCCGGTGCGCTCCTTGATGAGGGCGAAGTCGAAGCGCCGCCTGCTCGGCAGCGTCAGCGCGACGCACACGATCGTGGACACCGCGTACGCGACGAGGGAGCCCGACAGCACCGGATAGGTGTGCAGGAACCCGATCGAGAACGGCGCGGCCGCGAGCGTCGCGACGGTGCCGACCGCGAGAGCGATCCGCTTCCCGAAGAACCCGAACGCCATGAGTCCGAGGACGACGCCGATGCCGACGGTGGCGAGGACGTCGCTGACGATGCCCACCGGGCCCGACAGCGGCACCCACTCGAACCGGACCGGCAGGAACGCGGCCAGCGCCGCGACCACCGCGACGGAGAACGCGAGGTTGGTGACGCGGTCCCAGTAGAAGCTCGCGATCACCGGGAACACCAGCGCGCCCCACATCGCGCCGACGAACACGAGGAGGTCGAGGATGTTGAGCTGCGACCCCGCGAAGGCGAGGCCGGCCACCATCGCGACGATCATCGTGACCCGTCCGACGAGCACCATGGTGCGGGGGTTCGCGCGCTTCTTGCCCGCGATGTTCTGGCCGTACACGTCGGCCATGACGATGGAGGACAGCGCCGTCAGGTCGGCGTCCGCCGTGGACGACAGGGATCCGATGATCATCACGAAGAACACGCACAGCAGCACCGGCGACAGGTACGTCGCGGCCATCTGCGGGATGAGGTTGTTCACGTCCCCGCCGACGGGCTCGATGCCCGCGTAGAGGGCGATGACCCCGAGCATCCCGATCCCGATGATGGTGGCGCCGTAGCCGAACGTCGCCGTGACGAAGGTCTTCTTGATGAGGTCCTCACGGACCGCGAAGAGACGCTGCGCGATGGTCTGGTTGCCGATCGCGTAGGCCAGCACGGCGGCGATGTAGGGCGCCCCCTGGTTGAAGAACGCGTCCGAGGAGAAGAAGTCCCCCTGCTGCGGCGTCAGGTTGTGCGCCCCGGTCTCGAACAGCGCCGGGCCGCCGGCGGCGAAGAACACCACCGGGATGATGATCACGACCGCGCCGAGCATCGCGCACACCTGCGCGAAGTCCGTCAGCACGGAGGCGCGGAAGCCGGACCACAGGGTGTAGAGGAGCACCCCCGCACCGATCGCGAGGATCCCCTGGGTAAAGGAGAACGGCGTGAGCATCGAGATGAGCGCCCCGCCGGCGATCAGGTTCGAGGTGAGGCTGATCAGGCTGCCGAGCACGTTGGATCCCGCCAGCATGAGCTGGCTGGAGCGGCCGTGCCGGGCGAACATGACCTCGGCGATCGTGTGCGCGCGGGGCGCGACCTGGCGGATCCGCCGGCCGAAGGGATAGATCAGCAGGATCATCAGCGCGCCCCACAGCCCGTAGTGGATGGGGCCGGAGATGCCGTAGGTGTAGCCGGACGTCGCGGAGGCGTACATCGAGGCCGCCCAGATCCAGGTCGCCGTCATCGACGCGGCGGAGATCCCGAAGCCGATCCGTCCGCCGCCGGTCATGTAGCCGTCGGCGTTCTCGGTGCGCTTGCGGATGCGCAGGGACATGTACAGGCTGCCGCCGAAGAACAGCAGCAGGAGCAGGACCACGACGGGTCCCGAGAGTTGTTGCAGGTTTTCCACGTCTTCTCCTTGTCTCGTCGGCACCGGCTGCGGTGCCGGGTGTCGGGGGGAGGAGAAGCGCTAACGGGTGGGGAGAGTGGCCTTCAGCGGGCTGGTGCGGAGACGATCGGGGGCGGGGAGCGGCAGTGTGCGGGCCGTCACAGGGTTCCTTTCGACACGGGGCACGCGCGCAGCCATCGTTCCGGCGCCGGCGGATCGACGCGCACGTGCACGGACGACGGGGCCGTCCGTGCGGCCGGGCGGATTCGCGCGACCGCTCACGACACAGCGCTGTCGTGGCGCGGGAGCCGGTGCGGATCCCGGATGCGCGCTCGCGGGTGCGGCGGCGGTCGGGCGAGCGCGCGGCCCGCTCCTCCAACGTAGCAACGGCCCCGGGCAAGTCAAACGCGCGCCCCGTCGGGCGCCCTCCCCGCGGCGCCGTCCGGGGTCCGGCGGCGGCGGATTCGACGACGAGGGGCGACGTGTCGGAGGCACGCTCTAGGCTTGTCGGGTGACCACAGCCCTCTACCGCCGCTACCGGCCCGAGACCTTCGGGGAGATGATCGGGCAGTCCCAGGTCACCGATCCGCTGATGACGGCGCTGCGCGGCGACCGCGTGGGTCACGCCTACCTGTTCTCCGGTCCCCGCGGGTGCGGGAAGACGACGTCGGCGCGCATCCTCGCGCGCTGCCTGAACTGCGCCGAGGGCCCGACCGACACCCCGTGCGGCACCTGCCCGAGCTGCGTGGAGCTGTCCCGCGCCGGCGGCGGCTCGCTGGACGTCGTGGAGATCGATGCGGCGAGCCACAACGGCGTCGACGACGCGCGCGACCTGCGCGAGCGCGCCACGTTCGCCCCCAGCCGCGACCGCTACAAGATCTTCATCCTCGACGAGGCGCACATGGTCACCCCGCAGGGGTTCAACGCGCTGCTCAAGCTCGTCGAGGAGCCCCCGCCGCACGTCAAGTTCATCTTCGCGACGACCGAGCCGGAGAAGGTGCTCGGCACGATCCGCTCGCGCACCCACCACTACCCGTTCCGTCTCGTGCCGCCCGCGGCGATGCTGGAGTACGTCGAGAAGCTCTGCGCAGAAGAAAGGGTGTCGGTCGAGCAGGGGGTGCTGCCGCTCGTCGTGCGCGCGGGAGGCGGGTCGCCCCGTGACACGCTCTCCCTGCTGGACCAGCTCATCGCCGGGTCGGAGGGCGAGACGGGATCCGTCGAGGTCAAGTACGAGCGCGCGGTGGCGCTGCTCGGCTACACGCACGCGGCCCTCCTGGACGAGATCGTGGACGCCCTGGCCGCGGCCGACGCGTCCGCCGCCTTCCCCGCGGTCGACCGCGTGGTGCAGACCGGTCAGGACCCGCGGCGGTTCGTGGACGACCTGCTGGAGCGGCTGCGCGATCTCATCGTCATCGCGGCCGTCGGCGACGGCGCCTCGGCGGTGCTGCGCGGAGTGCCGGAGGACGAGCTCGCCCGCATGCGCGACCAGGCCGCGGCGTTCGGATCCGACCGGCTGTCGCGCACCGCCGACCTCGTCAGCGCGGCGCTGGACGACATGACGGGGGCGACCTCCCCGCGCCTGCACCTGGAGCTCATGGTGGCGCGCGTGCTGTCCGCGGGCGAGACCGGGCCGGCTGTCATCCCCGCTCCCGACCGAGCGCGCCCGCGAGACGCGCCCGCGCCGTCGCGGCCGACGCAGCCGGTCGAGACGAGGCACGCCGGTCCCGCCGCC
>NZ_BCRA01000152.1 GCF_001552355.1 Microbacterium resistens NBRC 103078
GTGGACGCCGTGACCGCGGCCGCGACCGAGCTGCGGCGGCGCACCGGCGCCGTGGTCAGGACGAGGTGAGCAGCCGCTGCAGCACCGCCGCGTGGCTGATGTCGCCGCCGTGCGAGGCGGTCAGCAGGGTGAGGGGCCCGGCGGCGGCGAGGTCCCGCAGGTGCGCCAGCGCCGCCGCGCGCTCGGGGTCTCTCAGCTCCTCCTCGTAGCGTCGGGCGAACTCCGTGAGCTTGTCCGGATCGTGCTGGTACCACTGACGCAGCGCGGTGGAGGGAGCGACGTCGCGAAGCCACTCGGCGAGCGCCGCGCGCTCCTTGCTGACGCCGCGCGGCCAGAGCCGGTCCACGAGGATCCGCTGGCCGTCGTCCGAGGCGGGCTCCTCGTAGATCCGCCGCACGCGCACCGGTCCGGGCGACCCCATGACGACCTCCTCCCGCCGCAGGAGGCGGCGACCCGTCCATGCTCTCGCGCGGGCGTCTCCCCGACAACCACCCCGCTCCCCGTCCGTCGTGTGCGTGGCGTGCGATCGTCTCGGAGGCCGTGTCGCAGGGTTGCGACACGGCAGCGACATCCCCGCGACACCGCGCCGATAGCCTGATGCACATGCACCGCACCTCTCTGGCCCCCGCCGCTCGCCCGCTTCTGTGCGGGATCGGCGCCGGGATCGTCGCTCTCGCCCTCGCGGGCTGCTCGGTCGCCGTCTCTCCGAACGCCGCCCCGTCCGCCTCGGCCGGCGCGTCTGGCACGCCATCCCCCGCGGCCTCGCCGACGCCCGATCCCTCCCCGACGCCGTCCGTGGCGACGGTCCCGGGGTACGACGTCGGCCAGTTCCCGCCGGTGCCGCTCTTCCTGCTGCCGGATCTGACGCTGCTGGATGCCTCCGCCTCCTCCTTCGCGATCGATCTGCAGCGCGACGTCAGCGACATCCCGGGGGTGACGGTCTCCGCAGCGCAGTGCGACGCGGGTGGTCAGGTGATCTCCGGGACCGGCACCGCCCTGCTGTACGGGGACGGCTCGGGCACCTTCACGGGGCCCGACGGATCGATCCAGAACTTCGGCGACGGCTCGGGAAGCTTCACCCTCAACGGCGTCACGGTGCAGAACTTCGGCGACGGCGCCGGAAACTACACCGACGGCACCATCTCCATCCAGAACTTCGGCGACGGGGCGGGGAACTACGTCGATGCGACCAAGAGCATCCAGGTCTTCGGGGACGGCTCGGGGAACTACACCGACGGCGACGTCTCCATTCAGAACTTCGGCGACGGCGCCGGGAACTACACCGACGGCACCGTCACCATCCAGAACTTCGGCGACGGCGCCGGGAACTACACCGACGGCACCGTCACCATCCAGAACTTCGGCGACGGCACCGGCACGGTCAACGGCACGCCGGTGACCGTCGAGAAGATCGCGCCGGTCCCCCGGCTCGGCGTCTTCCCCCCGCTGGCCGCGCTGAACCCGATCACGTCGTGCGGCACGACCATCACCTTCCAGGACGGCGTGCTGTTCGACTTCGCCCGCAGCGACATCCGCCCCGACGCGGTGCCGACGATCGAGTCGGTGGCCGCGGTGTTCGCGAAGCTGGGCGTCGCGAAGGCGATCGTGTCCGGGCACACGGACGCCATCGGATCCGACGAGGACAACCAGGAGCTCAGCGAGCGCCGGGCCCGCTCCGTGGTCGAGGCGCTCCAGCAGCGCGGCGTGAGCGCCCCGCTGGAGGCCGTCGGCTACGGCGAGAGCCGCCCCGTGGCGGCGAACGAGGTGGACGGCGCCGACAACCCCGCGGGGCGGCAGCTCAACCGCCGCGTCGAGATCTTCATCCCCGCGGCCCTGTGACCGTGTCCCCCGAAGGAGACCACCTCATGCGCATCCTCCGTCCGTTGTCCGGCGGCCTCGCCGCCGCCGCCCTCCTCGTCGTCCTCTCCGGCTGCACGGTCGCCGTGGTCGACGGGGAGGCCGGGAAGCCTTCCCCGTCCTCCTCCCCCGACCCTGGCGCGGAGGCGGGGACCGAGTCCGCCGAGGACGACGCCTCCCCCGCGGCGAGCACCGGCGCCGAGGGCTCCCTGCCTGCGACCGACGACGCCGCGACCGGGACCGACCTCACCCGCGAAGCGCTCATCGCCTCCTCCACCCGCACGCTGCGCTGCGACGGAGAGCTGACCCTGCTCGACGACGCGATGGCCACGCGCGTGGAGGGACCGTGCGACCGGCTCATCCTGAACACGCGGGGCTCCCAGGTCGTGACGGACGACGTCGCCTTCCTGGAGGTGATCGGCGACGGCAACGTCGTGCTCTCCGGCGCGCTCGACAAGCTGCTCGTCAACGGCGAGGGGAACATCGTGCGCTGGACGGGCGAGACCCCCGAGATCAGCGACGTCGGCTCGTCCAACGTGCTGAAGGCGCAGTGACGTGACCGCCGACCGGCCCCGCATCCTCCTCGTCGACGACGACGCGGCCATCACCGGCGCGCTCGGCCCGTTCCTCGCGCGCAGCGGGTTCGAGGTCGAGGTCGCCGCCGACGGGGCCGAGGGGCTGGCGGCCGTCGAGCGGCGAGCGCCGGACCTCGTGGTGTGCGACGTGCTCATGCCGCGCGTGGACGGCCGCGAGTTCGTCCGTCGCGTGCGGGGCCGGAGCCTCTGGCTGCCGATCATCCTCCTCACCCAGATCGGCGAGGCCTCCGAACGCAGCGCCGCCCTCGACGAGGGGGCAGACGACTACCTCAACAAACCGTTCGACCCGCGCGAGCTCGTGTCCCGGATCCGCGCGGTGCTGCGCCGGTCCGCCCCCGGTGAGGTCCCCCTGTCGGCCGCGTCCCGTCTCCGCGCCCACGATCTCGTCCTGGACCGCAGCGCCCGACGCGTCTGGCGCGACGAGACGGAGCTGGTGCTGACCCCCAAGGCGATGACCCTCCTGGAGCACCTGATGCGGCACGCCGACGAGGTCCACACGCGCGAGCGGCTGCTGTCCGCCCTGTGGGGCTTCGACTTCGCGTCGTCCAGCCGCGCGGTCGATCACCGGATCGCGGAGCTCAGGCGCGTGCTCGGGGACGACGCCGCAGCACCCCGGTTCATCGAGACCGTGCAGAGCCTCGGCTATCGCTTCGTCGCGCCGGTGAGCGCCGCATGAGCGGCCCTGAGGACCCGTCCGGACCGGCGCCGCGCCGGTCCCGGGCGCCCTGGGCCTGGGCGCCCGCGCTGGTCCCCGCCGTGCTGGGCACGGTCGTGGGCCTCGTCCTGCTGCTCTCCGGCGACGCCCGCCGCCTCGAGATCGGTGTCGCCGTCCCCGCCCTCGTCATCGGCGCCGGCGTCCTGCTCACGGCGCTCGCCCTGCTCGCTCTCGGCGGCATCGTCCTCCGGTCGCGGCGGAGCGCCCGCGCCACCCGTCGGGCGGCCGAGGACGCGGCGCGGAAGGAGCGCGAGGGCCATCGCCGCTTCCTCGCCCGGCTGGACCACGAGCTGAAGAACCCGATCACCGCGATCCGCGCGACCGCCGTCGCCGCGCAGAACGGCGCCGCGCCCGCCGACGCCTGGCCGACCGTCGACGCCCAGGCCGCCAAGCTCAGCGGGCTCGTCCGCGACCTCCGCAAGCTCGCGGAGCTGGAGACCCGCGAGCTGGAGACGGAGGCCGTGGACCTCGAACTGCTCGTCACGGAGGCCGTCGCCGCGCTCGGCGCGCAGGATCCCTCGGTGGCCGCGCGGATGTCCGTGGCGGTCACCCGCGTCCCCTGGCCCGTGCCCACGGTGCGCGCCGATCCCGACCTGCTGTCGCTCGCGCTCGACAACGTCCTCGGCAACGCGGCCAAGTACGCCGCCGACGGTCCCCTCGAGGTCCGTCTTCGCGAGGAGGCGGGCTGGGCGGTGATCGAGGTCGCCGACACCGGGCGCGGCATCCCCGCGGCGGACCTCCCGCACGTGTTCGACGAACTGGCCCGCGCGGCGAACGCCCGGGACGTCGCCGGCTCCGGCATCGGCCTCACCCTCGTCGCGACCGTGCTGCGCCGTCACGGCGGCGACGTCGCGCTGCGCTCCGCGGAGGGGGCGGGCACCGTCGTCACCCTGCGTCTGCCGCTGCGCTGACCCCCCACGCCGCGTCCACCGGGCCGAGTGGTCAGTTTCTGCGGGTTCGCGCGCCCGGAACCCGCAGAAACTGACCACTCGAGCCGCGAGCACCGGCGCATGCCGGACGCGCCGCTACGCTCGGAGCATGCTCGACACGCTCACCGGCTTCGCTGTGGTGGGCGTCGCGATCCTGCTGGGCTGGGTCCTCGGGCGGATCGGGCTGCTGGGTCCGCACGCCCGGGACGTCCTGAGCCGGCTGATCTTCTTCGTCCTCTCCCCGTTCCTCCTCTTCGCCGTGCTGTCGAAGGCGGACGCGGCGATGCTCTTCTCCTCCCTCCTGCCGGTCTCCGCGATCGCCGCGGCCGCCGTCATCCTCGTCTCGGCGCTCATCGGCGTGCTCGTCTGGCGACGCCCGACCGGGGAGGCGGTGATCGGCGCGCTGTCGGCCGGACAGGTCAACTCCAACAACATCGGCATCCCGCTCTCGCTGTACCTGCTCGGCAGCGCCGCCTACCCCGCCCCGGTGATCCTCCTCCAGCTGCTGGTCATGACGCCGGTCTCGCTGTTCCTCCTGGAGGCGGCCACGAGCGATCGGCCCTCCTTCGCGGGGACCCTCCGGCGCACCGTGACCAACCCGATCCTGCTGGCGTCCGCGCTCGGCACGCTCGTCTCGGTGACCGGGATCGAGATCCCCCCGCTCGTCGGCGACCCGATCCAGCTCATCGCCGACGCCGCGGTCCCGCTGCTGCTCATCAGCTACGGCCTCTCCCTCCACGGAAGGAGAGTCCTCGGCACGCCCGGACGGCGTCGCGACGTGCTGCTCGCCACCGGGCTGAAGCTCGTGGCGATGCCGCTGATCGCCTGGTTCGTGGCCGCCGTGGTCTTCGGCCTCTCCGCGCACGAGGTGCTCATCGTCGTCGTCCTCGCCGCCCTCCCCACCGCCCAGAACGTGTTCAACTACGCCCAGCGCTACGACGTCGGCGAGCCCATCGCCCGCGACACGGTCCTGCTCACCACGATCGGCTGCCTCCCCGTGCTGTTCGCGGTCATGCTCCTGCTCGGCCCGTGACGTCTCGGCGCGGACCGGGACCGGCTCTCCTCGGGTCGTGACCGGGCCGTCGAGGCGCTTAGAATCGCACCGTCGACGCGGGCAGGAGGGAACCGTTCGATCCGCGTCCCGGCCGTGACGCGGCCGGTCCCGATCCCGAGGAGATGCGGCGTGAGCACGACGACGTCCCCGCGTCCCGAACTCGACGTGACCTTCGGCGAGCTCGGCGCGCTGCTGCTGGACGGCGGGCTGTCCGTCACCGATGTGCGCGGCTCGCTGGAGGAGATCCGGCGCCGCGCCGCCCCCGATGACGAGCTCGCCTTCGCGGTGCTCCCCGAGCACGTGCTCGTAAGCCGCCCCGGGATCCCGTTCGCGACCACCACGGTGAGCACCGGCGGGGTGGGACTGACCTCGCGCCAGGCCGCGCACGCGAGTCGGCTCGCGCAGGAGCTCCAGTCCGGTCGCGTGCCGCTCGACGACGCCCGGGCGCGCATGGCCGAGATCCGCGCCCTCCCGTGGCCCGGACGCGCGACGCAGGGCGTCGTCGGCGCGGCCCTCATCTCGGCCGGGCTCGCCGTCGTGTTCCGCTGTCCGTGGTGGGCCGTCGTCCTGGCCCTGCTGGTCGGCGCGGTCGTCGGCGTGGTCACGGAGTACATGTCCCGGATCCGCCCGGCCGCGGCGATCGTGCCCTTCGTCTCCGCGTTCGTCTCCACCCTGATCGTCGGCACCACGGCGACGGCGCTCGATCTGGGGCCCGTGCCGCTGTTCGCGGTGTGCGCGCCGATCGCGATCCTGGTGCCGGGCGCGCTCATCACGAACGCGCTGCTGGAGCTGACCGCGGCCGACATCGTGACGGGGGCGTCACGGCTCATGTACGGCCTCATCATGCTCGCGTTCATGGCGACGGGCGTCTCCGCGGGAGCGCTGCTGACGGGGCTGCGGATCGACTCCGACTCGGCCGCCCTGGTCGGGCAGGCCGCTCTCGTCACGGCGGACCGCGGCGGATGGGAGGCCGTCCCGCCGGTCCCCCTCGCCTGGATCGGGGTGGTGGTCCTCGCCGTCGGGATCGGGCTGGCGTTCGGGTCCGGGCCGCGCCTGACCCTCGTCTGCGTCGTGGTCATGAGCGGCACCTACGCCCTGCTGAGCGTGCTCAGCCCCCTCCTCGGCAGTGCGGTCGCCACGGGCGTCTCCGCCGCGGTCCTGTTCGTCGCCGCGAGGGTCATCGAGCGGCTCACGGTGGCGATCCCGGCCACGGTGTCGTTCCAGCCGGCGTTCCTCCTGCTTGTCCCCGGCACCGTCGGCCTCGTCGCGCTTGCGAGCTTCGACGCGGACGCGCTGGCGGCGGCCCCGGCGATCTTCCTGAGCCTCTGCATCGGAACGAAGGTCGGCGCGCTCATCGCGGACCTGTCGCACGTCACGGCCACGGCGTTCCGCGCCCGTCGTGCGGGACGCCCCGGCACCGGTCTGCTCCAGTAGGAATCGGCTCGTCGACGGCCGACCGCCGTGCGCAGGAGAACCGTCCGCGTCGAAACGCTTCTCGTCAAGCCCCCTGCCCGGGCGAGCGGAGCGTCCTACGGTCGGGCTCGAAGGCCCGGCCGGACCGGGCCCGCCCCCACGCGATCGCAGGAAGCCGGCCATGACACATTTCACTCGACACCCCCGCGGCGGGATCGCCGCCCTCTCCCTCGTCGCCGTGGCGCTCACCGGGTGCGCGGTCGGCACCGGCGGCGCCGGCGGCGACGCCGACGCGGACTACGACCGTTCCGCGACGCTCGACGGCACGCTCACCGTGATGGGCTTCTCCGGAGTGGACGAGATCGCGACCACGCGCGCGGATCTGGCGAAGAAGGCGCTCGGCGACACGACGGTCACGCTCGTCGAAGGCGAGCTCGACCTCCAGCAGCTGCTGTCGTCGATCGCCGCGGGAGACCCGCCGGATCTGATCTACGCCGATCGGACGCAGATCGGCTCCCTCGCAGCGCGCGGCGCCATCCTGCCGCTGCAGGACTGCATCGACGGCGAGCAGATACCGACCGACGACTTCCTCCGCCCGGCGCTGGACCAGGTCACGCTCGACGACAAGGTGTACGGGATCCCCGAGTTCAACAGCGTGCAGATCGTGATGGCGAACGCCACGCTGCTGGATGCGGCCGGCGTCGCGCTCGACGACGTGAACGGCTCCGACTGGAAGGCCATGAGCGCCGCGAACACCGCGCTCACCAAGAGCGACGGGGGAAAGCTCCAGGTCATCGGCGTGGACAGCAAGCTCCCCGAGTTCCTGCCGCTGTGGGCCAAGGCCAACGGCGCGGATCTGCTCTCGGCGGACGGCAGGACCGCGCAGCTCGATGACCCGCGGGTCGTGGAGGCCCTCACCTGGGCGGCGTCGATCTACGCGGATCAGGGCGGGTTCGACAAGGTCAAGGCCTACCGCGACTCGGCGGACTTCTTCGGCGCGGGCAACCAGTTCGCCACCGACGTCCTCGGGGCGATGCCGATGGAGCAGTGGTACGTGAACGTCCTCAACGACGTCTCCCCGGATGCGCCGCTCGCCTTCGACACGGTGCGGGACCGCCACGGTGAGACGCTCGCCTACGCCTCCGGATCGGCCTGGGCGATCCCGGCAGGCAGCGACAATCCCGAGGCCGCCTGCCGATGGGCGCGGGTGATGACCTCGGAGGAGGCCTGGACCGCCGCGGCTGAGGCGCGGGTGACGCTCCGCGAGGCCGACGGCAAGCCGTTCACCGGGGTCCTCACCGGGAACGCGAAGGCCGATGCCGCGATCCAGAAGCTGCTGACGGAGGGCGGCGAGCCCTGGGACACCGCCGTCGAGAAGGTGTACGAGGCGAACGACCACACGTTCTCGCTGCCCGCGAACCCCGCCGACGCCGAGTTCACCGATGCGCTCCAGGACGCGGTGAACGCCGTGCTGAACGGGCAGCAGAGCCCGGAGGACGCGCTCGCCGAGGCGCAGCAGAACGCGCAGAAGGCCCTCGACGACGCCTGGGCGAAGCTCGAGAAGAACGGATGACCGCGGTCAGCCCGCCCCGGGCCGCTCGCCCCGGCGCCCGTGGCCGGCACGAAGCGCCGCGCCGGCGCC
>NZ_BCRA01000153.1 GCF_001552355.1 Microbacterium resistens NBRC 103078
CCGGCGGTCCCCGCCGACACGCGGAGGACGCGCGCGACACCCGCGCCGACGGCGACGATCCCGTCTCCGCGGCGCAGCCAGGCGGTCGGCGTCGTCGGGTCCGCGTACGCCAGAAGATCCTCGACGGGATCGATCTCCCGGGTCGTCACGACCAGACCACTGCTCACCCGTCCAGCCTATTCCGCAGGCGTCGCCCTCGCGGTCGCCGGGGTCGTTGCCCTGCCGCCGCGTCCGGCGGACGACGGGCCGGTCGTAGAGTGGCGAGGTGACCGCTCCCCGCCCCGCCGCCGGCAGCCCGATGATCTTCCAATGGCGCAAGTGGGACGCCTCGCCGCACTGGCGGCACGAGTGCGTGTACCTCGGCGCGGACGAGTGGGGCGACTGGATCGGGCAACCGGTCGGCTGGCGCAGCGCGCGGCCGGGGCGGGACTTCACGGCGCGCGGCCCGAACGTGACGCTGGTGCCGCGCGCCGCGGGGGACGACGGCGCGGACCATGCGGTGACCGTGAACCGCGACCACCCCGAGGGGATGCGCATCTACATCGACCTCGGCTGGGACGTCCGCTGGGGTGGGGCCGACGGCATCCCGGATCCGCTGTTGGCGACGGGGATCGATATGGATCTCGACGTCGTACGCATGGACGGGCCCCGCGGCACGTGGGTGGACGATCGCGATGAATGGGACGCGCACCGGGTGCGTTACGGCTATCCGGCGGAGGTCGTCGCCCGCCTGGAGGCCCGTGCCCTGGACCTGGAGTCGAGGGTGCGCGCGAAGACGCCCCCGTTCGACGACGCGGTGCCCGACGCCTGGCTGGACCGGCTCGTCGCCCTCGGCCTCGACCGCCGCTGACGCCCGAGGCCGTCTCCCTGTATCCCGGTCCCGATCCGCACACCTTGTCCCGATCTGCACAAGTTGTGACGGGACGGGTGTGCAGATCGTGCCCGGGTGTGCGGATCGGGCACCACGGCTGCACCTCGGGACAGGGACCGGACCGGCCGCAGGTGCGGATCGGGAGCGCGGGGCTCGGTCGGGTCGAGGACACCTGGCAGGGTGGAGGCATGCGCCCCACCCACGGAATCCGCGTCGGTCTCGCCGTCGCCGCCGCGACGGCGGCGCTCCTCCTCTCCGGATGCACCGGCTCCGAAGCGCCTTCGGAGCCGTCCGCGTCGTCCGCGCCCACGGCGTCGCCGACCCCGGACACGCCCCGCTTCGCGCTCGCCGAACTGCAGACCATCCGCGTCCCGGAGCTCTGCGGCCACCCGGCGGGCGTGCTCGTCGACGGCCGGCTGCCGGGGATCCCCGAGGCGCAGGGGCGGGTGATGCTCGCGCCCGGGCTCGCCGAGGACGTCGCCGCCGGTGCCGAGGAGAGCGACGGAGCGGTGGTCGGCGCGGACGCGGCGGGCGAGCCGTTCCTCGCCGCGACGCTGTACTGCGATCAGGGAGGGGTGTCCTGGCCGAACGTGGTCGTCGTCTGGGACGCGGACCGTGCTCCCGTCGCGACCTTCCACGCGGAGGAGCTGACGGGCGGCGACCGCGAGAAGATCTGGTCGCTGAGCCCCGCCGATGCGGGGTTCCACGCGCGGTGGACCGCACCGGCGGCGGAGGACGCGGCCTGCTGCCACCAGCTGTCGGTGGAGGCCGACATCACGGTGGATCTGGCCGCGGGGTCCACCGCGCCCGGCGAGCCGGTCGTGCACCGCGGCGAGGAGCAGGTCCGTGCCGTGGCGGAGGCCGCGCTCGCGGGAGAGCCGGTCCCGGACGGGATCCAGATCGCCGCCGGTCTGGTCGACGGTCTCGTCGGCATCCGCGACAAGGGGTGGACCTACGATCTCGACGGCATCGTGTGCCAGGACTCGTCCGATATGCAGCGGAGCCTGGTCTGCGGGATCCCGGTCGCGAAGGACGGTGAGGAGCTCGCCTTCGTGGTGTACCCCGCGCGGGGAGCCGGGTGGAACGTGTACGACATCCCCTCGTTCGAGCTCGAGCTGTACTGACCCAGGCAAGCCCCCTTCCCGCCCCGATCTGCACACCTTGTCCCGATCTGCACGGGTTGTGACGGAATGGGTGTGCAGATCGTGATCGGGTGTGCAGATCGGACCGGGATCCGAGCGCACGGACGAGCCGGGGTCGGGTGTGGGGGCAGGTGACGGAGCCTAGGATCGAGGGATGACCCCGGACGAGGCCAATCGCGCCGATCTGCACAAGGATCCCGCCCGCGTGAGCGGGATGTTCGACCAGGTCGCGGCCGGTTACGACCGCACCAATGTGGTGATGACGTTCGGCAACGACGCGCTGTGGCGTGCGGCGACGACCCGGGCGGTCGCACCGAAGCGCGGCGAGCGGATCCTGGATCTGGGCGCGGGGACCGCCTCATCCTCCGCTTCCCTGGCCGGCAGCGGCGCCGAGGTGGTGGCGGCCGACTTCTCGCCCGGCATGCTCGCCGAAGCGCGTCGGCGGCACGGACACCGCTCGAACCTCCGCTTCGTGCAGGCGGATGCGACGGCTCTGCCGTTCGAGGACGACGAGTTCGACGCCGTCACGATGTCGTACGCGCTGCGCAACGTGCAGGATCCCAAGAAGGCGATCGCCGAGCTGTTCCGGGTCACCAAGCCCGGGGGGCGCATGGTCATCAACGAGTTCTCGACGCCGCCGAACCCCCTCTTCCGCGGCCTCTACCGCTTCTACAACGCTCAGGTCCTGCCGCGCGTCGCTCGGGTGGCCGGGACCAACGCGGACGCCTACGACTACCTGAACGAGTCGATCGCGGACTGGCCCGATCAGCGCACCCTGGCATCGTGGATCCGCGACGCGGGCTGGACGAGCGTCGAGTACCGCAACCTGTCGTTCGGCATCGTCGCGCTGCACCGCGCCCGGAAGCCCGCGTAATCCGCCGCCCCCGCATCGAGTGGTCAGTTTCTGTGGCTTCGCGGCCCGTGAACCCACAGAAACTGACCACTCGAGGATCGGCGGGCAGGCGGACGCGGCGCATCCGGCGCGCGGGTAGGCTGGACGGGTGACTTCGAGCCCTACCGCCTCGGGTTCGCGCCTCGCGAGCCGTCTGGGGTTCAGCGACCGCGTGTTCGTCGGCCCCGCCGCGCGCCGGCTCGCCCGGGAGATCGAGGCCGGACTCGACCTCGTCGAGACAGGGCTCGCGGAGGACCTGCGCGTCGCCGACCCCATCGCGGACGCCACGAGCCGCTACCTGTACGAGGCGGGCGGCAAGCGGGTGCGTCCCGTGCTCACCCTGCTCACCGCCCAGCTGGGGGAGGGGAACGTCCCGGCGGTCGTGGACATCGCCAAGGCGCTGGAGATGACGCACCTCGGATCCCTCTACCACGACGACGTCATGGACGGAGCGGATCGCCGTCGCGGCGTCCCGGCCGCCCACGCGGTGTGGGGCAACAGCATCGCCATCCTCACCGGCGACCTCCTCTTCTCCCGCGCCAGCCAGCTCATGTCGAACTACGGCGACCGGGCGATCCGGCTGCAGGCGGACACCTTCGAGCGCCTCGTCCTCGGGCAGATGCACGAGACCGTCGGACCGCAGCCGGAGGACGACCCCATCGCGTTCTACCTCCAGGTGCTCGCCGACAAGACCGGATCCCTCATCGCCGCAGCCACGCAGGCGGGCGCCATCTTCTCCGGCGCGCCGGCCGAGTACGAGGAGCCGCTGCGCGTCTACGGCGAGAAGGTGGGTGTGGCGTTCCAGCTCCTGGACGACGTGATCGACCTCTCCTCGAAGCCCGAGGACACCGGCAAGGTGCCGGGGACCGATCTGCGCGCCGGAGTCCCGACGATGCCGTCGCTGCTGCTGACGACCGAGGACGACGAGGCCTCGGCCGCGCTCGCCGCCGAGATCGACGCCGGCGTGGCACGGATCGCGGAGGGCGAGGACGCGGCGATCCTGGACGAGCCGCTCGCGCGCCTGCGCGACCACGCCGTCACCGCCAAGACCCTGGAGCTGGCGCGCACGTGGACGCGCGACGCCATCGCCGCGCTCGACCCGCTGCCGAAGGGGCCGGTGCGCGACGCGCTCACCCGCTTCGCGCAGTCGCTGGCCGACCGCAGCAGCTGACGAAAGGAACCCATGACCAAGCTCAGGCTTGCCATCGTCGGTGCCGGACCCGCGGGCATCTACGCGGCCGACATCCTGCTCAAGGCGGAGCGTCGCTTCGACGTCTCGATCGACCTGTTCGAGCAGCTGCCCGCCCCGTACGGCCTGGTCCGCTACGGCGTGGCGCCCGACCACCCGCGCATCAAGGGGATCATCACGGCGCTGCGCGACGTGCTGGACCGGGGCGACATCCGGCTGTTCGGCAACGTGCGCTTCGGTGAGGACATCACTCTCGAGGACCTCAAGCGGCACTACAACGCGGTGATCTTCGCCACCGGTGCCGTGCGCGACACGTCCCTGGACATCCCCGGCATCGACGCCGTCGGCTCCTACGGCGCCGCGGACTACGTGAGCTGGTTCGACGGGCATCCGGACGTGCCGCGCGAGTGGCCGCTGGACGCCGCCTCGGTCGCCGTGATCGGCAACGGCAACGTGGCGCTGGACGTGTCCCGGATGCTCGCGAAGCACGCCGAGGACCTCCTCGTGACCGAGGTGCCGGACAACGTCTACCAGGGACTGAAGGCGAGTGCCGTCACCGACGTCCACGTCTTCGGCCGCCGCGGCCCCGCGCAGGTGAAGTTCACACCGCTGGAGCTGCGGGAGCTGGGCGAGCTGCGCGACGTCGACATGGTCGTGTACGACGAGGACTTCGACTACGACGAGGCCTCGCGCGATGCGATCGCCAGCAACAAGCAGGTCATGGTGATCGACCGGGTGCTGCAGTCGTGGCGCAAGCGCGACTCCGTGAACAACGCCGGAGGCACGGCGTCCCGGCGCCTGCACCTGCACTTCTGGGCGCGACCGGTCGAGGTCCGCACCGACGATGAGGGGCGCGTGAGCGCGTTCGTGTACGAGCGCACGCGCCCGGACGGTCAGGGCGGCGCGGTCGGGACGGGCGAGTTCCGCGAGGTGCCGGTGCAGGCACTGTACCGCGCGATCGGGTACTTCGGCTCGCCGCTTCCCGGCGTTCCCTTCGACAAGAAGCACGGCGTCATCCCGAACCGCGAGGGCCAGGTCCTCGCGAAGGACTCGAACGAGCGGGTGCCGGGCATCTACGCCACCGGCTGGATCAAGCGGGGACCGGTCGGGCTGATCGGGCACACGAAGTCGGACGCGATGGAGACCGTGCGGCACCTCATCAACGACCAGGGGTCGTGGTGGCAGCCGGAGGATCCGTCGGAGGAGGCGATCCCGGCGCTGCTCGCCGAGCGCGGCGTCCGCTGGACGGACCTCGACGGCTGGCACCGGCTCGACGAGCACGAGATCGGGCTAGGCGCGCCGCAGGAGCGGGCCCGTGTCAAGGTCGTCCCGCGCGACGAGATGGTCCGCGTTTCCCGCGGCGAGTGACCCGCCTCCCAGTCCGCGCGCGTATCCGGGCCTGATCCTGCGCCTGATCCCGCACGCGGTTCTGCTCGCGCCGGATCAGGCGAACGCGCCGGATCAGGCGAGCATGCCCTCCGCATGCCTGATGCGGCGCGAACGCCTGAGCTGGCGTGGCCCGTGCGGGACCGGGCGCGCGACACGAGGGCGGAGCGGCTAGGGCTTCGCGACGACCTCGACGGTGAAGGCGACGGACTTGCCGGAAGCCGCGTTGTCCAGCGTCACCGCGGTCGTGCCGACGCGCAGCGCCTCGAGCCCGGGGTTGAACTGGGCGGATCCGTCGTCCTTGCCGGGGATGAAGGAGACGACCGTCGGATCGGCGATCTCGGCGGACCACTCCGTGAATGCGGTGTCGTCGCCGATGAGGTCGATGGAGTTGCCCTCGGCGACCTCCACGGTCGTCCCGTCGATCTCCCCGAGGTCCACGATCACCGGGGGCAGGGTCTGGCCGCTGGGCGAGCCGCAGGCTGTGAGCCCGAGCAGGGCCGCGGAGGCCACGACGGCCACGGCGGCGCGGGCGAGGAGCGGGCGGATCGACATGGGCGGCCTCCGGGGGCGGGGGATGCGGTCGTCCCCAGCGTAGGGCGGGGACTCGCTGCGCGGCTAGCATGGAGAGGATGAGCACCAGGGGCGTACGCACCGCACGCGGGACCACCGCGGCGTCGGTCGCGACCTTCGTGGCGCTGCTCTCGCACGTCGCCGGCGGCGGAGCGATGCCCGGATGGATCGGGATCGTGCTGCCGTGGGTGTTCTCCGTGCTCGTGTGCGTCCCGCTGGCGGGCAAGCGCCTGTCGGTCGTCCGCCTCGGGATCGCGGTGTCCCTGAGCCAGGCGCTGTTCCATGTGCTGTTCGTGCTGGGCACCGGCTCTGCGACGGCTCTGGTCGGCACGGGCCACCACGGCACCGTGCTGCTCGCCGGCGGGGGAGCGGGCGCCGACCCTGTCGCCTCCGCCATCGTCGGGGACGCGCCGATGTGGGCCGCCCACGTCGCCGCCGCCGCTCTGACGATCCTCGCCCTGCATCGCGGGGAGCGGATCCTCAAGCGGCTCGGTGGGATCGCGGCGGATGCCGCCGCCTGGTTCTCCCGCAGCATCCGCGTCCTGTCGGCGGTCCGGGGCATCGAGACGCCGCGCGAGCAGCGGGTGGCGATGTCCGCAGCGCCGCCGGCCCGGCGTCCGATCCTCTTGACCGCGGTCGTCCGTCGCGGTCCTCCTGTCGCGCTCGTGTGAATCGCCGCCCGCATCCGTGGGCCGATCGGCGCGCCTCGGGCGGCTGCCGATCCTCTGCGCGAGTCCGTCGGACGACGCCTCGTGCCGCACACATCCGCGACCGCCGGCCCTCCGGCGCGCATCCGGACCCTCGGGTCCTGCAGGAGAGATCATGAACGTTATCCATCCGTCCCCTTCCGCCCGCGCGGCGCGGCCCGCACGACGCCGGTCGGTGGTCCGCACCGCGCTGGTCGGCGTCGTCGTCGCCTTGGCCGCCGTGCTCGGCACCGCCCTGCCGGCCGCCGCCCATGACGAGCTCGTCGACTCCACCCCGGCGCTCACCGACGACGGCTCCCCGGCCGTCCTCGAGACTGCGCCGGCGGAGATCGTGCTCACCTACTCGGCCGACGTCCTCCAGGGCACGGCCGTCGTCGCGGTGATCGACGAGAACGGCGACGATCACGTCGCGGGACCGGCCACCATCGTGGGCAACATCGTCACCGCGCCCGTCGCGGACGACCTCGCGGCGGGATCCTACGAGGCGCGCTGGGCGGTGACCTCGTCGGACGGGCACCCGATCTCCGGGATCATCCCGTTCTCCGTCGCGAACGGAGCGGCGGCCTCGCCGGAGCCCAGCGCCAGCGCCGCGCCTTCCGACGAGGCGACGCCGTCCGCGACGGCGGCCCCGAAGGACACCGCGGCCCCGAAGGACACCGCGCCTCCGGCGTCGGGCAGCGATGCCGGCGAGGCCGGGCCGCTGCTGGGCATCGTCATCGGCGTCGTCGTGGTGGGCGCGATCATCGTGATCCTGGTCACCCTCCTGATGCGGCGCCGTTCGGCTCCGGGCAAGGGATCCTCCTCCGACACGGACGCCTGAGCGGCGACCGACCCTCACCGTCGCCCCGGCACCGTGCCGGGAGCGACCGATCGACCGTGGACGCCGTGCGTCCGGTCGCACACCCGGCGCGCCCGCGCCCGGTCTCCTCGACGACCTCGAAAGAAGACATCATGACCCGTTCCCTGTTCTCCGCCTCCTCGATCGCTCCGGTCTCGCGTCGTCGCGCCGGACGCCTGGCCGTCCTCGCCGCGGCGACCACGCTCGCCCTCGCGGGCTGCGCGCCGGCGG
>NZ_BCRA01000154.1 GCF_001552355.1 Microbacterium resistens NBRC 103078
TGCTGCGGGCGGTGTCACCTCCTCGGGCAGGCCTGCGCGACGGCGCTGCTCCTCCGGGGTGGCGTACTCGCCGTACTGGGGTCGGGGATCGGACACCCCGACATCGTAGCCGTGGTGGCCTGTGGACCCGCTCGACCGGCCGGGCCGGAAAAGAAGAATGCCCCGGGGGCTGGGGACTCCCGGGGCTCAGGGATCAGGAGCGCTGGGGACGCTGACCCTCCCGTGGACGCGATTACGACGTCGTGCGACCCAGGATAGCGCTCTCCTCGTTTCTGCACGAGAGCCAGGAATTCAGATAGTGAACTGCCCGCGCCCCGACAACCCCGCGGTGCCCAGCGCGACCGACAATCGACGCGCCGCATCCTGGAGCCGCGCGATCACGTCCTCGCCCACGGGATGCTCGCCGTCGGCCCGGATCGAGATCGCGAGGGAGGCGGTGATCCCGGGGGCCAGCACCGGCACCGCGAGACACGTGAACCCGAGGGCGTATTCGCCCCGCTCGACCGTCCAGCGACGCGAGCGTTCGAGCTGCTCCAACAGCCGCTCGCGGTCGCTGATGGTCCGCGGGGTGAGCTCTGCCAGCGGGTGCCGCGCGAGGTAGTCCATGCGCTCGTCCTGCGGCAGGACCGACAGGATCTGCTTTCCCAGGGCGGTCGCATGCGCACCGTCCTGCATGCCGACCCACAGCTCCACCCGCGGGTCGTGGTCCACGTCGACGATGTCCACGAGATGCACCTCGCCGTCGTCGAAACGGGACAGGTAGGCCGTCGCGCCGACATCCTCGGCCACCTGCCGCAGCGCCGCACGCACCTGAGCGAGGAAGACGCCGCGCGCCGGCGCCGCGTCCTGGAAGGCCGGGAAGCGCGCGCCGAGGACGAGGCCGTCGGGCTCGGTCGCGAGGTAGCCCTCGTGGATCAGCGTCCGCACGAGGTTGTACGTCGTCCCCGGGGTGAGGCCGGTCGCCTGGGCAAGCAGCTTGACGGGGATCGGCCGCGGCGAGTTCGCCACGATGTCGACCAGGCGCAGCGCCCGTTGCACGGATCCGATCAGCGTCGGTTCGGATCCGTCGGCGCTCATCGGAGTCGTCCGCCCAGCGCGCGGTCGTCGCGCTGGCCCGACACGTCCTGACGCAGTTCCTTCGGCAGGGAGAACATCAGGTCCTCCTCGGCGGTGCGGACCTCGTCGACATCGCCGTATCCCGCCTCCGCGAGCGCGTCCAGCACCTCCCGCACGAGCACCTCGGGGACCGAGGCCCCGCTCGTCACGCCGACCGTGGCCACGCCGTCCAGCCACTCCTGGCGGATCTCGTCGGCGTAGTCGACGCGGAAGGCGGCGCGGGCCCCGTACTCGAGGGCGACCTCCACGAGGCGCACGCTGTTGGAGGAGTTCGCGGATCCGACGACGATCACCAGATCCGCCTCCTTCGCGACCTTCTTGATCGCGACCTGTCGGTTCTGCGTCGCATAGCAGATGTCGTCGGAGGGCGGGTCGTGAAGCTCGGGGAACCGCGCGCGGAGCCGGTTCACCGTCTCCATCGTCTCGTCCACGGACAACGTCGTCTGCGACAGCCACACGACCTTGGAGGGGTCGCGCACCTCGACGGTGTCCGCCTCGTCCGGGGAGTTCACGATGGTGACGTGCTCGGGGGCCTCCCCGGCGGTGCCCTCGACCTCCTCGTGCCCGTCGTGGCCGATGAGGAGGATCTCGTAGTCGTCGCGGGCGAAGCGCACGGCCTCGCGATGGACCTTGGTGACCAGCGGGCACGTGGCGTCGATCGCGTGCAGGCCCCGGTCGGCGGCGGCGTTCACGACGGCGGGAGAGACGCCGTGCGCGCTGAAGACGACGTGCGCCCCCTCGGGGACCTCGTCGACCTCGTCGACGAAGATCGCGCCCTGGGCCTCGAGCTCGGTGACGACGTGGATGTTGTGCACGATCTGCTTGCGCACGTACACCGGCGCGCCGAACCGCTGCAGCGCCTTCTCGACCGCCACGACCGCGCGGTCCACGCCCGCGCAGTACCCGCGGGGCGCGGCCAGCAGCACCCGCTTGCGTCCGTCCACGGGGATATCCTGAAGACGCGCCCGCTCAGGGCGGCGCTCACGCGGCACCCGCGGCACGGGGAGCGCAACAGCAGTCGAAGTCACAATGCCGATCCTACCGGCGCTTCCCCCGAGGAGGACCTGGACATGACCTCCTTCGAGGCCGCTCACGTGCCCGGCGAGCCGCCGCCCGCCGACGCCGTCGCCCCGCGCGACTCCACGCCGGACGCGCCCACGTCGGTCGCCCGCCTCAACGCCACGATCCGGGACTTCGTCGCCCGCTGGAACACCGTCTGGGTCGAGGGGGAGATCACCTCCTGGAACCTCCGCGGCGGCAACGTCTTCGCCCGGCTCAAGGACACCCGCTCGGACGCGCAGATCTCGATCCGCATCTGGTCCAGCGTCCGGGCGCGCATCCCGTCCGACCTCGGCGTGGGCGACCACGTCGTCGCGGCCGTGAAGGCGGACTACTTCGTCAAGGCGGGCGACTTCAGCTTCGCCGTCTCGATGATGAAGCACGTCGGCCTGGGCGATCAGCTCGAGCGGCTGGAGCGGCTGCGGGTCCAGCTGCGACAGGAGGGCCTGTTCGACGCGTCCCGCAAGAGGCCGATCCCCTTCCTCCCGCACGTCATCGGTCTCATCACGGGTGAGAACTCCGACGCGGAGAAGGACGTGCACCGCAACGCCGAGCTGCGCTGGCCGCACGTGCGGTTCCGCACCGTGCACGCCGCCGTCCAGGGCGATCGATGCGTGCCGGAGACGCTCGCGGCGCTGAAGCGGCTCGACGCCGACCCGGAGGTCGACGTGATCATCGTCGCCCGCGGCGGAGGGGATCCGCAGACGCTCCTGGGCTTCAGCGACGAACGACTGATCCGCGCCGTCGCCGCGGCCACGACGCCGGTGGTCAGTGCCATCGGCCATGAGAACGATCACCCGCTGCTGGACGACGTGGCGGACCTGCGCGCCTCGACCCCGACCGACGCCGCCAAGCGCGTCGTCCCCGACGTCGGCGAGCAGCGCGCGCTCGTGGCGCAGCTGCGCGCCCGGGCGACGACGCGGCTGACCCAGCGCCTGACGCACGACATCGCGCAGCTGGAACAGCTCCGCTCCCGGCCCGTGCTGCGCTCTCCGGAGCCGTTGATCGAGCGTCGCGCGCAGGAGATCCACCTCCTCGTGGCCCGCGGGCGCGACGCCGTCGTCCGGGGCGTCGACCATGGTTCCCGGCGCACGGCCGAGCTGCGCGCGTCCCTGCGGGCGCTCTCCCCCGCCGCGACGCTGGCACGCGGCTATGCGATCGCGCATCGGGAGGGCGGCGTGATCCTCCGCGACGCCGCACAGGCCCCGGCCGGCACCCGCATCACGGTGACCCTCGACCGCGGTTCCGTCGATGCCGTGTCCGAGGGGGAACGACCGGAGGCGCCGGCCCCGGGCGCGGGCTCGGCCCCGGATCGGATGTCCGAACCGCGCCGGTAGGATGAAGGGGTGAGCGCGAGCGAGGAGTTCGAGACCGCCCCGGCGGGCGGCGCCGCCGACCCCGCCACCCTCACCTTCGAGCAGGCCCGCGACGAGCTCGTGCGTGTCGTGGCGGAGCTCGAGCAGGGCGCTCCGACCCTCGAGCACTCGCTGGCGCTGTGGGAGCGCGGCGAAGCGCTGGCGGCGCGCTGCGAGGAGTGGCTTCTCGGCGCCAAGCGCCGGCTCGAATCGGCCAGGGAAGGCGCGGACGGGCAGGTGTCCGCGTCGTGAGCCGTTCTCCCCGCGGATCCTCCGCCCCCGTCGTCGCCGAGCTCGGTCGCCCCGAGACGCCCCAGGAGACGGCCGACCGCAAGGCCGCCTCGTCCGCCGCGTACCGGTCGAGCCAGACGTTCCGCAACCTCGTGGCCGCCATGCTGGTGACCCTGGGGGTCGTCCTCGTGATCGTCTTCATCGTCCCCCGCGGCGAGCCCGGCGAACGCCCGCCGATCGACCTCGCCGCGATCGCGAAGGACGCGGAGACCGCTGTCGGCGGTCCCGTCGTCGTCCCGGAGGTGCCGAAGGACTGGCGGGTGAACAAGGCCGAGCTCTCCGGCGGCGCGTACACCGTCTGGGACGTGACGATGGCTCCCACCGGCGACACGGCGCGCGGCTTCGCCCGGATCGCTCAGGCGATCGATGCCGAACCGGCCTGGGCCGCGATTCCTCTCAACGGGGCCTCCCCCAAGGACCGGGTCACGATCGAGGGACGCGAATGGGAGGTCTTCACGATCGCCCGCCCCGCGGACAACGGCAACGTCTCGTATGCGCTCGGCGCACCCGCCGGGGACGACTACGTGCTGATCTACGGGTCGCTCAGCGCCGACGACGCCGCCCGGATCGCGAAGGGACTGGAACCACAGCTCGCGCAGATCGACGCGCGTCAGGAGGACGAATGACGACTCAGCTCACCCCGGACCAGGCGTGGCAGGAGATGCTCGAGGGAAACCGGCGCTTCGTCGCCGGCCGCCCGGAGCACCCGCACCAGGACGTGGGCAAGCGTCATGAGCTCGCGGAGGGACAGGCGCCCATGGCGACCCTGTTCGGCTGCGCGGACTCCCGCCTCGCCGCCGAGATCATCTTCGACAAGGGCCTCGGCGACCTGTTCGTGGTCCGCAACGCCGGGCAGGTCCTCGGCGAGTCGATCGTGGCGAGCCTGGAGTACGCCGTGGAGATCCTGCGGGTCCCGCTGATCGTCGTGCTCGCGCATGACAGCTGCGGCGCCGTGCGCGCCGCGATCGACGGGACCGCGATCGACGCCGCCCCGCTCCCCCCGCACATCTGGCGCCTCATCGCCCCGATCGTGCCCGCCGCGCGCAAGGTCGTCGCGGCGACCGGTGTCACCCGTCCCGACGAGATCGACGCCGAGCTGGTGGGCCGCGAGCACCTGCGCAACACGGTCGCCGACCTGATCCAGTCCTCCGAGCTGATCAGCGCCGCCGTGGCCGAGGGGCGCCTCGGGATCGTCGGCGCGAACTACCGGCTCGCCGAGGGCACGGCCGTGCCCATCGTGTCGGTCGGCCTCGCCGACGACACGGCGCTCGACGCCCCGCGCTGATCCCGGCGCCCTGATTCATCCCCCTTCCGTCACCCCGTCACAACTGGAGGAACAGCAAGTGACCGACACCCAGCACACCGGCGCGGACGATCAGTTCCGCATCGAACACGACACCATGGGCGAGGTGCGCGTGCCCGTCAACGCGCTCTACGGAGCGCAGACCCAGCGCGCGGTGGAGAACTTCCCGATCTCCGGGAAGGGGCTGGAGTCCGCGCAGATCGCCGCCCTCGCGCGCATCAAGAAGGCCGCCGCCCTCGCGAACAAGGAGCTCGGCACGCTCGACGGCGCGATCGCGGACGCCATCGCCCAGGCAGCGGACGAGGTCGCCTCGGGCCGCCACGACGGCGAGTTCCCCGTCGACACCTACCAGACCGGATCCGGCACGTCCTCGAACATGAACATGAACGAGGTGCTGGCGACGCTTGCGACGCGCATCCTCGGCGCGACCGTGCACCCCAACGACCACGTCAACGCGTCGCAGTCCTCGAACGACGTGTTCCCGACCTCCGTGCACATCGCCGTCACCCAGGCGCTCATCGACACGCTGATCCCCTCCCTCGACCACCTGGCCGTCGCCCTCGAGGCGAAGGCGGAGCTGTGGAAGGACGTCGTCAAGTCCGGTCGCACCCACCTCATGGACGCGACGCCGGTCACCCTCGGCCAGGAGTTCGGCGGCTACGCGCGCCAGATCCGCCTCGGCATCGAGCGCGTCCAGGCCGCGCTCCCCCGGGTCGCCGAGGTCCCGCTGGGCGGCACCGCGGTCGGCACCGGCATCAACACCCCGCTCGGCTTCCCGCAGAAGGTCATCGCCCTGCTCGCCGCGGAGACGGAGCTGCCGATCACCGAGGCCAAGGACCACTTCGAGGCACAGGCGAACCGCGACGGTCTCGTCGAGACGTCCGGCGCGCTGCGCACGATCGCGGTGTCGCTGACGAAGATCAACAACGACCTGCGCTGGATGGGCTCCGGCCCCAACACGGGTCTCGGCGAGCTGCACATCCCCGACCTGCAGCCGGGCTCCTCGATCATGCCGGGCAAGGTCAACCCGGTGGTGCCGGAGGCCGTCCTCATGGTCTGCGCCCGCGTCATCGGCAACGACGCGACCGTGGCGTGGGCCGGCGCCTCCGGATCCTTCGAGCTGAACGTCGCGATCCCCGTCATGGGCACGGCGCTGCTTGAGTCGATCCGTCTGCTCTCCAACGCGGTGCGCGTCCTCGCGGACAAGACGGTGGACGGCCTGGAGGCCAACGTCGAGCGCGCCGCCGCCTTCGCCGGCATGTCGCCGTCGATCGTGACGCCGCTGAACAAGGTGATCGGCTACGAGGCGGCCGCGAAGATCGCCAAGCACGCCGTCGCCAAGGGCATCACGGTGCGCGACGCGGTGATCGACCTCGGCTACGTCGAGCGCGGCGAGATCACCGAAGAGGTGCTCGACCAGAAGCTCGACCTGCTCTCCATGACGCACGCGGGCTGACAGCCTGCTTCCGCGGATGCCGCGGTCCTTCGGGGCCGCGGCATCCGTCGTCTCCGGGCCCTTCCCCCCCTCCCCCCTCGTCCCGCCCCCCCCTGGCCCACGGGCCTGTCCCGATCTGCACACCTCGTCCCGATCTGCACAGGAAAGCCCGGCAAAGGTGTGCAGATCGGGCTCAAGTGTGCAGATCGGGGCACGAGGTTCCTCCTCCACCCCGCGGCGATCCTCCACGTTGTCCACCGATCGGGCGACCATCCTCTCTCGGCGGTCAGGATGCGGCAGCGTGACAGGCATGCTCTCCGCGCCGCTCACGCTCGCCCGCCTCGGCGGCGTCGCCCGAGGAACACAGCTCCAAGATCTCGGGTTCACCCGCCGAATGTTGTCGCGGTCGGTCGCCGACGGCGAGATCATCCGGATCCGGGACGGCGTCTTCGCGGTGCCGTCCGTGGCGGACGACCTCCGGACGGCGATCGCGCACGGAGGCGCGCCGACCTGCGTCAGCGAACTGCGGAGGCGAGGGATCTGGGTACTGTCCGACTCCACCAGTCTCCACGTCTGGATGGGAGCTGCCCGGCACGTGCACCCCCATGCCGATTGTGACTGTCGATCTCACTACTACCGGGGTCGTCCCCCGCTCGGGCGCGCCGACCTGCCGACGGCTTTGGTGCATCTCCAGCGATGTGAAGGCGACGAGGCCTTCTTCGCCGCCTTCGAGTCGGCGTGGCGGATGAACCTGCTGTCGCGTGCGGCGCGCAGCCGCATCCGTGCCGCTCTCCCGGTTCGGGCCCGGTGGCTCGTGGACCTCGCCCGCGGCGATGCGGACAGCGGGCTGGAGTCGCTCCTTCGCCTGCGCCTGCACATCCTGGGGATCCCGGTGGAGTGTCAGGTCCGTATCGACGGCGTCGGCGTCGTGGACGTCGTCATCGGCGGCAGGCTCATCGTGGAGGCCGACGGGAAGGAGAACCACGACGACTCGGCCCACCGCCACCGGGACCGGAGCCGCGACGCCGTGGCCTCCCGGCTCGGATACGAGACCCTGCGGTTCGACTACGCGCAGATCATCCACGACTGGCCCACGGTCCAGGCCGCGATCCTCGGGGCTCTCCGCCGTCTCCAGGACTATCGGTGACCCCATTCACGGTCCCTCTCCCGGCCCGCCTCT
>NZ_BCRA01000155.1 GCF_001552355.1 Microbacterium resistens NBRC 103078
CTGGTGCGCATGGTGCTCGATCTGACCGCGTCCTCCGTCGACCTGACCCGCGCGATCTGCGACGTGCCGAGCGTGTCGGGGGCGGAGAAGCCGCTCGCGGACCTCATCGAGTCCGCGGTCCGCGCCTTCCCGCATCTCGAGGTGATCCGCCACGGGAACACCGTCGTCGCACGCACCGACCTCGGTCGCGCGCAGCGGGTGGTCATCGCCGGTCACATCGACACCGTCCCCATCAACGGCAACGTTCCCACCCGCGACGCCGAGGTCGACGGGGTCCCTGTCCTGTGGGGGAGGGGGACCGTGGACATGAAGGCCGGCGTCGCCGTGCAGCTCAAGCTCGCGGCGGAGCTGTCCGCGCCCGCCGTCGACGTGACCTGGATGTGGTACGACAACGAGGAGGTCGAGGCCTCCCGCAACGGGCTCGCCCTCCTGGCGGCGAGCCGGCCGGACCTGTTCGCCGCGGACTTCGCCATCCTCGGCGAGCCCAGTGACGGCGAGGTCGAGGGCGGCTGCAACGGGACGCTGCGTGCGATCGTGCGCACGAGCGGCGTGCGCGCGCACAGCGCGCGGGCGTGGATCGGCGAGAACGCGATCCACGCGGCCGCGCCGATCCTCGCGCGACTCGCCGAGTACCGTCCGCGGGAGGTCGGGGTCGAGGGGCTCGTGTACCGGGAAGGGCTCAACGCCGTGCGCATCACGGGCGGCGTGGCCGGCAACGTCATCCCCGACGCCTGCGAGGTGGAGGTGAACTACCGGTTCGCGCCCAGCAAGACGGCCGCCGAGGCCGAAGCGCACGTGCGGGCGGTGTTCGCCGGGTTCCCCGTGGAGATCACCGACTCCTCCGAGGGCGCCCGCCCGGGCCTCGACGCCCCGATCGCGCAGCGGTTCGTCGCCGCGGTCGGCGCCGTCCCGCGCCCGAAGTACGGCTGGACCGACGTCGCGAGGTTCTCCGCGCTGGGGATCCCGGCCGTGAACTACGGCCCGGGGGACCCGCACCTCGCGCACCATGACGAGGAGCGCGTGCCGCTCGCGCAGATCGTCGCCGTGGAGGAGGGGCTGCGCGCCTGGCTCGGGGGATCCGGGGCGTGAGCGCCGCCGCGCCCTCCGCGCGCGTTCCGGCACGGACCTGGTCGCGCGCCGTGCTGCGGATGAGCCCGGCCCTCACGGTCGCGCTGGTGTACCTGGCGGCCCGGGTGGTGACGACCGGGATGCTGGCGGTGGCCGCCGGGCTCTCCGGTCCCGGGTCGCGGTTCGGCCCCGACGCGGGGATCGGCAGCTTCGTGCTGGCATGGGATGCGCAGTGGTACTGGTGGGTCGCCGAGAACGGGTACCCGAGCGAGCTCCCGCTCACCGAGGGCGGCCAGGTCGCGGAGAACGCGTGGGCGTTCATGCCCCTGTACCCGATGCTCGCCAAGGTCGTGGGGTTCCCGCTGGGGTCCTGGGGCGCCGGCGCCCTCGTCGTCTCGCTCGTCGCCGGATACCTCGCCTGTCTCGTCCTCTACCGGGTCCTCGCCGGGAAGGTCGGGCGGCGTGCCGCGATGTGGTCCGTCGCGCTCTGCGCGGCCGGGCCGCTCGGCGCGCTCTTCCAGGTCGGCTACGCGGAGGCGCTGTTCCTCCTCTTCCTGATGCTGGGGATCGACGGGCTCATCCGGCGACGATACGTCCGCCTGTACGCGCTCATCCCGCTCATGGGCTTCACGCGCCCCGGCGTGCTCGCCTTCGCCCTGCTGCTGGGGCTCGTGCTCGTCCTGCGATGGGTGCGCCGGAAGGATGATCCGCTCTACACCCGGGAGTTCGTCCACATCCTGGCTCTCGGGGCCCTCGCCACGGTGGTGGGCTTCTCCTGGCAGTTCATCGCGGGCATCGTGACCGGGGATCCGGGGGCCTACCTCGCCACGGAGCTGGCGTGGCGACGGAACTGGGTGGAGGGCGGTGCCGCCGGCTTCTTCCCGTTCGAGGGCTGGGTCACGGCCGCGCCGCTGTGGTTCGGGATCTGGGGCCTTCCCGGCTGGCTCGGTCTCGTCGCGCTCGTGCTGCTGGTCGCCGGTGCGGCGCTTCTCCTTCTCCGGGATCCGCGGGTCCGCCGGCTCGGCCCGGTGATCCGCCTGTGGAGCGCGAGCTACCTGCTGTATCTCCTGGCGGTGTTCTTCCCCCAGTCGAGCACGCTCCGGCTGCTGTTCCCCCTCACACCGCTGTGGGGCGCGCTCGCCGTGGGCCGTTCCCGGGGCTTCCGGATCGGCGCCGTCGTGGTGGGCCTCGTGCTGCAGTGGGCATGGATCTACAACGTCTACGCCCTCGGCGACACCTTCTGGCGGGTGCCCTAGGGGGTCATCGAGCCTCCTCTGCTCCGGGCGACCCGATAGACTTGTCTCCTAGACCACCGAGGAAAGGGAGCACCGCGATGGCAGCGATGAAGCCGAGGACCGGAGACGGACCCATGGAGGCCGTGAAGGAGGGGCGCCTCATCATCGTTCGGGTTCCGCTCGAAGGCGGCGGACGTCTGGTCGTCTCCGTCAACGACGCCGAGGCGAAGGAGCTTCACGACGTGCTGAGCGCCGTCGTCGATGCGGCGTGACGACGCGTCCGGCCTCCCACACAGAACCCCGCGTTCCCGTTTCGGGACGCGGGGTTCTCGTGTCGTCGCCCGTGCTCCGTGTTCGTACTCAGTCGCGGTCGGCCACGCTGACGAGCTGGAGGAGCCCCTCGCCCGTGGCGGACAGCGCGGCGAGCACCGCCGGGGACTGCTGCGTCTCCTGGATCAGCGATCGATAGGCCGTCGTGACGGCATCGCGCTGGACGGGGTCCGCCACGCGCCCTCCGCTGAGCACGCGCGGAACCAGGACCACACCGCCCTCGCGGACCAGGCGCAGTCCGTGCGCGACGTACTCGATGACGTTCTCCGGGTCGGCGTCGACCAGGACCACGTCGTATGCCGCCTCGTTCATGCGCGGGAGCACATCCGACGCCCTCCCGGCGATGAACCGGGCGCGCGTCGGAGCGATGCGGGCGTCCTGGAAGGCCGACCGTGCCGCCGCCAGATGCTCGGGCTCGTTGTCGATCGAGGTCAGCACCGCGTTCGGGGCTCCGCGCAGCAGCCACAGACCGGAGACGCCGGCACCGGTGCCGATCTCGACGATCGAGCGTGCGGCGACCGTCGCGGCGAGCACGGCGCACTCGGCGCCGACCGCTGCGCTGATGGGCGCGGCGCCGAGCTCGCGGGCATGCGCCCGCGCCCGGGCGATGGCGTCCGGTTCGACGATGGCCTCGCGTACGAAGCGCGCGTTCGCGTCCTGCTCGCTCATGTTCCTCTCCGACCCGCCGTGGCGCGGGTGATCCGCGGTACCACGGCCTCCTCCAGGGTAGGGGCACGTCGTGCGTCGCGCGGGCAGGCGCGGCGGTAGCCTGGTCACATGTTCTTCGGCATCACCTTCGAGAAGCTCCTGCTGATCGGCGTGATCGCCGCGCTTCTCGTCGGCCCCGAGCGCCTTCCGCGATACGCCGAGGCGCTCGCGCGGTTCACGCGACGGGCGGGGGAGTACGTCCGCGGCGCGAAGGACCGCATGCGCGAGGAGGTCGGGCCGGAGATCGACGAGCTCGACTGGCGCAAGCTCGATCCGCGTCAGTACGATCCGCGCCGCATCATCCGCGATGCCCTGTTGGACACGACCCCGTCGTCCGGTGCCAGGACGACCACCGCCGCGACGTCTGCGGCAGCGGGTGCGGGAGTCGCGGGCGCGGCGGCTGCGGGGGCATCGGCGGCGAGCACGGGTGCGAAGCCGTCCGCCCCGCGCCAGTTCAGCGCGGACGATCCGCCTCCCTACGACCGCGAGGCCACCTGATCCGGCGCGCGGCCCCCTGACCCCGCCCGCGTGGGATCAGGCGTTCGCGCGAGGTCAGGCGGGGAGGGGCGCTGCGCGCCTGATCTGCCGTGTTCGCCTGATGCGGCGAGTGCGGACGCGGTGCGCGGGGAGCGCGTCACGTCCCCGGAGTGAAGGGCAGGGAGCGCCCTGACAGTCCGCGGCCCCGCCGATCCACCGCGTCCGCGAGCCGCTGCAGAGCCTGCGCCGCCGGGTCCGACGGATCGGACAGCACGATCGGCGTCCCGGCGTCGCCACCCGTCCGCAGCGCCGTGCTCAGCGGCACGGACGCCAGCAGGTCCACGGTCTCGTCCGGGGTCGACAGCGCCGCCGCGACGGCTGCGCCGCCGCCGGATCCGAACAGGTCGAGCACCGTCCCGTCCGGGAGAGTGAGGGCCGCCATGTTCTCGACGACGCCGATGAGACGCTGGCCGGTCTGGCGCGCGACGAGCCCGCTGCGGATCGCGACGTCCGCGGCCGCCTCCTGCGGGGTGGTGACGACGAGCACCTCCGCGTGGGGAAGGAGCTGGCCGAGCGAGATGGCGATGTCGCCGGTGCCGGGCGGCATGTCGATGAGGAGGACGTCGAGGTCGCCGAAGAAGACGTCGGTGAGGAACTGCTGGACCGTCCGGTGCAGCATCGGCCCGCGCCACGCGACCACCGACTCGCCGTCGCGCAGGAACATCCCGATCGAGATGGCCTTCACGTCGTAGGCCACCGGCGGCAGCATGAGGTCGTCGATCCTCGTGGGCTGCGGGGCCCTGCCGTCCTGGACCATGCCCAGAAGACCCGGGATGGAGAAGCCGTGCACGTCCGCGTCGATGAGCCCCACGCGACGACCCCGCGCCGCCAGGGCGACGGCGAGGTTCGCCGTGACGGACGACTTGCCCACGCCGCCCTTGCCGCTGGTGACCGCGATCACCCGAGTGAGCGAGTCGGGGCCGAACGCCATCTGCCTCGCGGGTCGTCCGCCGCGCAGCCGCTCGGTCAGCGCCCGCCGCTCGTCCGGCGTCATCACGCCGACGTCCACCCTCACGGCGTCGATGCCGGCCACGCCCAGGGCCGCGGCATGCACCTCCCGCTCGATCCGGTTCGCGGCCGGGCACCCCACGATCGTCAGCGCGATGCCGACGCGGGCCTCGGTCCCCTCGACGGAGATGTCGCGCACCATGTCCAGCTCGGCCAGCGGTCGACGCAGCTCAGGATCCACGACGGCGCCGACCGCGCGACGGACGTCCTCGGCGCTCGCGGCGGTCACGGACGCTGCTCCGCCGCCGGCTCCGGCTCGTCATCGCGCAGTTCCGCGAGGAGCGCGCGCAGCTCGTGCCGCAGCACGTCGCGGGTGACGGGCTGGGCGGTGCGCTCCTCCAGAGCCATCCGCAGGGCGACGATCTCGCGGGCGAGGTACTCGGTGTCCGCGAGGTTGCGCTCCGCCCGCTGACGGTCCTGCTCGATCTGCACCCGGTCGCGGTCGTCCTGGCGGTTCTGCACGAGCAGGATCAGCGGCGCCGCGTACGAGGCCTGCAGCGAGAGCATCAGCGTCAGCGCCGTGAAGCCGTTCGCGGCGGAGTCGAAGCGCCAGGACTCCGGCACGAGCGTGTTCCAGGCGAGCCACGCCGCGCAGAAGAGCGTCAGCAGCACGAGGAACATCGGCGTGCCCATCGCCCGCGCGACCCACTCGGTGAACCGGCCGAAGCGATCGCGCGAGACCTGGGGGCGGGAACGCACCGCGCCGCGGCGGGGCGCGTCGAGCCCCGCCGACGACGACTGCCGCGCCATCATCCGGCCACTCCCTTGGCCGGTGCGGACGGTTCATCCGCGGCGTCCTGCGAGCGCCAGTCCTCGGGCAGGAGGTAGTCCAGGACGTCGTCGACGCTCACGGCGCCGACGAGCCGGTGCGCCTGATCGACGACCGGCAGCGAGACGAGGTCGTAGCTGGCGAGCATGCGCGCGACCTCCGCGGCCGACGCCGTGACCGGGACCGGTTCGAGGGTGTCGTCGACGATCGCGCCGAGCCGCTCGTGCGGGGGATACCGCAGCATCCGCTGGAAGTGCACGACGCCGAGGAGCCGGCCGGTCGGGGTCTCGAACGGGGGCAGCGTCAGGAACACGGCGGCCGCGAGCGCGGGATGCAGCTCGTGGCGGCGGATGAGCGCCAGCGCCTCGGCGACGGTCGCGTCGGCGGAGAGGATGATGGGCTCGGGTGTCATGAGACCGCCGGCCGTGTCGGGACTGTAGCGCAGGAGCATGCGGACGTCCTCGGCCTCTTCGGGCTCCATCAGCTCCAGCAGGTGCTCGAGGCGCCCCTTCGGGAGCTGCGCCAGCAGGTCCGCGGCGTCGTCCGGCTCCATCTGGTCCAGGATGTCGGCGGCGCGCTCGTCGCCGAGCCGGTCGAGGATCGTCATCTGCTCGTCCTCCGGCATCTCCTCGAGCGCGTCGGCCAGCCGCTCGTCCGGCAGTTCCTCCGCCACCTCGATGCGGCGCTGCTGCGGAAGGTCGAGCAGCGTGTTGGCGAGGTCGGCCGGGCGCAGCTCCGAGAAGGTGGCGACGAGCTGCTCGGCGGACTGCGATTCCCCGGGGCGGAGCTGCTCGCGCACCTCGTTCCACGCTGCGAAGGTCGTGGGCCCCTTGGCGAACGGTGACGCGCTCGTCTTGGGCTTGCGGAGGAAGAGCTGGCCGATGGACCACTCGCCGAGGCGGTTCGGCTCGATCGCGACGTCCTCGATGGCGGCGGTGCCGCTCCCGTCGGCGAAGTCGACACGGCGTCCCAGCAGCTCGGCCATGACCCGGACCTCGCCGTTTCGCGGTTTGAACCGGCGTACGTTCATCAGACCGGTGGTGATGACCTGCCCCGTGCTGATCGACGTGACGCGTCCGATCGAGAGGAAGACCTGGCGTCGCCCGGGGATCTCGCAGACGAGCCCGATCACGCGCGGGGCTGCCGTACTTCGATACACGACGACGACGTCACGGACCTTGCCGAGCCGGTCGCCGGCGGGGTCGAACACGGCGCACCCGGCCAGGCGCGCGACGAAAACCCGCTGTGTGCTCATGGGTTCCAGCGTACTGTCCCGGGTATCGGCGGACGCCCGTCGTTTCCGCGCAGGACCGGGATGTTCACCCGCGGGGCACCGCTCGCGGGAACCTCATGAGAACGGCGTGGAAGAATGGCGGGATGAGCATGCTGAACCGCCCTGCCGGCGCCGCCGAGGTCGGCGAGACCGTCGCCTCCGTGCGCGAGTACGAGGCCGCCCAGAAGCTCGTGTCCAAGCTCATCGCCGCGGAGGTCCCGGCCCGAGACATCGCGATCGTGGGGATGGGCGTGCGCACGATCGAGCGGGTCACCGGCCGGCTCGGCTATGCCAACGCCGCGCGCTCGGGTGCCATCAACGGCGTGCTGATCGGCCTCTTCCTCTCCGCGATCTTCGTCCTGGGCAACCCCGTCGCCCCGATCCAGGCCTTCGTCGGCGTGCTGTTCGTCGGCGTGGCGATGGGCATGATCCTCAGCCTCGTCACCTACGCGATCGTCCGTCGCCGCCGCGACTACGCGAGCGTCATGCAGCTCGCCGCCGATCACTACGAGGTCACCGTGCAGGCAGGCTCGCTGGCCAAGGCGCGCAAGGCCCTCGGCGCAGGGGCGCCCGCGCCCCGCCCTGCGCCGGTCGTCACGGACGAGCCGCCGCGGTACGGGGAACGCGTCGCCCC
>NZ_BCRA01000156.1 GCF_001552355.1 Microbacterium resistens NBRC 103078
CCGCGGACGACGCCCGGGAGGCCGCCGCGGCGATCCTCGCCCCGTGACCCTCTCCTCTCGTTGTCCCGCGAAACCCCCTCTGATCGTCGAAACCCCCTCGTAGATACGGCTTTGCGAGGGGGTCTCGGCGGGGCGAGGGGGTTTCGGCGGACGTGGATCGGGATGTCGGGCGCGTGCCGCAGACTGGGGGGCATGGTCGGGACGGACGTGGCAGGCATGGACAGGACGGGCGCGGCGAGCGGGGCGGGGACGGGCGCGGCGAGCGGGGCGGGGACGGGCGCGGGCGCGGATCTGCGCGGAGCGGCCCTCGCCACCCTGCGCGAACTCGTCGGGCGCGCGGACGCGGAGTTCCACGACGGCCAGTACGAGGCGATCGAGGCGCTCGTCGCGGGACGGCGCCGAGCGCTCGTCGTGCAGCGGACCGGGTGGGGGAAGTCCGCGGTGTACTTCGTCGCCACGGCGCTCCGGCGACGACAGGGCGCGGGACCGACCGTTCTCGTGTCCCCGCTGCTCGCCCTCATGCGCGACCAGATCGCCGCGGCGGAGCGCGCGGGCGTGCGCGCGGTGGCCATCAACTCGACCAACGCGCATGAGTGGAGCGACGTCCTCGACCGGCTCGACCGGGACGAGGTCGACGTCCTGCTCGTGTCCCCGGAGCGCCTCAACAATCCGTCCTTCCGAGAGGAGCGCCTCCCGGCTCTGGTGGAGCGGATCGGCCTGCTGGTCGTCGACGAGGCCCACTGCATCAGCGACTGGGGGCACGACTTCCGGCCCGACTACCGACGCCTGCGCGACCTCATCGCACAGATGCCCGCCGGAGTGCCGGTCCTCGCGACGACGGCGACGGCGAACAGCCGGGTCGTCGCGGACGTGGCCGAGCAGCTCGGGACGGGCACGGATGCCGGCGCCCCGGGCGATGGCGTGCTCACGATCCGGGGCCCGCTCGCCCGCGCGTCCCTGCGGCTCGGCGTGGTGCGCCTGCCGGACGCGTCACGGCGGCTGGCCTGGCTGCTCAGCCATCTCGACGAGCTTCCGGGCTCGGGCATCATCTACACGCTCACCGTGTCGGCGGCGGTCGACACGGCGCGGCTGCTCCAGGAGCGCGGGCACGCGGTGCGGGCGTACACGGGTCAGACCGACGCCGACGAGCGCGCCGAGTCGGAGGCGATGCTGAAGCGGAACGAGGTGAAGGCGCTCGTCGCGACGAGCGCCTTGGGAATGGGGTTCGACAAGCCGGACCTGGGTTTCGTCCTGCACCTCGGCGCGCCCCCGTCGCCGGTCGCGTACTACCAGCAGGTCGGACGCGCCGGACGCGCGAGCGACAGCGCGGACGTGCTGCTGCTGCCCGGGCCCGAGGACCGCGACATCTGGCACTACTTCGCGACCGCCTCGATGCCCGACGAGGAGCGCGCGGGCCGCGTGCTGGCCGCGCTCTCGGACCAGCCGGTGTCGACACCGGCCCTGGAGGCCATGGTCGACATCCGTCGGACGCCCCTGGAGCTGCTGCTCAAGGTGCTGGACGTCGACGGGGCGGTGCGGCGGGTCCAAGGGGGCTGGATCGCCACGGGAACCCCCTGGGTGTACGACGCCGAGCGCTACGCCCGCATCGCCGCCGAGCGGCGCGCGGAGCAGCAGCACATGCTCGACTACGAGCAGGCGACGGGCTGCCGCATGGAGTTCCTCCAGCGCGCCCTCGACGACGACACCGCCGCCCCCTGCGGCCGGTGCGACAACTGCGCCGGTGCCTGGTTCTCCGCGGACATCGCCGAGACGGAGGCGTCGCGGGCCGCCGCGTCCCTCGACCGGGTCGGCATCCCCATCGAGCCCCGTCGTCAGTGGCCCACGGGCGCGGATCGGCTCGGCGTGCCGGTCAAGGGGCGGATCGATTCCGGCGCCCAGGCCGAGGAGGGACGAGCGCTGGCCCGCCTGACGGACCTCGGATGGGGAGGCACCCTGCGCACGCTGTTCGCGGCGGGCGCCCCGGACGGACCCGTGCCGCCGCAGGTGCTCGCGGCCTGTGTCCGGGTGCTCGCCGACTGGGGCTGGACGCAGCGCCCCGTGGCCGTGGTCGCCGTCCCCTCCCGGTCGCGTCCGCAGCTCGTGGACTCGCTCGCCCGCGGCCTCGCCGAGATCGGCCGGCTCCCGTACCTCGGCGCGTTGGCGCCGGTGCACGGCGGCCCGACCGGTGGCCCCGGAGGCAACAGCGCGTTCCGCCTCGCCGGCGTCTGGGAGCGGTTCAGCGCCGGCCACCTCGACGTCCCGGCGGGTCCGCTGCTGCTCGTCGACGACCAGGTCGACAGCCGCTGGACCCTCACGGTCGCCGCCGGCGTCCTCCGCGCGGCCGGGGCGAGCGCGGTCCTGCCGTTCGCCCTGGCGCTGCGCGGCTGATCCGGAGCGGTCGCGTCGCGCCCCTGGCCGCGCCCGCGGTGCTCCCGGCTCCCGGGTCGTTCGCACTCGGTCAACGGCGGCGCGCAGGGCGACAAGACGCGGCCGCGAGCGCGCACCCAGAATGGATGACGGCGTCGTCCTGCGCCCGCCCCGAACGCTCGAAGGAGAGTCCGATGTCCGACACCGCCGCAGCGGCCGCCGCGCTGCTCGACCGCATCCAGGCCCCCGAGGGGCAGGGGCGTGAGATCCCCGACGCCGCGACCCGGGAGACGATCGGGCGCGCGCCCGTCCAGACGGTGACGGACCTGGACGACGCGATCGCGCGCGCGAAGGCGGCCCAGCCGGCGTGGGAGGCCCTCGGGCACGAGGAGCGCAGTGCGCTGCTGCTGGCCGCCGCCGACGCGATCGACGCGCATGCGGAGCCGCTCGCCTGGATTCTCTCCCGCGAGCAGGGCAAGCCGCTCAACGGCCCCAACGCGCGCTTCGAGCTCGGCGCCTGCTCGGCGTGGCTGCGGACCAACGCGACGACCGTGCTCGAGCCGGAGGTGCTCGTCGACGACGCCGACCTGCACGCCGAGCTCGTCTACAAGGCGGCCGGCGTCGTCGGGGCGATCGGTCCGTGGAACTGGCCTCTGATGATCACGATCTGGCAGATCGGGCCGTCGCTGCGGATGGGCAACACCGTCGTGGCCAAGCCGAGCGAGTACACGCCGCTGAGCGTCCTGGCGATGCTGGCGGTGATGAACGACGTGCTCCCCGCCGACGTCCTCATCGGCGTGTCGGGCGACCGCGAGGTGGGCGCCCGGCTGGCCTCGCACCCGGACATCGACAAGATCATGTTCACGGGATCCACGGCCACCGGCCGCCGGATCATCGAGAGCTCGGCAGGCAACCTCGCCCGGCTCACGCTGGAGCTGGGCGGCAACGACGCGGGCATCGTCCTGCCGGGGACCGATCCCGCGGCGATCGCCCAGGACCTGTTCTGGGGCGCGTTCATCAACACCGGGCAGACCTGCGCGGCGATGAAGCGTCTGTACGTGCACGACTCGATCTACGACCAGGTCGTCGACGCCGTGGCCGAGATCGCCGCCTCGACGCCGATGGGCAACGGGCTGGACGAGGAGAACGTCCTCGGCCCCCTGCAGAACAAGGCGCAGTTCGACATCGTCTCGCGCCTGGTCGAGGACGCCCGGCGGCGCGGCGCGCGCATCGTCACCGGAGGCGGGCCCGCGCCGGAGCTCGGCGAGCTGTTCTATCGTCCGACGATCGTCGCCGACATCGAGGACGGTGCCCCGCTCGTCGACGAGGAGCAGTTCGGCCCGGTGCTCCCGGTCATCCGCTACACGGACGTCGACGACGCGTTCGCCCGCGCGAACGGGCTGGACGCGGGGCTCGGGGCGTCGGTATGGTCCAGCGACCCCGAGGCCGCGCGGGAGGCGGCGACCCGGATGCAGTCGGGGACGGTGTGGATCAACTCGCACGGCGGGCTGCACCCGATGGTGCCGTTCGGCGGCGTGAAGAGCTCCGGGTACGGTCTGGAGTTCGGGGTGGCGGGGCTGAAGTCCGTGTCGGTGACGCAGGTCGTCTCCGGCCCCGGACGGAAGGGCTGAGCGTGCGGACCGCGATCGTCGTCGGGGCCGGCACCTCGGGCGCGATCGTCGCACGGCGGCTCGCCGACGCAGGCGTCTCCGTGACGCTCGTCGAAGCCGGAGGGTACGACGAGAACCCCGCGATCCACGACCCGTCTCGCGCCGGAGAGCTCTGGCACTCCGCGGAGGACTGGGACTTCTTCACGGTGCCGCAGGAGCATGCGGCCGGTCGCCGGCTGCACCTGCCGCGCGGCAAGGTCACCGGCGGGTCGCATGCGCTCAACGCCATGATCTGGGTGCGCGGCGCGGCCTCCGACTACGACGCCTGGGAGCGCTCGGGCGCCACCGGCTGGGGCTGGGACGAGGTCGAGCCGGTGTACGACGCGATCGAGAACGACCTCCTCCCCGTCACCGACGACTACCCGCTCTCGCCGATCCAGGAGTCGATCGTGGCCGCCGCGGTGCAGGAGGGCCTGCCGCGCAACGAGAACTACAACGGCGGCGTCCTCGACGGCGTCTCGCAGGAGCAGGTGACGATGCGCGACGGGCGGCGCGTGAACACCTGGATGGCCTACGCGCAGCCGATCGCGCAGCGACTGACGATCGTCACCGGTCGCGAGGTCCACTCCGTGATCGTCGAGGACGGCCGCGCACGCGGGGTCCGGCTGGGCGAGGGGGCCGAGGCGGAGGAGCTGCGTGCGGACGAGGTCGTCCTCGCCGCCGGGGCCATCGGGAGCCCGGTGATCCTGCTGCGCTCGGGGATCGGTCCGCGCGAGGAGCTGGAGGGGCACGGGATCGACGTCGTCGTGGACGCCCCGCAGGTCGGCAGGAACCTGCACGACCACCTGCTCTCCCCGGTGATCTTCACCACGGCGGCGAAGCCGGTCGGACCGCCCCGGCCCGGCGTCTCGGTGACGCAGAGCCACCTCTTCTGGCGGAGCCGGCCCGATCTCGCGGAGCCGGACACGCAGCCGATCCACTTCTCGGTGCCGATGTGGGGAGAGCTGGAGCCGCGCGGGGAGGACGGGTTCACGCTCATGGCCGGGCTCGTCACGCCGCACAGCCGCGGAGCGCTCACCCTGTCCGGACCGGGACTGGCCGACCCGCCGCTGATCGATCTCGCGGCGCTCGCGGACGAGCGCGACCTGGCGTCGTTGGCGGCGTCCGTCCGCCAGTGCCGCCGGATCGGCGCACAGCCCGCGCTCGCGGGCGAGTGGGGAGCGACGGAGGTCTATCCGGGGCCGGAGGTGACCGACGCCGACGTCGAGGACTGGGTGCGTCGCACGGCGATCACGTACCACCACCAGGTCGGGACGTGCCGCATGGGCAGCGACGACGCGGCGGTCGTGGATCCGCGGCTGCGTGTGCGCGGCGTCGAGGGGCTGCGCGTCGTGGACGCGTCGGTGATGCCCACGGTCCCCACCGGGAACACCAATGCGCCGGCCGCCATGATCGCCGAGCGCGGGGCGCGGTTCCTCCTCGAGGACACGACCGCGGGCTGAGCCCGCGGCCGGTCAGTCGTCGAGGAGCGCGGCGGCGAACATCGGCCGCGCGGCGTCGGCGCCGGGCGGGTGGAACAGGCTCGCCATCGCGTCGCGGTGCAGGCGGCTGAGCTCGTGGCCGTTGTCGAACCCCGATCCGCTCGTGCACATCAGGGCGGTCTCCGTGGCGCGGCGGGCGACGGCCGACGCGTGGAGACGGGCGCTGACGAGCCGCGGGGCCCAGCCGGCGCCGTGGTCGACGAGCTCGTCGAAGTCGCGGCAGTACGCCTCCAGCTGGGCGGGGACCGCCAGGTACTCGGCGTACGCGTCGGCCAGGCGTGCGCGGAACTCCGGCACCTCCGCATACGTGGTCCCGCTCTTGGCCGAGCGGCGGGCCTTGAGCCCGGCCGCTCCGAGTTCGAGGGCACGCCAGGCGACCCCCGCGTACACGGAGCCGACGAGGAGCTGGAAGGTGCTCGTGATCGCGAAGGTCAGCGGGTCCGGTACGCGGCCGGCGGGGATGCGGCGCGAGACGCGTTCGGGGGCCATGCGGACGCTCTTCAGGATCGTGGCGCGGCTCTGCGAGGCCCGCATCCCCAGCACGTCCCACTGGTCGGACACGGTGATCCCAGGGGTGTCGCGCTCCAGGAACCCGTAGACGAGCATCGGGTTCTCGGGATCCGTGTCGTCCCGCCCGTGGGCGATCAACCGCGTCCAGACGGGGGAGAGCGAGGTGAAGATCTTCACCCCGTCGAGGAGGTAGCCGCCGTCCTCCTGCGGCGTCGCGACCGTCTTCGACCCCTGCAGCACCCAGTCGTTGGAGGGCTCGCTGATCCCGAACGCGAAGATCTCGCCCGCCATCGTCTCGGCGAACACCCCGTCGAGAGAGTGGTCGCCGCGCGCCGCCAACGCCTGGACGACGCCCGTGCACATCAGGTGCATGTTGACCGCGAGCGCCGTCGCCGGCGCCGCGGAGGCCAGACGCTGCTGGAGGTGGGACACCTCGTCGAGCGACAGTCCGGGGCCGCCGGCCTCCTCGGGCACGAACAGACGCAGGTAACCGCGGTCGACGAGGTCGGCCAGATCCTCGTCGAAGAAGCGGTTCTCGCGGTCGTACACGGCGGCGCGCTCCCGGAAGCGCTCCATCAGCGCGTCGGGCAGATAGCGCTCGGCGAGCTCCGCGTGGCGGGTCAGGCGATCGGTCATGGCTTCTCCTTCGGGAGGGGTCGGTCGGCGCATCAGGCGCGGGCCGGAGCGGGGGCGAGGACGACGGCGCCGTTGTGGCCGCCGAACCCGAACGACGTCGACAGGACGGTGCGCGGCGACACGGCCCGGGCTTCGCCGGTCACGAGATCCGCGTCCGGGAACTCCGGGTCGTCGAGGTTCAGGGTGGGCGGCACGAGCCCGGTGCGCAGGGACTGGACGGCCAGGATCGCCTCCACGACGCCGGACGCGCCGAGCAGGTGACCGGTGCCGGATTTCGGCGCGGTGAGCGGGATGCCCGGCAGGCGGGGCCCGAACACGTCGCGGAGGGCGGCGATCTCCGCGGCGTCCCCCGCCGGGGTCCCGGTGCCGTGGAGGTTCACGTGGTCGACCTGTTCCGCGGAGATCCCCGCGTCGTCCAGCGCGGAGCGGATCGCCTGCGCGGCGCCTCTTCCTTCGGGCTGCGGCGCGGTGGCGTGGAACGCGTCGCTGGACTCCCCGAACCCGCTCAGCACGGCCAGGGATGCCGCGCCCCGGGCGTCGGCGACCTCCTCGGCCTCGAGGAGGAGCGCCGCGGCGCCCTGGGCCATCACGAACCCGCGTCGTCCGCGGTCGAAGGGGCGGCTGGCCGACCCCGGGTCGTCCTCGTATCCGCTCGCGAGTGCGCGCAGGTTCGCGTTGGCGGCGAGGTTCACCGGGTTCAGGCAGTCCTCCATCCCGACGACGAGCACGGCGTCGGAATAGCCGTGACGGATCCGACGCAGCGCATCGCCGAGGGCGACGGCGCCGGATGCGCACGTCGCGGTCACGCCGTGCGCGGGGCCGCGCGCGCCGTACCGCTGGCTGAGC
>NZ_BCRA01000157.1 GCF_001552355.1 Microbacterium resistens NBRC 103078
AGACGGCGCGCGTGGCGCTCACCGGCACGGCCGCGGACCTGGACGAGGTCGGGCTCGTGGTCGGGCGCCCGGTCCTGCCGATGCTCGCCGGCACGGCCGCGACCGCGTCCGACGCGCTCGCGACCACCGGTCCGGCATCCGTCGAGTACAAGCTGGACGGCGCGCGGATCCAGGTCCACCGCCGGGGAGACACGGTTCAGGTGTTCACCCGGAGCCGCGCCGACATCACGCACCGCGTCCCCGAGATCGTCGAGATCGTCCGAGCGCTGCCCGCCCACGACCTCATCCTCGACGGGGAGACCCTCTCCCTCGACGAGGACGGCGGCCCGCGGCCGTTCCAGGAGACCCTGTCCCGGTTCAGCGCCGACGTCGGGCGGGACCAGCTGCTGCGCCCGTGGTTCTTCGATCTCCTCCACGTCGACAGGAGGGACCTCGTCGACGAGCCGCTCTCGGTGCGCCTGTCGGAGCTCGACCGGGTGGCGGCGCCGTGGCGGATGCCGGGCGTCGTGACCGACGATCCCGAGACCGCCGAGCGCCTGTCGCGCGAGGCGCTCGCCGCCGGCCACGAGGGGGTGCTGGTGAAGGGCGTGGACTCTCCCTACACGGCCGGCCGCCGCGGCACCTCGTGGGTCAAGGTCAAGCCCGTGCACACCTACGACCTCGTCGTCCTCGCCGCGGAATGGGGCTCCGGGCGGCGGCGGGGTCTCCTCTCCAACCTGCATCTGGCCGCCCGCGACCCGGGCGGCGAGTGGGGCGAGCCGGGCGGGCTCGTCATGGTCGGGAAGACCTTCAAAGGCCTGACCGACGACCTGCTGCGCTGGCAGACCGAGACGTTCCCCGCTCTGGAGACGCGACGAACCGCGCACGCGGTGTTCCTCCGTCCGGAGCTCGTCGTCGAGATCGCGATCGACGGCGTGCAGCGCTCGTCCCGCTACCCCGGCGGGATCGCCCTGCGGTTCGCGCGGGTCCGCGGCTACCGGCCGGACAAGTCCGTGGCGGATGCGGACACCGTCGGCACCCTGCGGGCGTTGCTGCGCGGCTGAGGGCGACGGCCGGGCCTCCCGCGCTCAGGCGGTGGGCGGAAGACCCTGGTCCTCCTCGCGCACCGTGCCGCGGTAGGACCAGGGGAAGTCGATCCAGAGATCGGTGTCCTTCCAGGCGTAGTCCGGCTGGATGATCGTCGTGGGCTTGGTGTAGATCGTGACCGAGCGGACGTCGGCGCCCTTGGCCCGCAGCAGGTCGACCGCCAGCGCGAGCGTGCGCCCGGAGTCGGCGACGTCGTCGACGAGCAGCACCCGCCGACCGTCCAGGTACTCCATGTCGAGCTCGGGCGGGAGCACCTCGGGCGCGTCGAGCACCGTGCCGATGCCGGTGTAGAACTCGACGTTGATCGCACCGCAGTTCTTCGCGCCGAGGCCGTACGCGATCGCGCCCGCGGGCAGCAGTCCGCCGCGGGCGATGGCGACGACGACCTCCGGCTCGAAGCCGCTGTCGAGGATCCGCCGGGCGAGGTCGCGCGTGGCGACGCCGAAACCATCCCAGGTGAGCGTCTCGCGCTCCTGCACAGCATCCGTCATGCGTCCATTCTGCCGTCCCGGAGACTTCCCCGCGTCCTGCCTTCGCGGGGCGGCGGGCGTGGGGACGGCTCCGCACGCCGGACGCGGAACACCGGATAGAATGGGCGTCGTCCGGCCGGCGCCCCCGCCCGCCGGTGCCCGAAAAAGGGGCACGAAGCCCACGCTGCGACGACGCACGCGCGGCGAGACACATACGGATCCGCATCATCTCCGTTCCGTCTCGAAAGGCTCTGCCATGCCCTCGGTGTCCGCCCACGTCGCCCTCACCCTCGCCCAGCACATCGACGCCGTGTTCGGGGTCATGGGAAACGGGAACGCGTACTTCCTCGACGCCCTCGAGACCCAGACCGACGCCGTCTTCACCGCGGTCCGCCACGAACAGGGCGCGGTCGTCGCCGCGGACGCGCACTATCGCGCATCCGGTCGGATCGCCGCCGCGACCTCCACCTACGGCGCCGGCTTCACGAACACGATCACCGCGCTCGCGGAGGCGGTCCAGGCCCGGATCCCGCTCGTCCTCGTGGTGGGCGACGAGCCCACCTCCGGTCCACGGCCCTGGGACGTCGACCAGATCGCCCTCGCCTCAGCGGTCGGCGCCCGCACCTATACGACCGGGCGCGCCGACGCGGCGGCCACCACCGTCATCGCGATCGAGCACGCGCTGACCTATCGGGTGCCCGTCGTGCTGGCCATCCCCTACGACGTGGCGGCGCTGGACGCGGGTCCCGTCCCCCCGGCGCCGTCCCCGCGCGTCCCGGCACCGCTCACCCCGAAGGGCGAGTTCGCCGCGGGGATGCTGGACGAGATCGCCGCGGCGCTCCGCGACGCCGAGCGCCCGTTCCTGCTCGCCGGACGCGGCGCGTGGCTTGCCGACGCCGGGGCCGCGCTCGGCACGCTCGCGGATGCGACCGGAGCCCTCACCGCGTCCTCCGCCCTCGGTCGCGGCGTGTTCCCGGACGCGCGCTACGACCTCGGCGTCACCGGGGGCTTCGGTGCGGACGGCGCGATGGAGCTGATCCGCGAGGCAGACGTCGCGGTCGTGTTCGGCGCATCCCTCAACCAGTTCACAATGCGCTTCGGCGAGCTCTTCGCACCTGGCACCCGGGTGTTCCAGGTGGACGTCGCCCCGGCCGCCACCCACGCCCACGTCAGCGGGTTCGTCCGAGGGGACGCCCGTGTCGTGGCAGAGGAGCTCGTCGCCCGCCTCGCTGCCGGGGCCATGTCCGCGTCCGGGGCCGCGTCGGCGTCCGGGGCCACGTCCGCGTCCGCGTCCGGGGCCGACGCGCACCCGGAACGGCGGAGCACCGCCGCATCCGCGGACGGATCCGGGGATTCCGTCCGCCCCGAGCCCACCTCTCCGCGCCCGGCGGGCACGCCCTGGCGCGAATGCGTGGACGTGGCCGCCGCGCGGGCCTATGCTCCGGGCGACGAGCTCGCCGCGGACGGGCGACTGGACCCGCGATCGGCGGCGCGCCGCATCGCCGCGCTCCTGCCCGAGGACCGCGTGGTCGTCTCCGACGGCGGGCACTTCATCGGCTGGGCGAACATGTACTGGCCCGTCGCCGCGCCGGATCGGATGATGATGGTCGGGACCGCCTTCCAGTCCATCGGCCAGGGGTGGCCGAGCGTCGTCGGCGCCGCACGAGCCCGCCCCGACTCGACGGTGGTCCTGACCACGGGCGACGGCGGCGGCCTCATGGCGATCGCGGATCTGGAGTCCGCGGTGCGTGCCGCCGGCGGGAAGGGGATGGCCGTCGTCTGGAACGACGCCGCCTACGGCGCCGAAGTGAACCTGTACGGACTGAAGGGGCTGGCGGAGGGACCGATGCGGATCCCCGAGGTCGACTTCGCGGCCCTCGGGGCCGCCGTCGGCGCCGAAGGGGTCGTGGTCCGCACGCTCGCAGACCTCGATCGGCTCGAGACATGGGCCGCCGAGGACCCGGCGGAGCGCCGCTTCCTCGTGCTCGACTTGAGGATCTCCGGTGACGTGATCGCGCCGTACCAGCAGGAGATCATCCGCGTGAACTCCTGAGCGCCGCTGGCCACCACCCCCGAAACCCCCTCCCCTCGTCCATACCCCCCTCCATCCGCGCTTGTGAGAGGGGGTCTCGACGGGGAGAGGGGGTCTCGGCGGACTCGACGGTGGGGAGGGGGCCCGGCATTCGGACCGTACGAGGGGGTCTCGGCAGACTCGACGGTACGAGGGGGCCCGGCATCCGGACCGTACGGGGGGTCTCGGCAGACTCGACGGTGGGAATTCCCCTCGACGCTGCTCTCCGCGGATCGATGCCGACGGCCCGCCCGGGGCCGATACGCTCGTGCCATGCCCGACGCGAGCTCCTCCCCCGAGATCCTCCGCTACGCCGCGTTCGCGGCATCGCCCGACGGCGGCAACCCGGCCGGCGTCGTGCTCGACGCGAGCGGCCTCGACGACGCCGAGATGCTCCGGATCGCCGCGGACCTGGGCTACCCGGAGACCGCGTTCGTGCACGGCGGCGACGCCGCGGCACGCCGGTTCCCGCTTCGCTACTGGTCGCCGGGCGCCGAGGTGCCGTTCTGCGGGCACGCCACCGTCGCGACCGCGGTCGCCCTCGCCGAGCGGATCGGACCGGGCGAGATGGTGTTCGAGACGCGCGCCGGAGAGATCGCGCTGACCGCCACCGGCTCCGGCGACGCGCTGACCGTCTCGTTCACGAGCGTCCCCCCGGAGGTGCGGGAGATCGATCCCGCGCTGCGGGCGCGCCTCCTGGATGTGCTGGGGCTCGTGCCGGACGACCTCGATCCGCGGTTCCCCGTGCGCGAGGCGTTCGCCGGCAACTGGCACCCGGTGCTCATCCTCACCGACCGGGAGCTGTTCCACCAGTTCCGCTTCTCACCGGCGGAGCTCGCCGCGCTCATGGCGGAGACGGACTGGACCGGCACCGTCACCGTGCTCCACGCGCAGGGTGAGCGCGACTACCTGGCGCGGAACCTGTTCCCGGTCGGACGGATCACCGAAGACCCCGCGACCGGGTCTGCCGCGGCGTCCACCGGCGCGTACCTGCGCGAGGTGGGGCGGGCGCAGGCGGGAGATGTGCTCCGGATCCACCAGGGCGCGCACGTCGGCCGCCCGAGCCTGCTTACCGTGACCGTTCCCGCGGCGGGCGGGATCGTTGTGTCGGGAGGGGCCACGCGCCTCCCCTGACACCGCACCTGCTGCGTTTCGTCTCGCTCCGCTCGCTCAACGACCGACGGACATCCACCGGTCGTTGAGCGAGGAGCGCAGCGACGAGACGAAACGGTCAGGCCTCGAGGAACGCGCCCTCGAGGAACGCCGCGAGCTCGTCCGTCGCGTCCAGCGGAAGGACGGCCGCGACGTATTGGTCGGGCCGGACGATCACCACGACGCCGTCACGGGAGAGCTCCCGCGCGGCGAAGATGTCCGTCTCGGTCCACTTGCTCGGCCCGGACGCGTACACCTTCTCCCAGTCGGTGAGCCCCAGCGGCCCCGTCTTCGGCTGGAACAGCTCCGGAGCGGTCGTGACGTCCAGCTCCTCGAACGGCTGCTGGTAGACGACCTTCGCGTCGAACACCGCGTCCGCATCGGCGCCCGCCGGAGTGTACCGGGCGAACAGCGGCGCGGCGGCCTCGGCCCAGGCCCGCACGCCGTCCCCGCTGCGGTCGCCGAAGGCGTAGACCCGCCAGCGGCCGTCGGCCCTGGCGTGGTGGCCGAGGTGGACGACGTTGCCGTCGCCCACTCGCACGACCTCCGCGGACGTGAAGCGCTTGCCGACCGGGAAGCCGCCGGCGAGCGCCTGATGGGCGTCGGACCCGGTGATCATCGAAGCGCCGTACTGCGTCATGAACCCGGAGGGGAACTCCGCCGTGGCGAGGTAGTAGTTCGCCAGCTCCTGCGGGTCCGAGATCTCCTCGGGCTTGCGCGCCATCAGGCTCGACCACTCCCGGTCGAAGTCGATGAGCTGCTGCGCCACGGGCTTCCGCTCCGCGCCGTACGTCGACAGCAGCGACTCCGGGGCGCGTCCGGTGAGCACCGACCCCAGCTTCCAGCCGAGGTTGAAGCCGTCCTGCATGGACACGTTCATCCCCTGCCCGGCCTTGGCGCTGTGGGTGTGGCAGGCGTCCCCCGTCAGGAAGACGTGCGGGTGCCGCTCGACGCCCTCGTCCACGTCGTCGAAGCCGTCCGTGATCCGGTGGCCGACCTCGTAGACGCTGTGCCAGGCCACCTCCTTCACGTCGATCGCATAGGGGTGCAGGATCTCGTTCGCCTTGGCGATGATCGTCTCGATCGGCGTCTTGCGCACCGCGTGGTCGTCGTCCTCCGCGACGGCGCCGAGGTCGATGTACATCCGGCTGAGGTACCCGCCCTCCCGCGGGATGTGCAGGATGTTCCCCGCCTCGGAGTTGATGGCGCACTTGGTGCGCCAGTCCGGGAAGTCGGTGTTGACGAGCACGTCCATGACACCCCACGCGTGCGCGGAGATCCCCCCGACGTGCCTGCGCCCGATCGCCTCCCGGACCCGGCTGCGCGCCCCGTCGCAGCCGACGACGTAGGTCGCGCGGATGGTGCGCTCCTCGCCCGCGCGCGGGCCCGCCGTGTGCCGCACCCGCACCTCGACGGGACGGTCGCCGTCCTCATGGACCGTGAGCCCGAGGAACTCCACGCCGTAGTCGGGGACGATGCGGCCCGGCCCGTGGGCGGCGGCCTCCGCGAAGTAGTCGAGCACGCGCGCCTGGTTGACGATGAGGTGCGGGAACTCGCAGATGTCGTAGGCGTAGTCGGCCGTGCGCGCCGTGCGCACGATGTTCCGCGGGTTCTCGGGATCCGGTCCCCAGAAGTTCATCCAGCCGATGTTGTACGCCTCGGCGATGATCCGCTCCGCGAACCCGAAGGCCTGGAAGGTCTCGACGCTGCGGGGCTGGATGCCGTCCGCCTGGCCGAGCACGAGGCGCCCCTCGCGCTTCTCGATGATGCGGGTGGAGATGCCGGGGTACTGCGACATCTGCGCCGCCAGCAGCATCCCGGCGGGTCCCGAGCCGACGATGAGGACGTCCATCTCGTCGGGGAGGTCGTCCGCGCGGTCGGTGCCGATCCCGTCGGCGTTCTGCACGCGCGGGTCTCCGGACACGTAGCCGTGGTGGTGGAACTGCATCGTCGTCGATTCCTTCCGGACTGCCTCGTTCGGGTCGGACGGTCGGGTCCGCGATCCGGGTCCCTTGCGGGACGGATCACGATGTTCTATATTCGAACACACCGTTCTACTATTGAACAAAGCGTATCCGATCCCGGAGGACCGGACAAGGACGCGCGAGCGAGGAGCATCCATGAGCACGGCCCCCGCCTCCCAGACCCTGAGCCGCGGCGTGCGCATCCTCGAGGTGCTGGCCGACGCCCGGAGCCCGCTGTCGATCGACGAGGTCGCGGCGCGCCTGGAGGTCCACCGGTCGATCGCCTACCGGCTCGTCCGCACCCTGGAGGATCACCGACTGATCGCCCGCGACTCGTCGGGCCTGCTCGCGCTCGGCCCGCGCATGGCGGCCCTCGCCGCGGGCGTCGCGAGCGATCTGCAGTCCGAGGCACTGCCGGAGCTCACCGCGGTGGCGAACGAGCTCGGGATGACGTGCTTCCTGGCGGTGCTCGACGGGGAGGAGTGCATCACCCTCGTGAGCGTCGAACCGCGCCACACCGTCGCGAGCGTCGCCCAGCGCCCCGGCGCACGCCACCCGGCGACGGTGGGAGCGCCGGGCAAGGCGATCCTGGCCCAGCTCTCCGACACCGACGCGCTCGTCCCCGACCCTCTGCGCGACGAGGTGGCCCGGATCCGCGAGCGCGGTTTCGCCACGAGCCACGACGAGGTGATCCCCACGGTCCAGTCGGTCGCCGTGCCGCTGCCCCTGCGGGGTCGCCGGCCCGCCGCGAT
>NZ_BCRA01000158.1 GCF_001552355.1 Microbacterium resistens NBRC 103078
GGGCCCCGACGCGTCGGCGGACACGGCCCGCCCGGCGGATCCGCACCCGGCCGCGGACCCCTACGCGACAGACCCCGATCGCCTCGACCCGAACGGCGACCCGCGCGTCTCGCACGCGCACGCGGCCGCATTCCTCCCGGACGGACGGATCGCGACGACGGATCTCGGCTTCGATCTCGTGCGGTTCTGGCGTCCCGGCGCGGACGGGGGTCTCGTCCCGGATCACGAGGTGGTGCTGCCGCGCGGCACCGGCCCCCGCCACATGGTCGTCCACCCGAGCGGCCACCTGCACGTGGTGACCGAGTACTCGTGCGAGGTGTTCACCCTCGCCGCCGGGCCGGACGGGCGGTGGTCGATCGCGGCGGCGACCACGGCGACGCCGCTCGCGCAGATCGGATCCGACTACCCCGCCGAGCTCGCCCGGTCCCGGGACGGCGCGACGCTCTACACCGCGCTGCGCGGGAGCAACACGATCGCGGCCCTGCGCGTCCGCGGGGACGGCGGCACCGTGGAGCCCCTGGCGCTCGCCGAGTCCGGCGTGGACTGGCCCCGCCACCACCTCGTGCACGAGGGGGCGCTCCTGGTCGCGGGGCAGCGGTCCGACGAGGTCGCGATCCTCGATCTCGACGAGCGCACCGGAGTCCCCGGGCGGGTCCTGCACCGGACCCCCGCGCCGACCCCGACGGTGATCCTCCCCGTCCGTTGAGCCCCGTCCGCTGAGTCCCGTCCGTTGAGCCCCGTCCCCTGGGTCCCGTCCTCCGGCTCCCGGAACCCGGGATCCGCCGGGAATCGCCCTGTGCCGGCCGCGGTTCTGCAAGGGTGGAGACACCCGATGACGGAGAGGCGGCAGGCGGATGGACGAGTACGACCTGATCGTGCTGGGCGGAGGTCCGGTGGGCGAGAACGTGGCCGACCGCGTCGTGCAGGCGGGCCTCACGGCCGTCATCGTGGAGAGCGAGCTCGTCGGCGGCGAGTGCTCGTACTGGGCGTGCATGCCGTCCAAGGCACTGCTGCGCCCGGCCCAGGCGCTGCGGTCCGCGAAGCGGGTGCAGGGCAGCGCCGAGGCGGTCACCGGCGGCCTGGACGTGCGGGCGGTCCTCGCCCGGCGCAACGGGTTCGCCTCCGACTGGTCCGACGACGGCCAGGTCGGCTGGCTGCGCAGCGCGGGGATCGACCTCGTCCGCGGCCACGGGCGTCTCGTCGGTCCGCGAGAGGTCGAGGTCGCCACGGCGGACGGGGAGCGGCGGACGCTCCGTGCCCGGCACGCGGTCGCGATCAGCACGGGCTCGGACGCGGTCGTCCCCGACATCCCGGGTCTGCGCGACGCAGGTCCCTGGACGAGCCGCGAGGCCACGAGCGCCCAGGAGGTGCCGGCGTCGCTCGCCGTGATCGGCGGGGGCGTCGTGGCCGTCGAGATGGCCACGGCGTACGCCGCGCTCGGCTCGGTCGTGACGGTCATCGCCCGGCACGGCCTGCTCGGCGGGATGGAGGCGTTCGCCGGAGAGCGGGTGGCCGAGGGCCTGCGCGAGCTCGGCGTGGACGTGCGCACGGACACCGGGATCGAGCGGGTCGAGCGGCGGGAGGACGCCGTCGTCGTGACGACGGACGCGGGCGAGGTCGTCGCGAGCGAGGTCCTCGTCGCGACGGGGCGACGTGCGCGCACGGAGGACCTGGGCCTGGAGGCCGTCGGGCTGGAGCCGGGGGCGTGGATCCGCACCGACGACTCCCTGCGCGTCCCCGGCGTCGACGGACTGTACGCGGTCGGGGACGTGAACGGCCGGGTGCTCCTGACCCACCAGGGCAAGTACCAGGCGCGCGCGGCCGGGGACGCGATCGCCGCCCGCGCGCTCGGTGAGCCGGTGGACGAGCAGCCCTGGGGCCGCCACGTCGCGACGGCCGACGCGGCCGCGGTGCCGCAGGTGGTGTTCTCCGAGCCGGAGGTCGCGGCGGTGGGCCTGACGGAAGCGGCGGCCCGCGAGGCGGGACGCCGGGTGCGGGCCGTCGACGTGGAGTTCTCCTCGGTCGCCGGTGCGGGCCTGCACGAGGACGGCTACCGGGGGCGGGCGCGGATGGTCGTCGACGAGGACCGCGGGGTGCTGCTCGGCGTCACCATGGCGGGGCCGGACGTCGCCGAGCTCATCCACGCCGCGACGATCGCCGTGGTCGGCGAGGTGCCGCTCGCGCGGCTCTGGCACGCCGTCCCGTCGTATCCGACGATGAGCGAGGTGTGGCTGCGGCTGCTGGAGGCGTACGGGCGGGATTCGGCCTGATCGGCCGATCTCCGCCCCCATGTCGGTGGCGTCCCCTACGCTCGAATTCGACCCAGGAGGAACGAGCATGAGAGCTGTACTCGCAGGGACCGTGATCGCCGAGGCCGACGACGCCGAGACGATCCTCATCGAGGGCAACCACTACTTCCCGCCGTCCGCGGTGCGCGAGGGCGTGCTGGTGGAGAGCCCGACGCCGTACACCTGCCCGTGGAAGGGGGTGTGCCAGTACTACTCGGTCGTGGCCGACGGAGAGACGCACGCCGATCTGGCCTGGTCATACCCCGAGCCCTACCCCTCCGGGATCCAACGGGTCGGCCGGGACTTCTCCGGTTACGTCGCGTTCGCCCCCGGGGTGGAGGTGGAGCGCTCCTCCGGGTGAGGGTCGCGGAGCAGGGATCATGATCGAGTTCCGATCCGTCACCAAGCAGTTCCCCGACGGCACGCGCGCCGTCGACGACTTCAGCCTGGTCATCCCGCCGCGGCGCACCACGGTGCTGCTCGGCTCCTCCGGATGCGGCAAGACCACGCTGCTGCGGATGATCAACCGCATGGTCGACCCGACCTCGGGCACGATCGAGATCGACGGCACGAGCGTGGGCGACCGCGAGCCGGTCGCCCTGCGCCGCAGCATCGGGTACGTGATGCAGAACGGCGGCCTCATGCCGCACTTCACCGTGCTCGACAACGTCGCCACCGTGCTGCGGCTGAACGGCGTCGGTCGTTCCGAGGCCGCCGACCGCGCTCGCGAGATGCTCGACACCGTGGGCCTGGACCGCGCGCTGGCCGACCGGTACCCGGCGCAGCTCTCGGGCGGCCAGCAGCAGCGCGTGGGCGTCGCGCGCGGGCTCGCCGCCGACCCGAACATCCTGCTGATGGACGAGCCGTTCGGCGCGGTGGACCCCATCGTGCGCACCGAGCTCCAGGAGGAGATGCTGCGTCTGCAGCGCGAGCTCGGCAAGACCGTGGTGTTCGTCACGCACGACGTGGACGAGGCCTTCCTCCTCGGCGACCGGATCGTGCTGCTCGACGTGGGCGCGCGGATCGTCCAGCAGGGCACGCCCGAGGAGATCCTGCAGGCCCCCGCCGACGACTTCGTCTCCGCCTTCGTCGGCGCCGACCGCGGCCGGCGCGCGCTTCACCTGAAGACGACGCCGCAGGGGACGATCGTCGTCGACGCCGACGGCCGGATGCAGGGCGCGCTCCGTGACGACGGCAGCGGCGCCGCGACGCCGGCCGGAACGACCGCGGACGCGAGCGGCGGCTGACATGCAGTGGATCGCGGACAACGTCGGGCTCATCCTCGAGCTCGCGCTGGTCCACCTGCGGCAGAGCCTGATCGCCATCGTGCTCGGGCTGGTGATCGCCGTGCCGCTGGGCTGGTTCGCGGCGCGCTTCCGGCTCGTGCGCGGTCCGGTGATCGTGCTGACGGGGCTGCTCTACACGATCCCGTCGCTCGCGCTGCTGATCCTCATGCCGTCCGTGCTCGGCTACTCGGCGATCAGCGAGACGAACCTCGTCATCGCCCTCACGATCTACGCCGTGGCGATCCTCGTGCGCTCGGTGGCGGACGGGCTGGACTCCGTGGACGCGGACGTGCGGCGGGCGGCCACAGCGATGGGGTACGGATCCGCGCGACGGTTCTGGGCGGTGGACCTGCCGCTGGCGGGACCGGTCATCCTCGCGGGGCTGCGGGTGGCGGCGGTGAGCACGATCTCGCTGGCCACGGTCGGCATCCTCATCGGCGTCACCAACCTCGGGTACCTCTTCACGACGGGCCTGGACCGGCGCCTGATCGAGGAGGTGTTCGCCGGCGTGGTGGCCACGGTCGTCCTCGCGCTCCTCGTCGACGCGCTGCTCGTGGTCCTCGGCCGCCTCGTGATGCCGTGGGAGCGGGTCACGGGGCCGCGCGCCCGGCGCCGGCCCCGGCGGGTCGCGCCCGTGACGGAGGGGGCGGCCGCATGAACCTGTTCGCCGAGGCCTTCGCCTGGCTGGTCGCGCCGGAGCGCTGGCAGGGCAGCTACGCCCTGCCGGTCCTGCTCGGCCAGCACCTGTTCTTCACGGTCGTGTCCGTGGCGATCGCGTTCGTGATCGCGGCGCCGGTGGGCTGGGCGATCGGGCACACCGGCCGCGGCCGCGAGGTGGCCGTCGCCATCTCGGGCGCGGCGCGCGCCCTGCCGTCCTTCGGTCTGCTCATCCTGCTCGTGCTGCTGTTCGGGGTGCTGCAGACGCCGACCGCGGGGTTCGTGACCTTCGTGCTCCTCGCCATCCCGCCGATCCTCGCCGGGGCGTACACCGGCATCGAGGCGATCGACCCGCGGGTGCGCGATGCCGCCAAGGCCATGGGGATGACGCCGTGGCAGGTGTTCGTCAAGGTCGAGCTGCCCCTCGGCCTGCCGCTCGTGGTGGGGGGACTGCGCTCGGCGGTGCTGCAGGTCATCGCGACCGTCACCATCGGCGCCTGGGTGAACCTGGGCGGCCTCGGGTGGCCGATCATCCAGGGGCTGCCGCTGCGGAGGTTCGACCAGGTCCTCGCCGGGGCGCTCCTCGTCGCCCTCCTGGCCCTGCTCGCCGACCTCCTCTTCGCGCTCCTGCAGAAGGCCGTCGTCCCGCTCGGCGTCCGCGAGGCGCCGCGTCCCCGTGCCGAACGGCGCTCGCGCGCTCGCGGAGCGGTCCGCGCCGGCACCACCTGACGCGCCGGATCCCCCGCCCAGACGCCAGACCCGCACCACAGTCCAGACCCCGTTCACAGACCCAGACCACAGCACAGACCACCGGAGAGAGGAACCATCATGTTCACTGCTCGACTGTCCCGCACCCTCCTCGCCGCCGGAGCCCTGACGGCCGCCGCTCTCGCGCTCACGGCGTGCGGATCCTCGTCGTCCCTCGGCGGCGAGACGAGCGCCCCGTCCGACAACGGCGGGGGCGACGCGATCGTCATCGGATCCCAGGCCTACTTCTCGAACGAGATCATCGCCGAGATCTACGCGCAGGCGCTGGAGGCCGACGGGCAGACCGTGAAGCGCCAGTTCAACATCGGGCAGCGCGACGCGTACATGCCCGAGGTCGAGTCCGGCGCGATCGACCTGTTCCCGGAGTACACCGGGAACCTCCTGGAGTACCTCGACGACTCGGCGACCGCGACGAGCCCGGAGGACGTCTACGCGGCGCTCACCGAGGCGCTGCCGGACGGCCTGGTCGCGCTCGACTACGCCGAGGCGTCGGATCAGGACACCTACACGGTGACGAAGGCCTACGCCGAGGAGCACGGTCTCACCTCCATCGGCGACCTGGCGAAGGTCGGCGGGACCATCACCGTCGGCGCGGCTCCGGAGTTCGAGCAGCGGCCGTACGGCCCCGCCGCCGCGAAGGAGGTCTACGGGGTCGACCTCGCCTTCTCGGCGACGGGACCGACGACGCTCGAGTCGCTGCTCGCCGGCACGATCCAGGTGGCGGACGTCTACACGGCGGACCCGGCCTTCGAGACCGAGGACATCGTGGCGTTGAAGGACCCGGAGAACATGATCCTGTCCTCCAACGTCGTGCCGATCGCCAGCGCGGACGTGGAGGGCGAGATCGCCGACACGATCAACGCCGTCAGCGCCAAGCTCACGACCGAGGAGCTCGTGAAGCTCAACGTGCAGAGCACGGTCGACAAGAAGGAGCCGAAGGAGATCGCCGCCGCCTGGCTCAAGGCCAACCTGGGCTGATCCTGATCGAGGCCCTTCGGGGTCCGTCACGGCGATTCGGGGCGTGCCCCGGGGTGTGAGATCCCCGGGACGCGCCCCGAATCTCGTCGGGCTGGGGACCGGCTGGGGACCGGTCAGACGCGGGAGTCCTGGCGGGGGATCCACACCTGCTTGATGACGATGAGCAGCGAGGCGGTGACCGGCACCGCCACCAGCGCGCCGAGCAGGCCCAGGAGCGTCCCGCCGACGAGGGCTCCGATCACGACGAGGGAGCCGGGGATCGAGATCGCCCGGTTCATCACGCGCGGGGTGATCACGTAGGCCTCGACCTGCATGTACACGACGTACACGAGCGCGAACACGAGGGCCGCGATCGGGCTCGTGAACAGGGCGATCCCCGTTCCGATGATCCAGAACAGCACGGATCCGACGAGCGGGATGAGCGTGATGAGGAACGCCACGGTCGCCATCAGCGGCGGGAAGGGCAGACCGAGGAACAGGTAGAGGAGGAACACGAGCACCGCGTTGATGAACGCGAGCACGACCATGCCCATCACGTACCCGCCGACGGACTCGGCGATCTGCGAGCTGATGTCGCTGATGCGCCGCCGGTCCCGCGCCGGGGCGAGACGGACGAGCCCCTTCTTCATGGACGGGAGCGTGGCGAGGAAGTAGAGCGTCAGCACGATGACGATGAGCGCGCCGGACAGCCCCGTCGCGATGGCCCCGCCGACCTGCAGGGCCACGCCGCCGACCTGCAGCGCGCCGCCGCCGATCTGCAGCAGGCGGGCGGGGTCGCTGAGGAACTTCTCGATCTCCGCCACGACGTCGGTGAGGCCCACGCCGAACTGCTGCTGGAGGCCCGCGTAGAAGTCGCTCGCCAGGAAACGGTCGATCGTGCCCGGGATGGATTCGATGAAGGCCGCGATCTGGCTCACCACCGTGGGGATGATCGACATCACGATGACGGCGAGGACGACCGCGAAGCCGACGATCACGATGACGACCGCCCACGCCCGGGGGATCCGCCGCTTCTCCAGCCATTGCACGGCGGGGTTCAGCCCGAGTGCGGCGAACAGCGCGAAGGCGATGTAGATGAGGACGGTCGAGATGTTCGACAGTGCGAGGCCCAGGAGGATCGCGGTCAGACCGCCGAGGACGACGAGGAAGCCGAAGCTGAACGGCTTGTCGATCCGCGTCCAGAACGACGCTCTCGGGACGCCCGGCTCCGCGACCGGGGCCGCGGTGGCGGCGGCGGGGTCGGATCCGGGAGCGTCGGCGGGCCC
>NZ_BCRA01000159.1 GCF_001552355.1 Microbacterium resistens NBRC 103078
CGCGGCGCCGCATCGGGTCGCCGTCCTCGACGCCGCGCTCGTCCTGCTGGTGGACCACGACATGGCGGCGTCGACCGTGGCGGCCCGGGCCGCCGCGTCGGCGCGGGCCCATCCGTACGCGGTCGTGGCGGCGGGGCTGGGAGCGCTCGACTCCGCTCTGCACGGGGCGGTGAGTGGCGAGGCGGTCCGGATGCTCCGCGAGGTGGCCGCGGGCGCGGAACCGGCCACGGCCGTCGGAACGGCGGCTCGGCGCGGCGGATCCGGTGTCCCGGGCTTCGGGCAGCCGCTGTATCCCGACGGAGATCCCCGTGCCCGCACCCTCCTGTCGGTCCTGGGCGAGCTATCCGATCCCGCCGTGGTCCGGGCGCGAGAGGCGGCCGAGAGCGTCTCCGGTCTCGTCCGCAGCAGGACCGGCCTGCGACCGTCGATCGATCTCGCACTGGCCACGATGATGCTCGCCTGGGACATGCCCGACGACGCGGGCGAGACCGTCTTCGCGATCGCGCGTTCCGCGGGCTGGTGCGCGCACGCCCTGGACGAGTACGGGCGGACGCCTCTGCGGCTGCGGCCGCGGGGCCGGTACACGGGTCCGGATCCGGCGGATGTCCAGCGGGCGGTGAGCAGGGCTCGGTAGTCTGGGACGATGCGGTGCGCGCCACACAGGCGGCGCCGGACAAGCTCGCAGGAGGCAGGCACGGTGGCGATTCTCCCCGGGATCTCAGGTCCGCGCGATCTCGACGACCTCTCTCCAGGCCAGCTCAAGGAGCTGGCGGCGGAGATCCGCGCCTTCCTCATCGAGAACGTGGCCCGCACGGGCGGGCATCTCGGGCCGAACCTCGGCGTCGTGGAGCTCACGATCGCATTGCACCGCGTGTTCTCCTCGCCGGAGGACCCGATCATCTTCGACACCGGGCACCAGTCCTACGTGCACAAGCTGCTCACCGGGCGCCAGGACTTCTCCGGTCTGCGCTCCCGCGGCGGTCTGGCGGGCTACCCGCAGCGCTCGGAGAGCCCACACGACGTCGTGGAGTCCTCGCACGCGTCGAGCTCGTTGAGCTGGGCGGACGGCGTCTCCCGCGCGCTCACGGCGACCGGACGTGCCGACCGTCACGTGGTCGCCGTCGTCGGCGACGGCGCCCTGACCGGCGGCATGACCTGGGAGGCCCTCAACAACATCACCGACGACAACGACCGGAATCTCGTCATCGTCGTGAACGACAACGGCCGCTCCTACGCGCCGACCATCGGCGGGATGTCCCGTTACCTCAACCGGGTGCGGACGGCGGGCGCCTACCGCGACCTGCACCGGAAGTCGGACCGGCTGTTCCGGGCCTTCGGACCGTTCGGCCGCGCCCTGTTCCGCGGCGTCCGAGGCGGTACCCACGGGTTCCTGGCGAGATTCGTCAACAACGAGGCGCTGTACTCGAACCTGGACATCAAGTACCTCGGTCCCGTGGACGGGCACGACATCGAGGCGCTCACCGAGACGCTGGAGATGGCGAAGCAGTTCGGCGCACCCGTGATCGTGCACACGATCACGGAGAAGGGACGCGGCTACCAGCCCGCTCTCGACGACGAGGCGGATCAGTTCCATTCCGTCGGCAAGATCGACCCGAAGACGGGCGGTGCGCTCGGCGGGTCCGGCGGGCGCAGCTGGACCGACGTGTTCTCGGACGCGCTCGTGGAGGTCGGCGCCCGCGAGCCGAACGTCATCGCGATGACGGCGGCCATGCTCCGGCCGACGGGCCTCGCCCCGTTCGCGGAGCGCTTCCCCGATCGCGTGTACGACGTGGGCATCGCCGAGCAGCACGCCGTCGCGTCCGCGGCCGGGCTCGCGTACGGGGGCCTGCACCCCGTGGTCGCCGTGTACGCCACGTTCATGGGACGCGCGTTCGATCAGGTGCTGATGGACGTGGGACTGCACCGCGCCGGCGTGACCTTCGTCCTCGACCGTGCCGGCGTGACAGGACCCGACGGTCCCAGCCACCACGGCATCTGGGACCTCGCGATGCTGCAGATCGTCCCGAGCATCCGGATCGCGGCCCCTCGCGACGCCGTGCGCCTGCGGGAAGCGCTCGACGAAGCCGTCCGCGTCGACGACGCGCCCACCGTGATCCGGTTCCCGAAGGGCGCGGCCACCGAGGAGATCCCCGCGATCGAGCGTCGCGCCGACGGCACGGACGTGCTGTTCCGGGGTGAGGCCGAGGACGTCCTGATCGTGGGCATCGGCCCCTTCGCCGCCCTGGGCCTCGACGTGGCGCACCGCTTGCGCGCCCAGGGGATCGGCGCGACGGTGGTGGACCCGCGATGGGCCATCCCGGTGCAGCCGTCGGTGATCGAGCTGGCCGCTCGACACCGCCTCGTGATCACGCTCGAGGACGGCATCCGAGTGGGCGGCATCGGCACGCGTGTGCGACAGGTGCTGCGGGAGGCGGGAGTGGACACGGCGGTGGACGAGCTCGGCGTGCCGGACGAGTTCATCGATCATGCCTCGCGCGAGCAGATCCTCGAAGCGGCGGGCCTCACGGCGCCGAAGATCGCCCAGGACGTCGTGGCCCAGGTCCTCGGCAAGCGGATCCCCGTGGCTCGTCAGACCGGCGAGACCGGCGCGATCGACCTGCCGCTCCACGAGGCCCGCTGAGCCCGCGGCTCGGCGCGGTCCGTCGCGCCGCCTAGACTGGACCGATGCGCGATTCCGCCTTCGATCAGGCGATGTACCAGGTGCGCTTCGAGTGGGGCGCCGCGGGGCTCGACCGGCTCGCACCGGCGGATGTCGTGGTCGTCCTCGACGTGCTGAGGTTCACGACGACCGTGACGGTCCGGGCCGAGCGTTCCGAGACGACGCCGCTGCACGATGCCCCCTCGATCAACGGCGCCCCGGTGGCGGCTGCTGCGGCGACCGTGCCCGGCGCTCTGGTCCTCGCCGGCAGCCTCCGAAACGCCGACGCCGTCGCGGAGGAGATCCTGCGCGAACAGGTGCGGCGGGACCGGCGAACGAGCGTCGCCGTGATCGCCGCAGGCGAGGCGATCGCGCCGGGCGACCCGCGTCTGCGCTTCGCCGTGGAGGACCAGCTGGGCGCGGGCGCGATCATCGACGCGCTGATCCGACGCGGGATCGACCATGTGTCGCCCGAGGCGATGCTCACCGCGGAGTCGTTCCGAAGCCTGCGCGGGGCGTTGCGGCACCTCGTGAGCGCGAGCGGCTCGGCTCGCCACCTCCGTGCGCGGCCCGAGCAGTACCCGGACGCTGAGACGGACATCCGTCTGGCCGCCGAGCTCGACGCGAGCACGGTCGTGGCGGAGCTCCGCTGCGGCGTGTTCACCGCGCGGGCGCTTCGGGACACGCCGCAGCGCTGATGAGGGGCGGGCCGGCGCCGTGCACGGGGCACGCGGAAGGGCCGCCTCCGAGGAGACGGCCCTTCCGCGTCACGGCGCGGGTCAGCGGCTTGCGATGCCGCGGATCGGGGGCGTGTGGAAGGTCCCGCCGAACGCGCGCTCCGAGGCGCCCTCGCGGTCGAGGTACGGCGATGCGCCGCCGTCGATGAACGGCCACCCGGCGCCGAGGATGAGGCACAGGTCGATGTCCTCCACCTCGGGGACGACGCCCTCGTCCAGCATGAGACGGATCTCCTGGGCGAGGCCGTCCTGGACGCGGCGCAGGATCTCCTCCGCGGAGGCCGGGGACGACCCGGCCGCCTCCTTCACGACCTTCTCCGCCGCCTTCGTGAAGCCGGTCACGCGGCCGCCCTTGTCCTTCTCGACGACCTCGGGCAGTTCGGCGAGCGCGTGGAAGTTGTCGTTCGCGTAGAAGCGCTCCGGGAAAGCGCGGACCATCGTGTCCTGCACGTGCGCCGCGACCTTCCAGCCGACGAGGTCGATGAGCTGGAACGGACCCATCGGAAGCCCCAGCGGCGCGAACGCCTTCTCGACCTCCGCCACCGGCGTGCCCTCGTAGACGGCGCGCGCGGCCTCGCCCATCACCTTGGCCAGGAGGCGGTTGACCACGAAGCCGGGGGCGTCGGCGGTGAGGACCGCGTTCTTGCCCAGGCCCTTGGCGACGACGAAGGCGGTCGACAGCGCCGCGTCGGTGGTGTGCGGGGTCTTCACGATCTCGATCAGCGGCATCACCGCGACCGGGTTGAAGAAGTGGAACCCGACCAGGCGCTCCGGGTGGGCGAGCTTCGCGCCGATCTCCTCGACGGAGAGCGACGAGGTGTTGGTCGCGAGGATGGCGTCCTCGGCGACGATCCGCTCGATCTCGCCGAACACCTGCTGCTTGACGCCGACCTCCTCGAAGACCGCCTCGATGACGAAGTCGCAGTCCGCGTAGAGGGTCTTGTCCGTGGTGCCGGTGACCAGCCCACGCAGCTTGTTCGCGGTGTCGGCGTCGAGGCGCCCCTTGGCCTCGAGCTTCTTGATCTCCTCGTGGATGTAGGCGACGCCCTTGTCGACGCGGGCCTGATCCAGGTCGGTGATGAGCACGGGCACCTGGAGCCGGCGCACGAACAGCAGGGCGAACTGGCTCGCCATGAGCCCGGCGCCGATGATGCCGACCTTCGTGACCTTCTTCGCGAGCTCCTTGTCGGGCGCGCCGACCGGTCGCTTCGCCCGCTTCTGGACGAGGTCGAACGCGTACATCGACGCGGCGAACTGGTCGCCGGTCACGAGATCGGCGAGCGCCTCGTCCTCACGGGCGAAGCCTTCTTCCCTCGTGCCGCTCTTGGCCTTGTCGAGCAGGTCGAGGGCCACGTACGGGGACTTCGGCACGGTGCCGATCTTGGACTCGAGCATGCCGCGCGCCATCTTGATGGCGATCGGCCACTTGGTGAGGCGCTCGATCTTGCCCGGTTCGTTCTTGCGCTCGACCTTCTTGCCGCCGAGGACGGCGTCCGCCCAGCGGAGCGAGTCCTCGAGGTAGTTCGCGGCCGGGAAGATGGCGTCGAAGATGCCCAGCTCGAACGCCTGCTGCGGCTTCAGCATGCGGTTCTGCTTGAGCGGATTGGAGATGACGACCTCGAGCGCGTTCTCGATGCCGATGAGGTTCGGCAGGAGGTAGGCGCCGCCCCAGCCGGGGATGATCCCGAGGAAGACCTCGGGCAGCGCCAGCGCCGCGGCGGAGGCGTCCACCGTGCGGTAGGTGGAGTTGAGCGCGATCTCCATGCCGCCGCCCAGCGCGAGCCCGTTGACGAAGGCGAACGACGGCACGCCCAGCTCCGACAGCGAGCCGAGAACCTTGTGGCCGAGCTGCGCGATGAGCCGGGCGTTGTCGCGGGAGCCGACCCGACTGATGTCGGACAGGTCGGCGCCGGCGGCGAGGATGTACTGCTTGCCGGTGATGCCGACCGCCTGGATCTCGCCGGCGGCCGCCCGGGCCTTGAGCCCGGCGAGCGTCTCGCCGAGCTCGGTCAGGGTCGCGGGGCCCAGCGTGTTCGGGCGGGTGTGGTCGCGGCCGTTGTCCAGGGTGATCAGCGCGAGCACCTTGCCGGAGGGGAGGCGGACGTCGCGCACGGGGGAGTGCGTGACCACCTCGCCCTCGGTGAGAGCCTGGATGGGGGAGAAGTCGATGGCGTCGTAGTTCGTCATTCCTGCATCCCTCACTTGCGCTTCTTGCCGTCGTAGAACGGGTTCTCCCAGATGACCGAACCGCCCTGGCCGAGGCCCACGCACATGGCGGTGAGGCCGTAGCGGACGTCCGGACGCTCGGCGAACTGCGCGGCGAGCTGGATCATCAGACGCACGCCCGAGGCCGCGAGCGGGTGACCCAGCGCGATCGCGCCGCCCCACGGGTTGACGCGGGGGTCGTCGTCGGCGATGCCGAAGTGGTCCAGCAGCGAGATGACCTGGATCGCGAACGCCTCGTTGAGCTCGAACAGCCCGATGTCGTCGATCGTGAGACCGGCCTTCTTCAGCGCCTTCTCGGTCGACGGGATGGGACCGATGCCCATGATCTCCGGCTGCACGCCGGCGAACGCGAAGGAGACCATCCGCATCTTCGGCGAGAGGCCGAACTCCTTCACCGCGCCGCCGCCGGCGAGCAGCGACATCGTCGCACCGTCCGTGAGCGGGGAGGAGGTGCCGGCGGTGACGCGTCCGTGCGGGCGGAACGGGGTCTTGAGACCGGCGAGGTCTTCCATGGTCGTCTGCGGGCGGCGGCCCTCGTCCTCGGTCGCGAGGCCCCAGGCGCCGTCGGCGCCCTTGACGGCCACGGGCACGAGGTCCGGCTGGATCTTGCCCGCGTCGTAGGCGGCCTGCACCTTGTGCTGGCTGAGCATGCCGAAGCGGTCGGAGCGCTCCTTGGTGAGGTGCGGGAATCGGTCGAAGATCCGCTCCGCCGTCACCCCCATGTTGAGCGCGCCCGGGTCCACCATCTTCTCCGCAACGAAGCGCGGGTTGGGGTCGGCGTTGCTGCCGATGGGATGACGCCCCATGTGCTCGACCCCGCCGGCGATCGCCAGGTCGTACATGCCGACGCCGATCGAGGCGCCCATGGTGGTGACGCTCGTCATGGCCCCGGCGCACATGCGCTCGACCGCGAGACCGGGCACGGTCTGCGGAAGGCCTGCCAGGATCGCGACGGAGCGTCCGAGGGTGAGGCCCTGGTCTCCGGTCTGGGACGTGGCGGCGATCGCCACGTCGTCGATGCGGTCCAGCGGGACCCCGCCGTTGCGCTCCATCAGCCCGATCGTCGCCTTGACCGCCAGGTCGTCCGCGCGGGTGTTCCAGTACATGCCTTTCTCGCCGGCGCGCCCGAAGGGGGTGCGCACTCCATCGACGAAGAAGACGTCCGAGATCTCGGCCACTCTGCCTCCAGTTATCAGGGTTGTCCCCAGCCTAGGAGGGTCGGTGGCGCCCCGAGGGAATCGGTTGGATCGAACCTACGAAGTCGCGTCGGGACGGTCTTCACCGGTTTGCGTGGCATCCACAAACGCGAGTGCGATCCGCTGTGCGGTCTCCTCAACCTGCCAGGGGCGCGCCCCGAGCTCCGCGAGCGCCTCGCCGATCGTCGCTTCATCGATCACGCTCGGCGGCTCCCAGGCGACGCGGCGGAGCGAGTCCGGCGTGAGGAGGTTCTCCGTGGGCATGCGCAGTTCCTCCGCGCGCGCTTCGACCACGGGGCGCGCTGCCTTCAGCCGGGCGTCGGCCTCGGGGTTCCGATCGGCCCAGGCGCGCGGCGGCGGCGGGGCGTCGCTGGGCACA
>NZ_BCRA01000160.1 GCF_001552355.1 Microbacterium resistens NBRC 103078
GCCGCCGCCGGGACCACCCCCACACCCGCCACGGCGAGCACGGCCAGCAGCGGCAGCCGCAGCACGACGACGAGCAGGTCAAGCACGATCGCCAGCGCGGCGACGCCCAGGGCGATCACCACGGCGACGGGGCGCGTGGACTCCAGCGGCGCGGATCCCAGCAGCACCTCCTGCCAGGCCTGCGCGAACAGCGGCGGCAACGCCCGCGCCGCCTCCGGCGTCGGGAGGACGCCCGCGAGCGCCTCGGCGCGGAACTCCAGGACCGTCAGCATGACGGACGCGGCCAGCGCCTGCCCGGCCAGCACCACGGGGATCATCGCTGCGCGCGGGCGTCCGCGCAGGAGGAGCCGTAGCGCCACGCCGGCGACGAGCACGCCGAGTGCGACGCCGAGCGCGTCCGCGCTCCAGCGGCCCGCCTGGATCACGCCGAGCAGGGGCCAGACGGCGACGGCGAGGCAGAGGGCCGTGATCAGGGCGGCGCCCACGACGCCCGTGCCTCGCTCTGCGCCGGCGCCGCCGGTCGCGTGGGGCGAGGAGAGGACGGGCCCCTGCCAGGCGGCGGAGGATCCCTGGTCACGGGCGGGCACGGCGGCCCCCTTCGGACACGGGCGTGGGCACGGCATCGGCCCAGGAAGCGGCGACGTCCTCGTCCAGGCGACCGGTGAGCCAGCCCTGGGAGGCGGCCGCCTCCAGCGCCCGCGGTGCGGGGTCCGTCGCCAGCAGGATCGGGGTGGCGGCGCCGCCGTGCGGGAAGACGCCGGCGCTGTCGGTCCCGAGCGCCCCGGTCACCACCACGAGCGGCCCGAGCAGGTGCCCGCCCACGGCCGGTGCCAGGTGGGCGTCGCGTTCACCGCTGCGCGGAGAGGTCGCCGCGAGGGCCACGAGGAGTCCGTCGCGATCGTCCTCGCCGCCGCGGAGCCGGCCCAGGAGCACTCCCGTGGCGTCGACGACGTCCACGGCGTAGCCGTGATCCGACAGATGCAGGGCGATCGAGGCGCAGGCGGACACCGCGCGTTCGAACGCGTCGTCCGCGGCGCCGCCGACGACGGACCCGGACGAGGAGCGCGGCCAGCGCACGCCGGCGCGATCCAGCACCACGACGGCGTCCGGGCTCGACTCCTGCTCCTCCTGGCGCACCATGAGGTCGCCGCGGTGCGCGGTGGCTCGCCAGTGGATCCGGCGCATGGAGTCCCCGGAGACGTAGCGGCGCGGAGACAGGTTGTCCGCGCCCTGACCGAGCCGGCTGGACGACGTCTGCGCGGTGCCCCCGGCGGCGCCGACGCGGTCGTGGAGGGGGGCGAGGGCGACCACCTCGGGGACCACCGTGATCGGCCGGGTCTCGCCGAAGTCCTGGCGACGGCGCACGAGTCCGAACGGATCGGTCGTGGTGAGCGTGAACGGGCCGAGCGACCAGAGACCGCGGCGCACGCCCTGGATCTCGTACGTCAGGGTCAAGGGCACCCCGTCCGCGGTCCGCTCCGTACGGTTCGCCCGCTCGGGCGGGAACGGCCCGGACGCGTCGCCGCGCACGGACGGCGGCAGCGCGTCCTGCCAGAATCCGACCGGCGGACCCGTCACGGACCGGAGGCCGAAGCGCACGAGCACGGAGGAGCTCTCGCCCACGGGGAGGAGGTCGGTCGCGATCGTGCGGGTCACGGCGCCGCTTCGGCGGGGGAGGGCCACCGCGAGCGCGGCGAGGGCGACGAGGGCGAACAGCAGCACGCCGAGGTACAGCAGCACGGGCGTGCCGAGCACGTTCGCCGCGACGACGCAGACCAGGCCCAGGACCAGCGCGGCGGCGCCGCGGCCGGTCAGCGGGCGGTGTCGGGGCGCCCGGCGCCGTCGTCCGCGCTTGTCGTCCGCCATGTCGCGTCCGTCCCTCCGCATCCGTCTCGCCGCGCGGTCGGTCAGCGGGCGGCGCCCACCGGCACCGGGGTGCGCTCGACGATGTGGGCGAGGGCCTGCTCGATCGGGCGGGCACCGGCGCGGTGCGCCCCGCGGGCGGGGATCAGCCGGTGCGAGAATACGGCGGGCAGCAGCTGGGACACGTCGTCGGGGATGACGAACTCCCGGCCGTCCAGCGCGGCGTGCACCTTCGCGGCGCGCACCAGCTGGAGGGTGGCCCGGGGACTCGCCCCCAGGTGGAGGTTCGGATCCGTGCGCGTCGCCTGGGCGAGCGCGACGGCGTACTCCTCGACGGCGGGGGCGACGTGGATCGAGCGCGCCCAGGCGATCAGCCCGGTGACGTCCGCGGCGGCCAGCACGGGCCGGATCGTGTCGAGCGGGTTGACCGTGTCGCGCTGTCGGAGCATGAGCGTCTCGGCGGCGGCGTCGGGGTAGCCCATCGAGATCCGCATCATGAAGCGGTCGCGCTGGGCCTCGGGCAGCGCGTAGGTGCCCTCCATCTCCAGGGGGTTCTGCGTGGCGACGACGAGGAACGGATCCGGAAGCGGGTGCGTGCGTCCGTCCACCGTCACCTGCCCCTCCTCCATGGCCTCCAGGAGCGCGGACTGCGTCTTGGGGGAGGAGCGGTTGATCTCGTCCGCGATGACGATGTGCGCGAACACCGCGCCGGGCTTGAACTCGAACTCGCGCTCCACCGGGTTGTAGACGCTCACCCCGGTCACGTCGCCGGGCAGCAGGTCCGGGGTGAACTGGATGCGGCGCACGGTCGCGTCGATGCTGGCCGCGAGGGCCCGCGCGAGCATGGTCTTCCCGACGCCGGGCACGTCCTCGATGAGCAGGTGGCCCTCGGCGAGCAGGCAGACCAGTGCGCTGCGCAGGGCCTGCTCCTTGCCGTCGATCACCTCCGCGACCGAGGCCAGGATGGCGGATGTCTGCGCGGCGAACGCCGCAGCGTCCATCGGCGTGGAGGAGGCTTCCATGCGGTCCCTTCCGGCGTCGTCCCGGGGCGCCCCGGTGCGCTGCTGTGATCCTACCCGCCGGCCCCCGTGCCGGACCTGGGAGACGGATGGCGTCCCTCCCGCGCCACCTGCCGTTCACCGGCGCGCGCCACGATGGCCCCATGCGCGCCCGTGACACCGCTCCGAAGCACCTCCGCATCGCCCGGATGATCCTGCGGGAGATCGAGGGCGGGCGTTATCGTCCCGGCACGCCGCTGCCCAGCGAGGCGATGCTCGCGGCCCGCTTCGGCGTCGCCCGGGGCACGATCCACCGGGCGCTGCAGGACGTGGAGGAGTCGTACCGGAGGGTGAGCCGGCGCGGCGCACGGTGGTACGTGCACGAGGCGCCGCGGATGCAGGACGTCACCGAGCTGCGCTCGTTCGGGCAGTGGGCGCTCGCCACGGGCCTGCGCCCCGGCGGGCGGACGGTGCGCAGCGTGGAGGGGCGGGCGACGGCCGAGGAGGCGCGGGAGCTCGGCGTGGCCGATCGCGCGCCGGTGCTGCGGATCACGCGGGTGCAGACCCTCGACGACGTGCCGGCGATGGTCAAGCGCACGACCTACCCCGCGTGGCTGATCCCGCTGCTGTCCACCCTTCCCGAGGACGCCCGGTCGATCATGGAGGTCGTCGAGCGCGAGGGCGGACCCGGCCTCGCCCACGGCGAGCACCGGATCTCCGCGATGGCGGCGACGCCCGAGGACGCACGGCTGCTGGAGTCGCCGAGCGCCACGCCGCTGCTGCGCGTCGAGCGGACCGTGCGCACCGTCGACGGTCGTCCGTTCGAGCTCAGCGACGACCGCTATCTGGGGACGGTCACGGCGTTCAGCCTCGTCAACGCGGCCCCTGGGCAGTGGCGGCGGGGCCGCGACCGGGCCCGCACCGCCTGAGCGCCCGCGGCCCGTTCTGACACCCCGGCCGAACGGTCAGGCCGGGTGCGGGAACGTTCACCGCGCGGCGAGGAGCCGTGCAGCGCCCGGTCCGCCGGCGGTGATCCGCCGTTCCTTGACTGACCCTGTCGCGCATCGCGCGCGGCCGATTCGGACAGGGAAGGAACGCATCTCATGACCATGCGCATCACGCGGAGCGCCCGACGCGCGGGGACGGCTCTCGCCGTGACCGCGACGGCGGCGGCGCTCACGGCGGGGCTCGTCGCCGTGCCGGCCGCGCACGCCCAGACGCCGGCCACGGCATCCGCCGAGGTCGCCCCGGGCGACGTCGTCCTCTCGGAGGCCTTCGACGACGGCACGCTCCCGGACGGGTGGAACGCGATCGCCGGGGACTGGAAGGTCGCGGACGGCCGGCTCGTCGGCACCAGCGGGGCCCAGGACGCGAAGATCACCTTCGGGTCGCACCTGAAGGACTTCGCCTTCGACGTGGACGTGCGCTTCGAGCAGGCCGCGGACAGCGCCCGCTGGCTGTCGCTGCTGCTGGACGCACCCGCCGACGGCTCCCACCCGTGGCAGCAGGCGGCCCTGCGCAACGGCTCCAACGCCGCGAACGGGGTGGAGTTCGCCCAGCGCACGCCGGCGGACGCCTGGAACGTCACCGACACCGGGTCCACCGCCGAGGCGATCGGGATCGGCACGGACGCGCACCTGCGCGTCGAGGTCCGCGGCGGGCGGGGCACGTGGTTCGTCGACGGGGTCGAGATCATGTCCACCCGTCAGCTGGTCCGCACCCAGGACGGCGTGATGGGGCTCATCGCGAACCGCTCCACCGTGAGCTTCGACAACGTGGAGATCACGGCGCTGGAGCCGGCGCCGCCGATCGACCTCGTCCAGCCGGGCGACACCGGGATCGTCGCCGCCCACCGCGGCAACTCCTCGGTCGCCCCCGAGAACACGATGCCCGCGTTCGTCTCCGCGTCCCGCGCCGGCGCCGACCTCTTCGAGATCGACATCGCCCTGACCAAGGACGGCGTGCCGGTCGTGATCCACGACGACACCGTCGACCGCACGACCGACGGCAGCGGGGCCGTGCGCGACCTGACCCTCGAGCAGATCCGCGCGCTGGATGCCGGGTCCTGGTTCTCCGACGCGTTCGCGGGGACCCGCATCCCGACCCTGGACGAGGTGCTGACCTATGTCGCCGGGGGCGGCGCGGACCTGCTGCTGGAGTACAAGGGCGACTGGGACGTCGCGCAGACGCAGATGACGGTCGACATGATCAACGCGCACGGCGTCGCCGACCGCACGTTCGCGCAGAGCTTCAGCGCCCTGACGGTGGGCAACATCGCCGCGGTGGCGCCGGATCTGACTCTCGGCTGGCTGGTCGGCGAGCTGAACCAGGACGTGATCGACCGCGGGATCGCGCTCGGGGCGGACGCCGTCAACCCGAACAGCGTCACGGCCGAGTCCGTCGCGGCCGCCCACGCCTCGGGCGTCGGCGTGTTCGTCTGGACGGTGGACAACGCCCAGCAGTGGCAGACGCTGACCGCGTACGGCGTGGACGGGATCATCACGAACCGCCCGGACCAGCTCGTCGGCTGGAACCTCCGCTACAACCAGCACCGCCCCGAGGAGCCGGAGCAGCCGGAGGAGCCCGGTGAGAACGAGCAGCTCATGGCCGTGGAGATCCCCGAGGGCGGCCCGAGCGTGCCCAGCGGCGAGTTCACCTGGCGGTTCAGCTCCCAGGACGTCGTCTCGCTCGGCACGGCGACCGCGCTCGGCGACAGCCTCGTCGCGCAGGGAGCGCTGAACGACCTCCTCGTCACGGACACCCGGTCGGCGCCGGCCGGCGCCTGGGCGCTCACCGCGAAGGCCTCCGGGTTCGTCGCGGGCGAGGAGGAGTTCTCCGCGGAGTCGCTCGGCTGGTCCCCGTTCGTCAAGCACCCCGGTGCCGACGCCCAGCCCGGCAAGACCGTCCGGCCGGGGGAGAACGGCGGCCTGTCCGTGCCGTCGCTGCTCGCCTCCTCGGACAGCGACGAGTTCAAGGGCACCGACACCGCCACGATCGGAGCCGGCCTCGACCTGCGCCTGCCCGTGGGTCAGGCCGCCGGCGACTACACCTCGACGCTGACGATCACGGTCGTCCAGTAGCACGGCTGGGCCTGCGGGGCGGGCGCTCCGCCCCGCAGGCCCTCCGACGATCCCGCAAGGAAGGACAGCAACGCATGAACCGCACCCCCTTCGCCGCCCGCGCGGCCCTCGTCCTCGTCCTCGCCGGCTCCGCCGCCCTCACCGCGGCCCCGGCGGCCGCCGCCGCGGAGACCCCCGCCGACGAGGCGCAGGGCGTCGCGTGGAGCATGACGCCGGTGATCACCGCCGTCGGCGAGGAACGCACCAACTTCGCGTACGCCGTGGACCCCGGGGCGCGCATCGACGACGCCGTCCTCGTCCGCAACTCGGGCTCGACCGAGCTCGTCCTGGCCGTCCAGGGAGCGGGCGGCGAGACGACCAGCGAGGGAGCGCTCGACTTCGCCCGGGCCGGCGACGAGACCCCGGCGGACGCGATCGGATCCTGGATCGCCCCCGCGACCGAGAGCGTCACGATCGCTCCGGGCGCCCAGGCGCGCGTCCCGTTCTCGGTCACCGTCCCCGCCGACGCGGCACCGGGGGAGCACGCCGGGGCCCTGCTGACCGTGCGGCAGCAGACCGGCGACGTCGTCTCGGTCGACATGCGCTACGCCACGCGCGTCACCGTCGCCGTCTCCGGGGAGCTCACCGCGGGACTCGGCCTGTCGGACACGGCGCTCCAGGTGCAGACCGGCTTCTGGCCCTGGGAGCCGGCGTCCGCGCAGGTGGGCTACGCGGTCACGAACACGGGGAACACCCGGCTGTCCGGTCCGCAGCAGGTGGACGTGCAGGGCGTGGCGGTCACCTCGGTCACGGACGGCTCCACGGGGGTCCCGCAGCTGTCGGAGCTGCTCCCGGACGCCGCCGTCCGGGTGGACGCCCGGATCGACGGGATCCCGGCGTGGTCGCCGTTCTTCACCGCCTCGATCGCCGTCGCGCCCACGGTCCTGACCACGGTCTCCGGCGACGTCCCGGTCGTCGAGCAGGCGACCGCGCGCGTGACCGCCGTCGCCGTGGCGCCCGGCACCTGGGTGCTCGCCGCCCTCCTGGTGGGGATCCCGACCCTCGTGCTGCTGCGGTGGCGCCGGCGCGGCGCCGGGG
>NZ_BCRA01000161.1 GCF_001552355.1 Microbacterium resistens NBRC 103078
GCTAGCGCGCGTCGAGGACCCCGCGGCCATGTCCCGGCCGGGGGTTCCGAAATCGCTGCTGCCTGAGCACGGGACCAGCATACCCAGCGGCCGCACGGCCGCGCCGATGGCGGTGGGCACGCGAGACGGCGAGGGCCCGGCCGACCACGTGGGTCGGCCGGGCCCCGGCGCGCAGGCGCGCTCGTCCTACTCGCAGCGCAGGCCGTCCTCCGGCACCGTGCTGTCGAGGAAGAAGCCGTCGACGGCGCTGTCGACGCAGCGGTTGCCCTTGTTGTATCCGGTGTGCCCTTCCCCCACGCGGGTGATGAGCACCCCGCCCTCGAGCTGCTCGGCCAGCGACACCGACCAGTCATACGGCGTCGCCGGGTCGTTGGTGGTGCCCACGACGAGGATCGGCCCCGCACCGGGCGCGGTGATCTCGCCGCGGGTGCCGGTGGGCGGATAGGGCCAGACGGCGCACGGATCCGCGCCCTCCCAGTACGGCGCGATCGTCGGAGCCTTCTCCGCGATCAGCGCCTTCGCGGCCGCCTCGGCCTGCGGGTCGTCCTCCACCGGGTAGTCCATGCAGTTGTAGGCCCGGAACGCCTCCGACGAGTTGTCCTCGTACTCGCCGTTCTGGGTCCGGCCGTTGTAGAAGTCCGCGAGGAAGAACGCGGTGCTCGGATCCCCTTCGAGTGCACCGCTGAGAGCGTCCGTGAGGTAGGACCAGCTGTCCTGCGAGTAGAGGGCGGAGATGATCGCGGTCATCAGGGCGTCGGCGCCCAGCATCCGGCCGTCGCCGTTCTGCAGCGGCACCCGGTCCACGCTCGCCAGGAGCGCGCCGAGATCCGCCATCGCCTCGTCCACGGTGCCGTTGAACGCGCAGTCGTTCCCGGACAGGCAGTCGGCCATGTAGGCCCGCAGCGCAGACTCGAAGCCGAGCGCCTGCGTGGTGCTGACGTCCAGGCCCGAGACGGCCGGGTCGATCGCCCCGTCCAGCACCAGGTGGCCGACGCGCTCCGGGTACAGGTTCGCGTAGGTGGCCCCGAGGAAGGTGCCGTAGGAGTAGCCGAGATAGTTCAGCTTCTTGTCGCCGAGCACCGCGCGCAGCAGGTCCATGTCGCGCGCGGAGTTGATCGTCGTGATGTACGGCAGGATCCCGCCGCTGTTGGCCTCGCACGCCTGTGCGAAACGGGCGTTGGCCTCGTCGAGCTCCGCCGTCCACTCGTCGGAGCCGCGCACGCCCTCGGGGATCGCGTAGAGGTACTCGTCCATCTCCGCGGCGTCGAAGCAGCGCACGGCCGTCGACTGGCCCACGCCGCGCGGGTCGAAGCCGATGACGTCGTACGCCGCGATGACGTCCGGTCCCACGGCGTAGTCGATGCTCTCCGAGATGAAGTCGAGGCCGCTCGCGCCGGGACCGCCGGGGTTCGTCAGAAGGGAACCGGCCGGCGTGCCCTCCGCGCGGTGGCGCACCACCGCGAGGTCGATCTCCCCGGCCTGCGGGGCGGACCAGTCCAGCGGAGCCGTGACGGTCGTGCACTCCATCCCGGACGAGCACGGCTTCCAGTCGAGCTTCTGCGCGTAGAAGGGCATCAGCTCCTCGGACACGCCGCTCGTGTCCGGCTCCGTGGTGCGCTCCGGCAGCGGCGACGAGGACGTCCCCGGCGGGATCATCGCGTACAGGCATCCGGAGAGGGCGACGGAGGCGACGGCGAGGCCCGCCAGGACGGTCGCGAGGCGGCGGATCCGCCGGGTCGATCGGTTCTTCACGGTTTCCTCCCGCTCGTCACGGTGACGAGCAAGCTCTCGAGGGCGAGGGTCGGAGCGACGTTGCGCTCCAGCGACTCCCTGGTCTCCGCCAGGTGGTCGAGCACGTCCAGCGTACGCGTGGCCGGCCAGGCGTCCGCGAGCGCGGCGAGCTGATCGCTCAGCTCGCGGTTGATCAGGTCGTCGGTGCGACCGAACTGCAGCAGCACGACGTCGCGGAACAGCGACTGCAGGTCCGTGAGCACGCGGTCGATGCCGTCGCGAAGGCTCCGGGTCGCACGTTTGCGCTGCTCGTCCTCGAGCGCGGAGACCTGCGCCCGCAGCGCCGGCGGAACGGCCTGGCCCTCGGCGATCCCGACCGTCCGCAGCAGCGACTCACGCTCCGCGGCGTCCCGCTCGGCGGTGAGGGCCTTGGCGTCCTCCGTCGCCGCCTGGACGATGCGCCCAGCCACCTCCACGGCGTCGCCGACGCCGCGCACGCCGAGGACCGCGCGCATGGTGTCGTCACGGCGGATCCGCGCGGCCTCGTCGGTGGCCAGGCGCTGAGCCATCCCGATGTGCCGCTGCGCATGCCGCGCCGCCTGCTCGGCGATCTCCGGGGAGACGCCCGTGCGGTGGACGATCAGCCGGGCGACGTCGTCGACCTCCGGCTCCCGCAGGCGCAACGGCCGCACGCGCGAGCGGATCGTGGGAAGCAGATCCGCCTCGCTCGGAGCGCACAGGATCCACACCGTCCGCTCCGGCGGCTCCTCGAGCGCCTTCAGCAGGACGTTCGAGGTCCTCTCCACCATCCGGTCCGCGTCCTCGACGACGATGACGCGGTAACGTCCCGACGAGGGGGCGAAGTAGGAACGCTCGACGAGCGCGCGCGCCTCGGCGATCGTGATGATCACCTTGTCGGTGCGCAGGGCCGTGACGTCCGGATGCGTGCGCGCGAGGACCTGGCGCATGGTCGCCTCGTCGTCCGGCCCCTCGGCGATGAGAGCCGCGGCGAAGGCGTAGGCGAGCGTGGAGCGCCCCGACCCGGGCGGGCCGGTGATGAGCCACGCGTGCGCGAGGGCCTCCGGATCCGCCGCGGCCGCGCGCAGCGCCCGCACCGCCTCCTCCTGCCCCCAGACGTCCGTCCACGGAAAGGGGGCAGTGACGGGGTCGGGCATGGATTCAGCCTAGCCGCGCCTCCCGACACTCCCTTTCCCCCCGCCCCTCTCCTCCCCCTCACCTCCGGGTTTGGGGTCCGCAGTGGTCGTTCGGGGCTCGTCGTGGGGCCCATTCCTCCCGGAACGCGCCCCGACTCCGGACGGGGAAGGGATCAGGCGCCGAGTTCGTCGACCCGTGCCGCCACGCGGGCGGCGATCGTTTGCGGGTCGTCGGTCGCATCCAGCACGAGGAACCGCTCGGGCTCCGCATCCGCGAGGGCGAGGAAGGCCGCGCGGACCCGTCCGTGGAACTCCTCCTGCTCCGCCTCCAGGCGGTCGAACGGCTTGTCGTCGGCGTCCAGGCGTGCCCGGGCGACGACGGGATCGAGGTCGAGGAGCACGGTGAGGTCGGGAAGCGCGCCCTCCGCGCCCCAGAGCGACAGTCCGCGGACCTCGTCGCCGTCGAGGACGCGGCCGGCCCCCTGGTAGGCGACCGAGGAGTCCAGATAGCGATCCTGGATCACGACCTCGCCCCGGTCCAGGGCGGGACGAACGACGGTGGCGACGTGGTGCGCCCGGTCGGCGGCGTAGAGGAGTGCCTCGGCGCGGGGAGCGATGTCGCCGCGGTGGTGGAGCACGATGTCGCGGATGAGGACGCCGACCTCCGATCCCCCGGGCTCCCGGGTACGCACGACCGTGCGTCCCTGCTCCCGGAGACGATCGGCGAGCAGCGTCGCCTGCGTCGTCTTGCCCGAGCCGTCACCGCCCTCGAACGTGATCCAGAGCCCGCGCCCTGGGGTCATGAATCCGCCTTCTTCTTCGCGTTCGCCGCGCGGGTCGCCGCCGCCTTCTTCGCGGCCGCCGACCGCGCCGCCGACACCTCCGCCGCGGACTTCTTGGCGGGCGCCTTCGCGGCGGACTTCTTCGCGGGAGCCTTCTTGGCCGGTGCCTTCTTCGTCGCCGCCGCACGGCCACGCTTGGGAGCAGGTCCCTTCGCGCGCTTGTCGGCGAGCATCTGCACGGCGATCTCGAAGGTGATGTCGCTGGGCTGCTGGCCGCGCGGGATCGTGACGTTGGTCTCGCCGTCGGTCACGTACGGGCCGAAGCGTCCGTCGCGGATCCGGATCGGCTTGCCGCTGACCGGATCCGCCTCGAACTCGGCGAGCGCGCTCGACGCACGCCGCGCGCCGTACTTCGGCTGGGCGTAGAGCTCCAACGCCTGCTCCAGCGTGATGTCGAAGATCTGCTGCTCCGACTCCAGGGAGCGGGAGTCCGTGCCTTTCTTCAGGTACGGGCCGAACCGTCCGTTCTGCGCGGTGATCTCCTCGTTCGTCGCGGGGTCCACGCCGACGACGCGGGGAAGGCTGAGCAGCTTCAGCGCCGTCTCCAGGTCGATCGTGTCGACCGACATCGAACGCAGGAGCGAGGCGGTGCGCGGCTTCGGCGCGGCCTCCTTCTTCTTCGTCGACTTCTTCGCCGGCGCCGCGGCGGGCAGGATCTCGCCGGTGGCCTCGTCGACCTGCTCCTCGGGCTCCGGGTCGTTCTCCTGGACGTAGGGACCGAACCGGCCGTCCTTGACGACGATGACCTTGCCGTTCTCGGGGTTCTCCCCGAGGACCCGATCGCCCGCGACCGGTGCGTCGATGAGCTCCTGCGCCTTCTGCGCGGTGAGCTCGTCCGGGGCGAGGTCCTCCGGGACGTTGACGATGCGCGGCTTGGCGTCGGGGTTCGCCGGGTCGACGACCTCCAGGTAGGGGCCGTACTTGCCGAAGCGGAGGGTGGCGGTGTCGGTGATCCGCGTCGCGTTGAGGGCGCGTGCGTCGATCTCCCCGAGGTTGTCGACGATCTGCCGGAGCCCGACGTGGGCGTCGGAGCCGAAGTAGAACGAGCGCAGCCACTCGACGCGCTTCTGCTCGCCCCGGGCGATGGCGTCGAGATCGTCTTCCAGGGAGGCGGTGAAGTCGTAGTCGATCAGATCCGAGAAGTGCTGCTCCATGAGCCGCACGACGCTGAACGCCAGCCACGTCGGCACGAGCGCCTGGCCCCGCTTGGTGGCGTACCCGCGATCGATGACGGTGCCGATGATGCTGGCGAACGTCGAGGGGCGGCCGATGCCGTGCTCCTCCAGCGCCTTCACCAGCGAGGCCTCGGTGTAGCGGGGCTTCGGCGTGGTCCGGTGGGACTTGGCCTGCGCGTCCGAGACGGCGAGCTCGTCGCCCACGGCGACGGCAGGGAGGGACTGGTTCTCCGCGTTCGCGTCATCGCCGCGCTTCTCGTCGCGGCCCTCCTCGTACGCCTCCAGGAAGCCCTTGAAGGTGTACACGGTTCCCGACGCGGTGAACTCCGCGGACTGGCCGGCCGCGTCCACCGCGAGGGTGACCGTGGTCGTCTCGTACTTCGCGTCCGCCATCTGGCTGGCGACCGTGCGCTTCCAGATGAGGTCGTAGAGCCGCTGCTCCTCGCGGTCGAGCTGGCTCGCCAGCGAGGCGGGCGTGCGGAAGTGCTCCCCCGACGGGCGGATCGCCTCGTGCGCCTCCTGCGCGTTCTTGCTCTTCGACTTGTAGACGCGCGGCTTGAGCGGCACGGACGCATCTCCGTAGAGCGCGACCGCCTGCTCGCGGGCCGCCTGGACGGCCTGGCTGCTCAGCGCGGTCGAGTCCGTACGCATATAGGTGATGTACCCCTTCTCGTACAGCCGCTGGGCGACGCTCATCGCCTGCTTCGCGGTCATCGAGAGCTTGCGCCCCGCCTCCTGCTGCATCGTGGAGGTGGTGAACGGGGCATAGGGGCTGCGCGTGCCGGGCTTCGCCTCGACCTTGGTGACGGTGCCGGATCCGGCGTCCTCGATCGCGGCGGCGAGCGCCTGCGCCCGCGCCTCGTCGAGGACGACGACGGCCTTCTTGAGCTTCCCGGAGTCGTCGAAGTCGGTCCCCCGGGCGAGCTGCCCGCCGTCGACGCGCACCAGTCGGACGCGGAACCCGGTACCGGCCCCCGCGGCGGCCTGGGCGTCGACGTCCCAGTACTCGACGGAGATGAAGGCCATCCGCTCGCGCTCGCGGTCCACGATCATGCGAGTGGCCGCGGACTGCACGCGCCCGGCGGACAACCCGGACTTCACCTTGTACCAGAGCACCGGGGACACATCCCAGCCGTAGAGGCGGTCGAGGATGCGGCGGGTCTCCTGGGCGTCGACCAGGGCGAGGTCGAGCTCGCGCGTGTTTCCCACGGCCGCCTGGATCGCGTCCTTGGTGATCTCGTGGAACACCATGCGCTTGACCGGCACCTTGGGCTTGAGCGTCTCCAGGAGGTGCCAGGCGATGGCCTCGCCCTCGCGGTCCTCATCGGTCGCGAGCAGGAGCTCGTCGGCGTCCTTGAGCGCGCGCTTGAGCTCGGCGACCGTCTTCGTCTTGCGGTCGCTGACGACGTAGTACGGGTCGAAGTCGTTCTCGACGTCGATCGAGTACTTCCCGTACGCCTGCTTGTCGGAGGCGGGGATGTCCTTCTTGTCCGCGAGGTCGCGGATGTGCCCGACCGAACTGAGCACCTCGTAGCCGTCGCCGAGGTAACCCTGGATCGAGCGCATCTTCGTCGGGGACTCGACGATGACGAGCTTCTTGCCTTGCGCCACGGGTGCGTCCTTTCTTCGAAGCACACCATACACACCGCCCTGAGGAGGTCGTCCTCATGCGGTTCATCCGCCGCCCGCAGCGGCCTCGGGTGGGCCTGCTCGGGATCGGGCGGCGGCGGTGATACCAGCGTACGCCGCGAAAACCTGCACGGTCGCCACGCCCGGGCCGTCGTCGAGACGGCACCACTCCAGGGTCGCTCCCGATGCGGCGGCCACCCGCTCCGCGACCGCGCAGGGGTCGGCGGCGAGCGGAACAGCGCCGGAGACGACGTCGGCTGCGGCGAGCGCCGCGGCGTCCG
>NZ_BCRA01000162.1 GCF_001552355.1 Microbacterium resistens NBRC 103078
CGCAGGCGGTCATCGACCAGCAGGTGGCCGCCGCGCTTCCCGCCGCGCAGGACGCCGCACTGGCCGCGGCCGCCGAGAAGGCGCACGCGACGGTCGTCGACGGGTCGCTGCGCGTCGACTGGGCGGACACGGCGCAGCGCGGCCACTGGGTCGGCCAGCTCGTGCCCGAGCTGGAGAAGCAGATCGGCGCGGAGGACTCGGACGTCGCGAGCGCCTCCGGCGGGTCGATCAGCGACACGTCCTTCCTCACGGGCGCCGACGCACGGCTCACGAAGCCGTTCATGGTCGGCTTCACGCAGTCCACGGTCACGATCTACTGGGTCGGGTTCGGCGTGCTGCTGCTCGCCTTCGTCCTGTCCTGGTTCTTCCGCGTGCCGCCGCTGCGCCGCGTCTCGGCGCTGCAGGAGCAGGCCGACCTCGCCGGCGTGACCGACACCGGGAGCATCCGGGTCCACCGGGGCTGAGAGGATGGGCACGGGGATCCGTCGCCGCGCGCGACGGATCCGCCCCCTCGCCGAGGGGCGCAGCGGGCGAGAACCGCGGAGGAGCAGCGGATGACCAACGTCGACACGACCGACAGCGCCGGTCGTCGCGAGCGCAAGAAGATGCAGACGCGCAAGGCCATCCACGAGGTCGCTCTGCGTCTGGTCGAGGAGCACGGTCTCGACGGCATGACCGTCGAGCAGATCTGCGCGGCCGTCGACGTGTCTCCTCGCACCTTCTTCAACTACTTCCCGTCGAAGGCGGCGGCCGCGCTGGACCTTCCGGAGACGGTCGTCTCGGCGGCGTCGGCGGAGCGGTTCCGGCAGACCGACGGCGAGCTGGTCCCGGCGCTGTGCGCGCTGATCGGGGCGTCCCTCGACGACGGCGTCGACCGGGGGCGGATGAAGGGTCTCGTGCTCAAGCGGCCGGAGCTGCTGCCCGCGTTCGCGCAGTGGATGGGGGCCGCCAGGGAGCAGCTGGTGCGCCTCGCCGCCGAGCGCGCGCGGTCGGAGCAGGAGGCCGCCGCCGCGGTGGCCCTCGTGATGGCCGCGCTGAGCATGCTCGTGCACGCGTCCTCCTCGCCGGAGCGCTCCGGCGTCGACCGGCTCCGCGAGATGGTGGACCGGCTCGTCGCGGTGCGAACGGCCGGCATGACCCCGCCGCCGCCCCTGGACTGACGCGCCCGTCGCCCAGAGGACGGACACGCCCGGGCGGTGTCAAGGGGGCCCTGTCGATCAGCGGACCCCGTGGACAACCGTCGCGTCCCTCGCCTATGGTGGAGGCGCGCGCACATGGGGATGATCGCACCGCCCGATTCCCCAGAGACGGCGGGACTACCCCAGAGTCATGCGATCCCGTGCGTGCGATTGGGCCCCCTCGAGTCGCCCAGTCCCCAATGGGCCACTCGAGGGGGCCGCTCTCGTGTCCCGGGGGCGGTGCTCCCCTGTTCGCCGACGTCCAGGAGCGGAGGACGCCGGATCGCTGGATCGGGCGGTGTCGATGACAGACGAACGAGTTCGGCCGCGACCGTCCCCCAGCGAGCGGTCGACGGCATCACGAGATGAGCGATCCGGACGAGCGTGCCGCGGCGGTGCTCTCTCCCCTTGTCGAACCCGTCGCGACCGTTCTCGTCCTCCGGGATATATTGTGCCACCGGGATCAAGATTTGTCCCCCAAATGGGGGACAAATCTCTCGGATCCGCGATATGCTGATCGGGACGCACCCTCCGGTCGTCTTGGCCCTCACCGCTCCCCCCGCGGTGGGGGCCGCACTCGTCTCCGGGGGTCACCGGTTAAGACAACGGTTATGTCTCCTTCTTGCGCGGGGTGTTGTGATCCCCCCTCCCTCCATTACGGTAAGAAGCGTCGGTGCGTCCTGCGTCGGCAACGCCCCCAGCAGAACGGCAGTAAATGAGCACCCAGGGCACAGTGAAGTGGTTCAACGCGGAGAAGGGCTTCGGCTTCATCTCCCCCGACGACGGTGGGGCGGATGTCTTCGCGCACTACTCCGCCATCCAGTCCAACGGCTACCGCTCGCTCGACGAGAACCAGCGCGTCGAGTTCGATGTGGCGCAGGGCCCCAAGGGCCTGCAGGCCGAGAACATCCGTCCGCTCTGACAGCGGCGCGGAGTCTCTCCGCGGAGGAATCAAGAGCTCCCCGGGCCCTGAGGCCCGGGGAGCTCTGTCGTGTCCGGGGCGCTCCATCCCGGTTTGGGGTCCTCGGTTTGGGGTCCGTCCCGGGAAATTGGGGCGCGTTTCGGGGTTGATCCGCCCCGAACCGGGCCCCGATCCCCCGGATCCCGCCCCGAACTGAAGTCCCCTGCCACCACGCCCTCTCCCCCGCCTGACTCCCCCTGCGCCGGTTTGGGGTCCGGTTCGGAGGTTCGGGGCGGGGTTCGGGGTGGATCAGCCCCAGCACGGACCCCAAACGGAGGGAAGAGACGGGGGTGGGGAGAGTCAGGACGAGGGGAGGAGGAGGGGGAGGAGGTCGAGAGGGGTCGAGACGCGGGCGAGGGCGCCCTCCGCCTCGCCGGGCTCTCCGAAGCCCCACTCGGCGAAGATCACCGGGATGCCGAACGGCTCCGCTCCTTCGACATCGTGGTGGCGGTCGCCGATGAGGACGGGGCGGCTGACGTCGACCCCCGCGGCGGTGAGGCGCTCCAGAGCGCTCGCGATGACGGTGGACTTGTCGTCGTGACGGCCGGGGATGTCGGGCCGGGCACCCGCCATCACGACGAACTCCCCCGCCAGGCCGTAGTGCTCGAGGATCGCCGTGACCTGGTTCTCCGGCTTGCTGCTGGCCGTGGCCTGCGGGACCCCCGCCGCGGACACGGCGCGCAGCACATCGGGCACGCCGTCGTAGATCCGCACGGACGCGGCGTACCCGTCCCGCGCCGCGAGTCCCCGGTACAGCGCCACCGCCTTCTCCGCATCCGCCGGCGACAGACCGCCGCGGACCTGGAACGACTCGTACATCGGGGGCCCGATCCACAGCGAGAGCTCCGACTCCGCCGGCGCCGGCCGGCCGAAGGAGGTCAGGACCTCGACGAGACGCGGAAGGATGCCGGCCGAGGCATCCGCGATCGTTCCGTCGACGTCCCAGAGGATGCAGGAGTACGGGGATGCGGGCATGCCTCCACCCTATGGCGGCGGCGCCCCTCGCCCGTCCGCGGCGACGCCCCTCGCCCGTCCGCGGCGACGTCCCGGGGTGCTCCGAGGCGGATCCCGCGGGCGCTCCGCGGCGGCACCCCGCGGGCGCTCCGAGGCGGATCGAGCGTCAGAAGAGGCGGGGGGCGCCGGACTCGATGCCCTTCATGTCCTCGTAGTCGAGCACGAGGCAGCGGATTCCGCGGTCCTCGGCGAGGACGCGCGCCTGCGGCTTGATCTCCTGGGCGGCGAACACCCCCTGGACCGGCGCGAGATGCGGGTCGCGCCCGAGCAGCTCCAGATAGCGCGTGAGCTGCTCGACGCCGTCGATGTCCCCGCGCCGCTTGACCTCGACGGCGATCGCCGCGCCGTTCGCGTCGCGCACCATGAGGTCGACCGGGCCGATCGCGGTGGGGAACTCGCGGCGCACGAGCGTCGCGCCCTCCGCGATCCGGTCCACCTGTTCCGCGAGCAGCCGCTGCAGGTCCGCCTCGACGCCGTCCTTCTGCAGTCCCGGGTCGACGCCGAGCTCGTGGGCGGAGTCGTGCAGGACCTCGAAGATCTGCACGCGCAGGGCGTCGCCGGTCTTCTGGTGGGTGACCCGCCAGACCTCGGTGACGCCCGCGGACGCCTCCTCCTCGCCGGGCGTCTCGGTCTCGAGCCGGCACGGCGGGCTCATCCAGTTCAGCGGCTTGTAGCTGCCGCCGTCGGAGTGGACGAGCAGGCTCCCGTCGCCCTTGTGGACGAGGAGCCGGGTGGCCAGCGGCAGGTGGGCGTTGAGGCGGCCGGAGTAGTCGACGGCGCAGCGGGCGATGACGAGACGCACCCGACGAGCCTAATGTCGAGTGGTCACTTTCTGCGGGTTCGGGCGCTCTCAACCCACAGAAACTGACCACTCGGGCTCAGGTCAGCCGGTCGAGGGCTTCGAAGAGGCGGAGGTCCGTCACGGCCGCGCGAAGGATCAGGAAGCCGACGATCCCCACGATCCAGGCGGTCGTCTCGCCGCCCGTGCGGGCCAGCCAGTCCCCCAGCCGCCGCAGCGGACCCTCGATCTGCCGTGCGGCGACGATCCGCAGCACCAGCAGGATCAGCGCGGGCGCGATCATCAGCAGGCAGTACCCGGCGAGGGCGGCGACGCGCACGGGCGTGCCGTACCCGGCATCCGCGAGCATCGTCATGGCCACGATGTACGGCAGCATCGTGGCCACCTCGACGAGACCGGCGGCGATCGCGACGCCGATGACGGTCAGCGGGGGCGTCGACGGATCCAGGAGCTTCTCCCGCCAGCGCACGAGACGCCCGGGGCGGGGAGTCGGCGCGGCTCCCTCGGCGACCCCGGCGTTCCCGCCACCGGCGGACCCCGAGAGGGCGACGGGCGGCGGCGGGGCGTAGGCGGCGCCCCGGGGCGCGGTGGCGTCGGGGACGGACGGCCGGAAGCCGGGCAGAGGGCGGTCCGCGCCGGCCGATTCCAGACTGCTCGCGCTCGCCGTCGTGGGCACCGCGACGGTCGCCTCCTTCTTCTTCGACCCCGGGATGAAGAAGGACCCGATGAGCAGGCCGGCGCCGACGACGAGCCGGAGGATCATCCCCGGCGTGGACGCGAAGAAGTCCGCGGCGACGTCCACGAGGTTGACCAGTCCCCACAGGAACAGAAGGCCGACCACCAGGTAGAACGCCGTGATCGCGCCCAGGTACAGCAGGATGCGTCCGACCCGCACGCGTCCCGGCGAGAGCAGCAGGAAGACCGGGATCAGCAGGGTGCCGACGCTGAGCCCGTCGAGCAGCGCGAGCACGGCGAGGGTCAGGGCGAGCGGAGAGTCCGCGAGGAGTTCCATGACGACCACCCTCGCCGGTCCGCGTCGCACGCGGATCGGGCGAAGGTCGCAGGCGCGGCGCGGCCGCTCATCCTTTGGTCGGAGGACGCGGCGCTCATCCCTTCGACCGATGCGTCGGGCCGCGCACCGTGATTCGATGGTGCGATGCAGCGGGGTGACGGCGAGCGGGTCGGGGAGCGGATCCGCGACATCGGCCGCCCCCCGCAGCCGGTGCCCGGCCTCGACCGGGTCCTGCCCGGTGTCGCCCGCCTTCTCCCCCGCGCCGCATGGGACGCGCTCGGCCTCGCGATCATCAGCGTCGTCGCGGCGCTGATCGGACTCAGCGGCATGTGGGACGTGTTCCGCATCCCCGCGACTCCGGTGGATCCGTGGTGGAGCCTCGTCTTCGCCCTCCCCGGCTGCGTGCTCGTGTCGCTGCGGGAGCGGATCCCGCTCACCGCCCTGCTCGGGGCGACGGCGCTGTTCGCCGCGGATCTCGTCACGGCGGGCGGCCTCGGGTCCCTCCTCGTGCTGCTCGACGTCCTCTGGCACGCCGTGCACCGCTCTTCGGCGCGGATCCGCCAGGGCATCGCGATCGGGATCGGCGTGGCCACCGCCGTCGTCTTCGTCGGCACGTTCGTGAGGGTCGGCGACCTCGGTGGGACGGGGGTCCGGGTGGCCGTGCTGCTCGGGCTCGCGATGGGGACGGTCCTCGGCACGGACTACTGGTGGGCGGTCGCGGTGGGGCGGGCCGAGGAGCTGGCCGAGCTGGAGAGCCGGCGGGCCGCGGACGACGCGCGCGAGACGATCCGCGACGAGCGCGAGGTGATGGCCCGGGAGCTGCACGACGTCGTCGCCGGTCACGTCTCGGCCATCGCGATCCGCACCGAGGCGGCGCTGTCCACTCCCCCGGACGAGGAGCGCGACCGTGCGGCGCTGCGGGCGGTGCGCGACGCGAGTCTCGACGCCCACGAGGCGCTGCGATCGATGATCTCGGTGCTGCGCGACACCGGGGGCGCGCTGTCCGCTCCCCCGCGTCTGGCGGACATCCCGGCGCTCGTGCGTGCCGGGGAGGAGTCCGGGCTGCGCATCCGGCACACCGACGCGCTGGCGGGACCGGTCTCCGAGCCGGTAGGTCAGGCGGCCACGGGCGTCGTGCGCGAGGCGCTGACGAACTGCGTCCGGCACGCGGCCGGCGCGGCGGTGGAGGTGCTGCTCGCCGGCGACGCGGAGCGGATCACGGTCCGGGTGGAGTCCCGCGGCGGCACAGGCGGGACCGGCCCGGCGCTGGCCGGATCCGGAACGGGACTGGCGACCATCGCGACACGGATCCGCGCTCTGGGCGGCGACTTCTCCGCCGGCCCGGTCGCGGACGGCTGGTCGGTCCGCGCCACCCTGCCCCGGAAGGAGCCCGGATGATCACTCCCCCGTCTGCCACTCCCCCGTCTGCCACTCCCCCGTCCGCGTCCCCGGACGAGCGCCGTCCGACGGTCCTGCTCGCGGACGATCACGGGGCGATCCGCGCCGGGCTGCGCATCATGCTCGAGGCGCACGGCGTGGACGTCGTGGGCGAGGCGGCGGACGGGGAGGTCGCCGTCCGCAACACGCGGGCATTGCGGCCGGACGTCGTGCTGATGGATCTGCGGATGCCGGGCCGGGACGGGATCTCCGCCACCCGGGAGATCGTCGCGGAGCAGCTTTCGGACGTGCTCGTGCTGACGAGCTTCGACGAGGACGAGCTCGTGCACGGGGCGATCGCCGCCGGGGCCGCCGGGTTCCTGCTGAAGACGGCCGACGCGGCGACGCTCGTCGACGCCGTCCGCGCGGTGGCC
>NZ_BCRA01000163.1 GCF_001552355.1 Microbacterium resistens NBRC 103078
CGCTGGTGAGCCGGATGCGCGAGGCGTTCGGCCTGAGCGGCGTACGCCTCGTCGCCGCGGACGGGACGATCCTGGCCAGGGACGGCGAGCCCCTCCCGGACGGCCGGTCCACCTCCGTCCCGGTCGGGCGCGGCGCGGACGGACAGCCGCGCGCGACGCTGGAGCTGCACGGCGACCCGCTCGACGCCACCGGCCGGCGGCTGCGCGACGCGATCGTCGCCCAGCTCGCGGCGGCCATCGAGCATTCGGAGCTGCGGGAGACCGCCCGCGAGGCGGAGGTACTGGCCGAGACCGACCGCGTGCGCAGCGCCCTGCTGTCCGCGCTCAGTCACGACCTGCGGCGCCCCCTCGCCGCCGCGATGGCGGCCGTGGGCGGGCTGCGCGGGACGCACGGGCTGTCGCCCGAGGACCGTGCGGAGCTGCTGGCCACCGCGGACGAGAGCCTGGACACCCTCTCCCGGCTCGTCACGAACCTCCTCGACGTCAGCCGGGTCGAGGCCGGGGTGCTCGCCGTGTCCTGGAGACCGGTCGACGGCGCGGGGATCGTGCTCGCGGCCCTGGACGAGCTGTCGCTCGGGCCGGATGAGATCGAGCTCGCGCTCGACGCCGACCTCGCGCCGCTCTGGGCCGATCCGGTCCTGCTCCGCCGCGTCCTCGTGAACCTGCTCACCAACGCCGTCCGGCACGCCCCGGCAGGCACCCGGGTGCTCGTCTCGACGAGCAGCCTCGGCGCCCGGGCGGAGATCCGGGTCGTCGACCGCGGCGCGGGCATCCCCGAGGACCGTCGCGAGAGCGCGTTCCTCCCCTTCCAGCGCCACGGCGACACCGACAACGCCACGGGGCTCGGCCTAGGCCTGGCCCTGTCCCGCGGGTTCACCGAGGGCATGGGCGGCACGCTCACGGCGGAGGACACCCCCGGCGGCGGGCTGACGATGGTGGTCTCCCTGCCCCTGGCCGCCCGCGAGGACCCGGCCGGGTCCTGCCCTCGCCCGACGACCGGCGAGGACGGGGACGAGACCCTGACCGCCGGACCCGGCGCGTCGCGCCTCGGAGCGCTACGGCCCCTGGACCACCACGCATCCCCCGACCCCGAGGAGGGACGATGAAGCTGCTCGTCGCCGACGACGACCCCCAGCTCGTGCGCGCGCTGCGGATCACCCTGGCCGCGCACGGGTACGACGTCGTGGCGGTGCCGGACGGCGCCGCGGCCGTGACCGCGACCGTGCAGTCGCGGCCGGACATCGTACTGCTGGACCTGGGGATGCCGCGGCTGGACGGCATGGGCGTCATCCAGGCGATCCGCGGGTGGAGCGACGTGCCGATCCTGGTGGTCTCCGGACGGACCGGGTCCGCCGACAAGGTCGAGGCCCTGGACGCCGGAGCCGACGACTACGTGACCAAGCCGTTCCAGATCGACGAGCTCCTGGCGCGGCTGCGCGCCCTCGCCCGGCGCCGGACGACGGCGCCCGCGGAGGCGGTCGTGTCGTTCGGGGACGTGGAAGTGGATCTGTCCGCCAAGACCGTGACGCGCGCCGGGGAGCGGGTGCACCTCACCCCCACCGAATGGCGGATCCTGGAGCACCTCGCCCGCCACCCGGGCTCCCTCGTCACGCGGCAGGAGCTGCTGCGGGAGATCTGGGGCACCGAGCAGGTGGCCGACACCGGCTACCTGCGGCTGTACCTCTCGCAGCTCCGCAAGAAGCTCGAGCGGGTGCCCGGGTCGCCCGTGCACCTGCTCACCGAGCAGGGCATGGGCTACCGGCTCGTCCTCGATCCGTCCTGACCGGTCCGCCGCGGCCGAGCCGGCGCCCGCGTCGCGTCAGACGTCGCGCGAGCGCCAGAGCAGCCAGACGAAGTACGGCGCGCCGAGCAGCGCCACGATCAGCCCCGCCGGCAGCTGCGCCGGCGCGATGACCGTCCGCCCGAGCACGTCGGCGGCCCCCACGAGCACCGCGCCCAGGAGGACGGCCACGGGGATCACCCGGGTGTGCCGCGCGCCCACGAGGGCGCGGGCGGCGTGCGGGGCGACGAGCCCCACGAACCCGATCACGCCGACCGCGACCACGCTCAGCGCCGCCAGCAGCGCCGCGACCACGAGCAGGAGGAGCCGGGAGCGCTCCAGGCCCACGCCGAGCAGGCGCGGGGTGTCCTCGTCCAGCGCGATCACGTCGAGGTCCCGACGCTGGGCGAAGACGAGCGGCAGCGCGATGAGCAGGGCGATCCCGAGCGGGATCACCTGCTCCCAGATCCGTCCGTAGGTGGTCCCGGACAGCCAGGTGTACACCTTCGGGGTGTTCCACGGATCGCTGCGCAGCAGCACGAACGTCGTCAGCGCCACGGCGGCGTAGGAGATCCCGATCCCGATGAGGATGAACCGGTCGGCGCTGATCCCGCCGCGCCAGGCGAGGAGGTACACGAGCACGAAGGCGGCGAGCGCGCCCACGACCGCGCCGACCAGCATGCCGAACGTGGAGGCGGCCGCACTGGTCACGACGAGCACCGCGCCGAGCCCGGCGCCCCCGGTGATCCCGAGCAGGCTCGGGTCGGCGAGCGGGTTGCGGCTGACCGCCTGGGTGAGCGCGCCGGCGAGGGCGAGGGCCGCGCCGGCGGTGACCGCGGCGATGACGCGGGGCGAGCGCTCGTCCAGCGCGAAGGCGATCTGCGGCGGGGCCTGGCCCTGCAGCCACAGGGCGATGTCGCCGGTGAGCAGGGCCGTGCTCCCCAGCAGCAGCCCGGTGAGGATCACCGCCGCGAGCGCGACGACGCCGAGCACGAGCACGATGCGGAACCGGCCGGCGCTGCGCACGCCGGAGCGGATGCTCGGCGGCTGGCGGGTCGGCCCCGAGTCCCGCAGGCGCCGCGCCATGAGGACGAGGACGATCGCGCCGAGGACCGTGGTGGCCACACCGGTCGGCACCGCGAGGGCGCCCTCGGCGCCGATGAGGGCCCGCAGCACCGCGTCCGCGAGGATCACGACGACCGCGCCCAGCAGCCCCGCCGTCGGGATGAGCAGCATGTGCCTGCCGAGCGCCGGGACCAGCCGCGACAGCAGCCTCGCGAGCACCGGCGCGCACAGCCCGACGAAGCCGATCGGCCCCGCGAGGGTCACGGCCGTGGCGGTGAGCACCACCGACAGGAGGATCCCGATGATCCGGGTGGAGCGGACCGGGATGCCGAGGGAGGACGCGGTGTCGTCGCCGAGGGAGAGCACGTCGAGCCGCCGCGCGAGGACGAGGGCGAGCGCGATCACGACGAGCACCACCGGCGCCGCCTGGAGGAACGCGTCGATGCCCAGCTGGGAGAGGCTGCCGCTTCCCCAGGCGAGCAGTCCCTTCGTCTCCTCCTGGAACAGGATCAGCAGCGTCGAGGTGCCGGCCTGGAACGCCAGCGCGAGCGCGGATCCGGCGAGCACGAGGCGCGTGGTCGAGGATCCCGCGCCGCCGGCGAGGCCCAGCACGAGCGCCGCCGCGCCGAGACCTCCGGCGAACGCGACCCCGCCCGAGGCCCACACCGGCACGGAGATCCCGAACGCGGCGACGGCCGTCACGGCGAGGTACGACCCCGCCGTCACCCCGAGGGTGTCCGGCGAGGCCAGGGCGTTGCGCGACAGGGACTGCATGAGCACCCCCGCCGCGCCCAGCGCGACGCCGACCGCGACCCCGGCCGCCAGCCGCGGCAGGCGGGAGCCGAGGAAGAGGTCCGCGTCCACGAGGGCCGCGCCGCTGGTGCCCTGCGTCAGGTGCCACGCGCCGACGAGGATCAGCACCGCGACCAGGCCCAACAGCACGCCGACCCCGGCGAGCAGGGAGCCGGGCCGGGGGCCGGAAGCCACGGCGTCCGTGCCCTCCCCCGGTTCGCGGCCCTCCCCCGGCCCCTCCGGTCCCGCGGGAGCCGGGCGGCGTGGGGACAGGACCGCGCCCCCGCTCACCGCGGCGGACTCGTCTGGCTGCGGCACGCGCGGGTCACTTCGTGATGACGTCGACGTACGCGTCGATGATCTGCTGCGCCGAGCGCGGCCCGCCGAACATCCAGATCCCCGACGGGAACGCGAGCACGCGGTCCTCCTTCACGGCCGGGATCGACGCCCAGGCGGGGTTCTTCGCCGCGGCGGTGAGGAAGTCGTCCTCGGCGCCGGCCTCCGTGCCGGTGTGCAGGATGGTGGCGTCGCCGATCGTGGTCATGCCCTCGATGTCGGTGGTGCCGAGGCCGTAAGCCGGGTCCGTCTCACCGGTCCACGCGTTGGTGAGACCGAGCCGGATGCCGATCGCGCCCACGAGGGATCCGTCGCCGTACGGGCGCAGGGCCACGTTGCCGCCGTCCACCCAGCCGTCGAGGAAGACGAACTCCGTCACCGCCGGGTCGGCGTCCGCGACCTTCGCCTCGGCGTCCTTCAGGTGCTTCTCGAACTCCTCGGTCACGACCTCGGCGCGCTCCTCGCGACCGGTGGCCTGCGCGATGGTGTCGAATGTGGACAGCATCTGCGCGATCGGGTCCTTCGCGTCCGCGCCGATCGTGGCGAGGACCGGGATCCCGTACTTCTCCAGTTGGCCGATGATCGCGTCGTCGCGCGTGTTCGCCTCGACGATGACGAGGTCCGGCTTCGCGCTGACCAGCGTGTCCAGGTTCGGCTCCTGCCGGGTGCCGACGTCGGTGACGCCCTCGGGGAGCTTCTCCGCCGTGTCCCAGGTGGCGAAGCCCTCGGCGTCGGCGACGGCGACCGGCGTCACGCACAGCGTCAGCGCGTCCTCGATCTGCTGCCACTCCAGCACGGCCACGCGCTCGGCGGGCTTGTCGAGCGAGACGGTGCGGCCGAAGGCGTCGGTCACCTCGACCGGGCCCGTCGAGGTCTTCGTCGTGTCGTCGGCGCAGCCGGCGGCCGTGGCCGCGGCCGGGGCGTCCGAATCCTGCGGGGCGACGGACGTCGTCCCGCATCCGGCGAGGGCGAGGGTCACGGCGCCGAGGACGGCGAGGAGGGCGAGGGGTTTGCGCATGAGGGCTCCAGCTCGGGGCATCCGCGGGTTCGGATGCGGTCGGGTGTCGGGAAGAGTCGGTCGGGTCAGGCGGGGACCGCGGCGCGCACGGGCCGCAGCCGTTCGTGGTGGCGTCCGCGCGGGATGACGCGCACCCGGCCGGTGTCGGCGTCGTGGACCGTGTCGATGGTCAGGCCGTAGGCGTGCGAGAGGTTCTCACCGGTGAGCACCTCCGCCGGCGTGCCGGCCGCGAGCACCCGCCCCTCGTGCATGAGCACGACGTGATCCGCCACGGACGCCGCGTGATCCAGGTCGTGCAGCACCACGCCGAGGGCCGTGCCCCGGTCGGCGAGGTCGCGGACGAGATCCAGCGTCTCGATCTGGTAGCGCAGGTCGAGGTGGTTCGTGGGCTCGTCGAGCAGCAGGATCCCCGTGCTCTGCGCGAGAGAGGTCGCCAGCCAGACCCGCTGGAGCTCGCCGCCGGAGAGCTCGTCCACGGGGCGATGCGCCATCCGGGTGAGACCGGTGAGCGCGAGGGCCCGCTCGATCGCCTCGCGGTCCGCGTCGGTCAGCCCGGAGAACCGCCCCCGGTGCGGGTGGCGGCCGTGTGCGACGACGTCGCGCACCTCGAGGCCGGACGGGTGCGGGCGCGACTGGGACAGCATGGCGACGGTGCGGGCGAAGGCGCGCGCCGACAGCGTCGAGGCGTCCTCGTCGCCGACGCGCACGCGGCCGGACTCGATCCGGTGCAGACGCGCGATCGCCCGCAGGACCGTGGACTTGCCGCTGCCGTTCGGGCCGATGAGCGCGGTGACGAGGCCCGGGCGGAGCCGGAGCGACACGTCGTGCACGACCGGGGTCCGTCCGTAGCGCAGCGCGGG
>NZ_BCRA01000164.1 GCF_001552355.1 Microbacterium resistens NBRC 103078
GGCGAGCGGTGCCGGACGCCGGGGCGCCGCGGAGCCGACGCGGTGCGCGGGCTCGGGCGTCGAGGTCTGGATGTCGGTCACGTTAGGGAAGCCTAACCTATAGGTGCCTATAGTGGAACCGTGACCGTTCAGCCCTACCGCAGCTTCCGGACCACCGTCTCCCGTGTGACCGCGCTCAGCCCGCACTTCACCCGCGTGACGCTGACCGGCGAGGACCTCGTCCATTTCGGCACCGACGGCCTCGACCAGCGGATCAAGCTCATGATCCCGTTCGAGGACGGCACGGTCACCGACGTCGGCCAGTTCGACGAGACGGCACCGCTCGGTGAGTGGTACGCGCGCTGGCGGACGCTCCCGGACGCGCAGCGCAATCCCATCCGGACGTATACGGTGCGGGCGGTCCGGCCCGCACAGCGCGAGATCGACGTCGATTTCGTCCTCCACGGCACCGAGGGGCCGGCCTCCGCCTGGGCGTCCGCCGCGGCACCCGGGCAGCCTCTCGTCGTCGTCGGTCCCGACGCCCGCGCCGAGGAGCGCGGAGGATTCGAATGGCGCCCCGGCGACGCGGACACCGTCCTGATCGCGGGCGACGAGACCGCGGTCCCGGCGATCTGCGCGATCGTCGAGACGCTCCCCCCGCACGTGCGCGGCGACGTGCTGGTCGAGGTGCCGGCCGAGGCCGACGAGCTCCCGCTCAGCGCGCCGGACGGCGTGCGTGTGACCTGGCTCGCCCGCGGCAGCGCGGCGCAC
>NZ_BCRA01000165.1 GCF_001552355.1 Microbacterium resistens NBRC 103078
GCTCGCCGCCACAGGCGCCTGGCTCTCCGGGACGGGGCTCGCCCAGGTCGTGCCCCACGCGCGGGCCGAGGCCGAGCGCCTTCGCCACGCGCTCCTGTGGGGCTGACGCCGAGACCGTCCCGCCGGATCAGGCGGACGCGCGAGATCAGGCGCCGAAGCGCGATGACCGCCTGATCCTGCGCGATCTCCTGTTCCCGCGCGCTCGTCACGGACGATAGATGCCGAAATCGGAATACGGGGTTACGCTGGTAGTCCGCAAGGCCGACCACATCGTGAGGAGACCCTATGAAGGGGAAGATCGGACTCGTCGTCGGACTCGGAGTGGGGTACGTGCTGGGCACGCGCGCCGGTCGCGAACGCTACGAGCAGATCAAGACGCAGTGGCTGAAGGTCTGGCACCTCGACCCCGTGCAGGCACAGGTGGGCAAGGTCCGCGAGTTCGCGAAGAGCCAGGCCGCCGCCGTCCCGCAGGCGCTGTGGAACGGCGCCGTCAAGGTCGTCAAGGCGGTCAACGCCGACGGGACGCCGGGCCAGAAGGTCGACTCGGCCCTGTCCAGCGGTAAGGGCGCGGTCGAGGACCTCAAGCGCGCGGTGGAGGACACCGTCGACGCGGCGGAGGACGGCGAACTCGATCGGCCGGCCAAGACGTCGTCCGCGAAGAAGACGACCGCATCCGCGACGAAGAAGAGCACGGGATCGACCCGGTCGGCCAAGGGCTCCGGATCGTCGCGAGGCGCGTGACATGGTCCGCGGATACCGGGATCGTGCCGACGACAGCCTGCTGACGCTGCTCGGCGACCTGCCGGACCTCGTCAGCAACCTCGTCAAGGCGGAGATCGACGCCGCCAAGACCTGGATCGCCCGCACGTCCAAGGACGCGGGGATCGGCAGCGTCTGGTTCCTCGTCGCCCTGTTCTTCCTGTTCTGGGCGGTGCCGGTGCTGCTCGTGTTCGCGATCGCGGGGATCGCGTCGTGGCTGCCGGTGTGGCTGTCGGCCATCATCGTGTTCGTCGTGCTGCTGCTGGCCGTCGCGCTGTTCGCCCTGCTGGGCATCCTGAAGTTCCGGAAGGTGCTGGCCAGGGAGAACCCCGCGCAGGCCGTCGCCGAGGACATCCGCATCGTGAAGGAGGCCGGCGATGACGTCCGCTGAGCAGACCACCCCCGCCGTGCCGCGGACGGCGGTGCCGCACGGGATCGTCGATCCTGTCGCGTCCGCGCGCGCCGAGCTGAAGGCCGCGCTGGCCGCCATCGAGGTCAAGGGGAACCTGCCCCGCCGGATGGAGAAGGCGATCACCCGCGAGAGCGCGCGTCTGCGGCAGGAGGCCCGGACGAACCCGGTCAAGGTCACGCTGATCGTGGTCGGTGCGGCCGTCGCCGTCGGCGGCGTCGTCTGGGGCGTGGCCCGGCTCCTCTCCCGCTGAGACGGGCCCGCTCCGCAGGCTCCCGCGCGCACCGGCCGAAAGCGCCCCGCGGTTCGCGACCCGCCGCGGGAAGGGGCAGACTGGGACCATGTCCGAACCCGTCGTCCCCACCCCGTCCGAGTCCGTCGACAGCGCCGAGGCATCGCCCTCGGGCTTCACCCTGTGGGCGGTGTGGCGCCGGAACCCCGACGCCCCGGTGACGGAGACCGACGCCACGGAGCTGGAGGACATCGTCTCGCACATCGAGGCCGGGGGCGTCAGCGTCCGCGGCTTCTACGACGTCTCCGGGCTCAAGGCCGACGCGGACCTCATGGTCTGGCTGCACGGCGCCACCGCCGAGGAGCTCCAGCGGGATCTGCGGCGGCTCCGTCGGACCGAGCTCCTGCGCTCCCTGCTGCCGGTGTGGAACGTGATGGGGGTGCACCGCGACGCGGAGTTCAACCGCGCGCACGTCCCCGGGTTCCTTCGCGGCGTCGAGCCGAAGGGATGGCTCTGCCTGTACCCGTTCGTGCGCACGCCGGAGTGGTACCTCATCGAGGAGGACGAGCGCCGGCAGATGCTGGCCGACCACGGACGCCGCGGCGCCGCCTTCCGTGGCGTCATCGCGAACACCGTGGCCGCCTTCGCGCTCGGCGACTACGAGTGGCTGCTGCCGCTGGAGGCCGACGACCCCACGGAGCTCGTGGACCTGATGCGCGACCTCCGCTACACCGACGCGCGTCGTTACGTGAAGGAGGAGGTGCCGTTCTACACCGGACGACGCCTGCGTCTGGACGAGATCGCGGACGTGCTGCAGTAGGCGCGACATGTCCGTCACGTCGAACGCCCAGACCCCGATCCGACTCGGCACCCGCCGCAGCGCACTGGCGCGCGCCCAGTCCGGTCACGTCGCCGCCGCGCTGAGCGAGGTCGCCGGCCGCCCGGTCGAGCTCGTCCCGATCGTCTCCGAAGGGGACACGAACCGCGCCTCGCTCTCCGAGATCGGCGGGATGGGCGTGTTCGCGACAGCCCTGCGGGAGGCGCTCCTGCGCGGTGAGTGCGATCTCCTCGTGCACTCGCTGAAGGACCTTCCCACCGCCGTGCCCGATGCGCTGCGGATCGCCGCGATCCCGCCGCGCGCCGACGCCCGCGACGTCGCGGTGACCCGGGACGGACGCCCGCTGCACGAGCTCCCCGCCGGCGCGACGGTCGGGACGGGCTCGCCGCGGCGGATCTCCCAAGTCCGGATCCGCGCCCCGCACGCCCGGGCGGTCGACATCCGCGGCAACGTCGACTCCCGCCTCGCCCGGGTCTCGTCGGGGGAGCTCGACGCCGTGATCCTCGCCGCCGCCGGGCTCTCGCGGCTGGACGGCGATCCGCTCGGTCCTCTGCATGCGGAGCCGCTGGGCCTGGCCGAGTGGCCGACGGCACCGGGACAGGGGGCGCTCGCGGTCGAGACGGTGGCCGACGCCCCCGAGGACCTGCTCGCGGCGCTCGCGGCGCTCGACGACGAGGCGACGCGGATCGCGGTCACGGCGGAGCGCGCGACCCTCGCCGGACTGGAGGCGGGGTGCCAGGCGCCGATGGCCGTGCACGCGCAGGTGGAGGGCGAAGCGCTGCGGGTGCGCGCCGTCGTGTACGCGCCCGCCGACGGCTGGCGGATCGGGGTGGACGTCACCGAACCCCTGAACGGGGGGTATATTCATCAGAACGGCAGTGGCAATGGTGCGGACGCTGCCGGCGGCGCAGACCCGATCGCCGCGGCTCGCACGATCGGGTTGTCTGTTGCCCGTCGGTTGCTCGAACGTGGGGCGGCCGACCTCATTCCGCGAGACCATTCCCGATGATCATGACTGAATCGAACCAAGCCAAGCCGCTGACCGGCTGGCGCGTGCTGGTGCCGCGCGGCGGTCCCTGGGGTGACGGCGTCGCCGCGTCCCTGCGCGCCCAGGGCGCCGTACCCGTCGTCGCCCCGCTCATCAACTTCGGCCCGACCACGGACCAGGAGACGCTGGACCGGGCCCTCGTCGACCTCGCGGAGGGCGCCTTCGACTGGCTGACCGTGACGAGCGCGACCACGGTCGACGTCCTCTTCGCGCACCGTGCGGTCATCCCCCCGGAGACGAAGGTCGCCGCGGTCGGCGAGACCACCGCGGCGGCGCTGCAGGCGGTCGGGTACAAGGTGGACCTCGTCCCCGAGAACGACAACTCCGCGGAGGGCATGGCGCAGCAGCTCATCGCCCTGGAGACCGAGCCGCGGCGGATCCTGACCCTGCGCAGCGAGATCGCGAAGCCGGTCCTCACGCGGTTGCTGATCAAGGCCGGGCACGATGTCTCGAGCGTCGTCGCCTACCGCACGGTCGGGGTCCCGGTCACCGAGCGGATCCTCCGGGACGTCGAGAACGGCCGGATCAACGCCATCCTGATCACCAGCGGCTCCGTCGCCGAGCAGGTGCGGGAGCAGTTCCCGAACATCCCGGAGACCACGCTGCTGGCGGCGATCGGACCCCGCACCGCCAAGGACGCCAAGCGCGCCGGGCTGCCGGTCTCCGTCGTCGCGGACCGGCAGACCGTGGACGCCCTCATCGAGGCGGTCTCGCACTTCACCCTCCCGCACGCGGCCGACGAGTTCGCGCCGTGACCGGTGCATCGTTCCCGCAGACGCGCCCGCGGCGGCTGCGGCAGACGCCCGCGCTGCGCGGGCTCGCCCGGGAGACCGATCTGCTCCCGCGGCACCTCGTGCTCCCTGCCTTCGTCCGTGAGGGGATCGCCGAGCCGGCGCCCATCTCCTCGATGCCCGGTGTCGTGCAGCACACGATCGAGTCGCTCCGCCGGACCGCGGCGACGGCGGCGGAGGCCGGCGTCTCCGGACTCATGCTCTTCGGCGTCCCCGCCGTGCGCGACGCCGTCGGCTCGGGCGCGGACGACCCGGACGGGATCCTGAACGTCGCGACGGCCGCCGTGGCCGCCGAGGTCGGCGACGCCCTCGTGGTGCAGACGGATCTGTGCCTGGACGAGTTCACCGACCACGGGCACTGCGGGGTCCTCGACGCCCGCGGCGCCATCGACAACGACGCGACGCTCGAGCGGTACACGGCGATGGCGCTCGCGCAGGCGCGTGCCGGCTCCGCCCTGCTCGGGCTGTCCGGGATGATGGACGGCCAGGTCGACGCGATCCGCCGAGCGCTCGACGCCGAGGGCTTCACCGACGTGCTGCTTCTGGGGTACGCGGCCAAGTACGCCAGCGCCTTCTACGGTCCCTTCCGGGAAGCCGTGGACTCGCAGCTCCAGGGCGACCGCCGCACGTACCAGCTGGACCCCGGGAACCGCCGCGAGGGCGTCCGCGAGGCCGTGATCGACGAGGCCGAAGGCGCCGACGTCGTGATGGTGAAGCCCGCCATGGCGTTCCTTGACGTGCTGCGCGAGGTCCGCGACGCCGTCTCGGTGCCCGTGTGGGCCTACCAGGTGTCCGGCGAGTACGCGATGATCGAGGCCGCGGCCGGCCATGGCTGGATCGACCGCCGCGCGGCGATCCTCGAGTCGCTGCTGTCGATCCGGCGGGCGGGGGCGGACGCCGTGCTCACGTACGCGGCGATCGAGGCGGCCGGCTGGATCCGCGCCGGCCGGTGACCCGGGGCGCTGCACCGAGGCCGCACCTCCCTGGACGCCTCGCATAGCCGCCCGCGGGAGGATGGACGCATGACCGATCGCAACGACGACCTCTTCGACGCCGCCCGTGCCGTCATCCCCGGCGGGGTCAACTCGCCCGTTCGCGCCTACGGCTCGGTCGGCGGGACACCCCGGTTCCTCGCGAGCGCCGAGGGAGCGACCGTGACGGACGCCGCGGGGCGCCGTTACGTGGATCTGGTCGCGTCGTGGGGGCCCGCCCTCCTCGGGCACGCGCATCCGGAGGTCGTCGCGGCGGTGCAGGAGGCCGCCGCGCGCGGGCTGTCGTTCGGCGCCCCCACCGAGGGGGAGGTGGAGCTCGCCACGCTGATCGCGGAGCGGGTCCGCGTCGGGGAGTCCCGGCCGGTGGAACGGGTCCGGCTCGTGTCGACCGGCACCGAGGCGACCATGACCGCGATCCGGCTCGCGCGCGGCGCCACCGGCCGTGATCTGCTGGTGAAGTTCGCGGGCCACTACCACGGTCACTCGGACGGGCTGCTCGCCGCGGCGGGATCCGGCGTCGCCACGCTCGCTCTCCCCGGATCGGCGGGCGTTCCGGCCCCCGTCGCCGCGCAGACCCTCGTGATCGACTACAACGACCCCGACGCCCTGGCCGCCGTCTTCGCCGAGCACGGGGAGCGGATCGCCGCCGTGATCGTCGAGGCCTCCGCCGCCAACATGGGCGTAGTCCCGCCCGTTCCGGGCTTCAACCGCCTGCTCGCCGAGACGGCTCACGCGCACGGCGCCCTGCTCATCCTCGACGAGGTGCTCACGGGGTTCCGCGTGCACCCGGCCGGCTTCTGGGGCCTGCAGCAGGAGGCAGGCGAACAGTATCTGCCGGACATCCTCACCTTCGGCAAGGTCGTCGGCGGCGGGATGCCGCTGGCCGCGCTCGGCGGGCGCGCAGAGGTCATGGATCTGCTGGCGCCGACCGGTCCGGTCTACCAGGCCGGGACGCTCTCCGGGAACCCCCTCTCGGTCGCGGCCGGGCTCGCGACGCTGCGCCTGGCGACCCCCGAGGCCTACGCGCGGGTGGACGCCGCCGCGGATCGGGTCGCGACGGCACTCGACCGCGCGCTCACGGCGGCGGGCGTCGTGCACGCGGTGCCTCGCGCCGGCAACCTGTTCGGCGTGGCGTTCGCCGCCGAGGGCCCCCGGGACTACGCGCAGGCCCAGGCCCAGGAGAGCCACCGCTACGCCCCGTTCTTCCATGCCATGCGCGAGCACGGGGTCGCGCTGCCGCCGAGCGTGTTCGAGGCCTGGTTCCTGACCGCGGCCCACGGCGAGCAGGAGCTCGCGG
>NZ_BCRA01000166.1 GCF_001552355.1 Microbacterium resistens NBRC 103078
GCGACGCCGCCGACCACGCGGAAACCGGCGGCTCCGAGCGCCCGCGCCGCCTCGTCGAGCGTCGCGCCGGTGGTCACCACGTCGTCGACGACGAGGACCGACCAGCCGTCTCCCCCGCGCCGCGCCCGCATGCTGCCCGCGACGTTGCTCCGCCGTTGCGCCCTCCCGAGCCCTCGCTGGTCCCGCACCCGCCGGGTCGGGGTCAGGATCCGGCGCACCTGACCGCCCGTCCTGCGGGCGAGCAGCTCCGGGAGGCGGAACCCGCGACGCCGGAAGGACGCGTGCGCGGTGGGCACCGGGACGACGACGTCGACGGAATCCGCACCCGGCAGGCGCGCGGCGAGGCACGCGTCCGCCGCCGCGCGCATGGCGGGGACGAGGGCGGGCAGCAGGCTGGTCCTCCCGTGCTCCTTGATGTCGCGGACGACCTGCGCGACGACGCCCTCGTATCGCAGCCCCGCGTGCACCGGCAGGCCGTCCGGCGTCCGCACGCACACCGGATCGGGCCGGAGCTGCGCCCGGCAGGTCGTGCACAGCGAGGTCGTCACCGCCCCGCAGCCTGCGCACTCCGCCCCGAGGAGCATGTCGGCGATGTCCGCGCCGAGCAGTCTCAGGCGGTCAGGCGGCAGTGGCGGAGTGTTGTGGTCCATCCCGGCACCCTGCCGCAGCGGACCGCGCCGCGGGGACGCCCGCCCGGATCTGTGGGCCGTCCGTCGCCGGTCAGGACGGTGCAGGACGAGCCCGTGCCCGCCCGCGGATCACGGGCTGTCGATCTGGGTCGCCAGCACCTGCACGCCGGCGCGCTCCGAGGACCAGGTCGTGCCGCTGCGCATCCACAGCGCACCGTCGTCCCCGCGCAGCCGCACGTTCGAGACAGGCGCGGCGGGCGCCACCGCCTGCGCGGCCACCGGGGTGTCCGTCGTCGTCGACGGCCCGCCGACCATCTGCTCGATGAGCTCCGGCCGCCCGTCGTCCTCGGCCAGGATGCCCAGCGTCCGGTCGTCGAGCCAGACCAGGTCGCGGACCTCGCCGGGCACCCGCCCCGCGACGAAGTACGGCCGTCCGACGCCCGTCGGCTCCCCCTTCGCGTCGCGTTCGATGCCGGCGACCTCAATCCGCACCTGGGAGCCGACGGAGAGCGCCACGGCCACCCGAGCCCCGTCCCGGCTCACCGCCAGGGCGGAGATGCCCTGGGCGTCCTCGAACGCCGGCAGCGGATGGGAGACCACCGCGGGCGACCAGACCTGCACGCCGCCCGGGCTGGTGCGGGGCACGGTCCACGTGAACCCGTACGGATCCAGCGACGGTCTGATGAGGCCGGGGCGGCTGTCCAGCTCGTCCACCTGTTCGCCCGACACCGCGTACACACGGCCGCCGGTCGTCTGCACGATCGCCCGGGACGCCGCGCCGCTCGCCGTGATGGACGAGATCGGCTCCGGGAACCGTGCGATCGGCCCGGAGACGCCGTCGATCGGCGACACCTCGCTCCCGGACAGGTAGCCGAACCCGTCCTCCGTCAGCACGAGGGGGCGGGTGTCCACCGTGGTCGATGAGAAGGGCGCCGCCGAGGTGCCCAGCTCGGTGCCGTTCACCGTCAGGCGCACCTGGAGCACGCCGACCGCGGCCAGGCTCCGCTCGAGCTGCGTCCGCATCCGTGCGAGCGTGACGTCGTCGACGCCGAGCGCCGCCTGGCTCAGGTCCACCTCGGCGATCTGCGCGTCGACGGAGACCGTCTCCCGGCCGAGCTCGACGTCGCCGGTGAACGCGGTGCGCACCGACTCCACGAGCCAGGGGCTGGGGGCTCCCGCCACCAGGGCCTGGACGATGCGCGACGCGGTGTTCTTGCGCTTGGGGAACCATCGCACGTCCGGCACCAGATAGGTCCACGTCGCGTCGAAGTAGACCACCGGGTACGGCCGGAGGACGTCCTCGGCGGCGAAGGTCCGCGCGTCCAGCAGGATCCCGTCCGGCGCCCGGGCGATGCGCCACTGCCCCGCGTCGTCCTTCTTCAGCTCGTAGGAGACCTCCGCCGCGCCGGAGGCGACCGAGTAGGAGCCGTTCTGATCGATGGTCGCCGACTGCTGGATCGCGAGCCGGACGCTCGTCTCGTCCGTGTCCGCCTCGGGGGTCGGCCCCGCGTACCGGCGCTCCGCGGACGCGTCGATGGTGGCGCCGGCATTCGGCTTCCAGCTCTCCTGGAACGGACCGATGAGGAAGCTGCGGGCGACGTCCCAGTTGTCGGCGGGGTTCGCGGCGGCGTCGATGAACCCGCGCACGATCTGCTCGGGATCGGCGCCGTCCGAGGGCCCGCGGGCGAGGTAGGTCAGATCCGACTCGTCCGACGCACCGTCGCCCGAGTTCCCGGGCCGCACCTCGCCGGTCGTCGGGAGCGATGCGCACGCGGCCAGGCTCAGGGCCAGCAGCGCGACGACGGCGGAGCGGATGACGCGTCCGACGCTCATGAGTCCTCCTTCCCCGGTGCGGCGGAGGACGGCGGCTCCGCGCGCGGCACCACGATCGGCTCGGTGACGACACCGAGATCCGCCAGGCTCGTCTGGGGCTCCAGCGGGACCGGCGAGGGGCCGTCCAGCGTGCGACCGTGCCGCGGCAGGGTGAGCACGAAATTCGTCCCCACGCCCCGTTCCGACCACACGGCCAGCGTCCCGCCGTGCAGACGGGCGTCGCCGAGCGCGATGGACAGGCCGAGCCCTGTGCCGCCGATCGTCCGCTGTCGCGAGGGGTCCGCACGCCAGAACCGGTCGAACACCCGCGCGGCGTCCGCCGGCGCCATGCCCATCCCCGAGTCCTGCACGCCGACGGCGACCGCGTGCTGGTTGCTGTCCACCGTGATCACCACGGGCCGCCCCTCGCCGTGCTCGATGGCGTTGCCGATGAGGTTGCGCAGCACCCGGCGCACGCGCCGCGGATCCATGTCGACCGGCGTATGACCGCCCGGTGCCACGAAGCGCAGCTCCGTCCCGTGGCCGGCGGCGAGCGGGCGCAGCTCCTCGGTCATGTCCTCGGCCAGGTGCGCGAGGCTGGTCGCCTCCGTCTCCAACTGCACGGACCCGGCGTCGTAGCGGCTGATCTCGAGCAGATCCGCGAGGAGGGTGTCGAAGCGCTGCACCTGGGTGTGCAGAAGCTCCACGGTCCGGCCGGTCGTCGGGTCGAAGTCCGCGCGCTGGTCGTTGAGGATGTCGGCCGCGAGCCGGATCGTGGTCAGCGGCGTGCGCAGCTCGTGCGAGACGTCGGACACGAAGCGCTGCTGGACCAGCGAGAGCTCGCTGAGCTCCTTGATCTGCGCCTCGATGCTCTCGGCCATCGCGTTGAACGATCGCCCGAGCGTGGCGAGCTCGTCGTCGCCGCGCACCGGGAGGCGCACGGCCAGCTCCCCCGCCGCCAGCCGGGCACTGGTCTCCGCGGCCTCCGTCACCGGCTGGACCACCGACCGCAGCGCCACCCATGCGATCGCGGCAATGAGGGCGACGAGGACGATCCCCGCCACCCACAGCACGCTCTGCACGAGCTGGAGGGTCTGCGCGGTGTCGGCGAGGTCGTACGCGATGTAGAGCTCGTACGCGCCCGCCCCGGGCAGCGTCAGGAGCTGCCCGACGACGATCCCGGCGTGCGCGGGCCCCTCCCCGTCCTCCAGGGCCACGGGCTGCCACCACTGCGTGTCCGCGTGCTCGATCACCGCCCGCTGGAGCTGCGGCGAGATCAGCGACTCCGTCATCCCCCGCTGGTACCCGGGCGGCGCCGTCAGCGACGGTGCGTCGTCGACGCGGCGGATCGTGATCATGTCCGACGAGGAGAACGTGCCCAGTCGCTCGATCGCGTCGCGCATGAGGCCGTCCAGAGCGGAGCGCTCTCCCTGCGCATCACCGGAGTTCAGCACGGACTGCGCGGAGGCGGTCGCTCGCTGCGCGTCGTCCAGCACCTGGGCCTTGCGCGCCTCCCAGAGGTTGTTCTGGATGGCCAGGGCCATCGCCACGCAGGTCACCAGGATCGCCACCGAGGTCAGGGCGAGGGTGACCACCAGCGTGCGGAACCGCAGCGAACTGCCCCAGAGCGCGGCGAGCGCCTGCGGCCAGCCCCTCCAGTCGCGCACGATCGCGGAGCCGGAGACCGGGGACGATGCGGGCGGCACGATGGCCTAGCCCGCGCTCCCGGCCCGGTAGCCGACGCCGCGCACGGTCATGACGATCCGGGGGTTGTCGGGGTCGAGCTCGACCTTCGCGCGCAGCCGCTGCACGTGCACGTTGACCAGCCGGGTGTCGGCCTTGTAGTGGTATCCCCAGACCTGTTCCAGCAGCATCTCGCGGGAGAAGACCTGCTGCGGCTTGGAGGCCAGGGCCACGAGGAGCTGGAACTCCAGCGGCGTCAGCGCGATCGGGTCCGTTCCCCGGCGCACCTCGTGCGCATCGACGTCGATCGTGAGATCCCCGATGCGCAGCACGTCCGTGCTCGATTGGGGCGTCGGACGGAGGCGAGTGCGGATCCGGGCGACGAGCTCCTTGGGATTGAACGGCTTGATGATGTAGTCGTCGGCGCCGACCTCGAGCCCGCGGACCACGTCGGCCGTGTCGCTGCGCGCGGTGAGCATGATGATCGGGACGCCGGACTCCGCCCGGATGCGGGTGCAGATCTCGATCCCGTCCATGCCCGGGAGCATGAGGTCCAGCAGCACGAGGTCGGGACGCTGGGTCCGCCACTCCTCCACGGCACGGGCGCCGTCCGCGCAGAAGACCGGTTCGAAGCCCTCGGTGCGCAGCACGATGCCGATCATCTCGGCGAGAGCCGTGTCGTCGTCGACCACGAGGATGCGTGAGGTCATGGTGCCCAGTCGTCTTTCGTCGCTCGAATGCAGGCGCGGACGATCCACGGCGCCCCCGCATGGGCACCAGCGTACTTCACCGCCGCGCGACCGACGGGGAGGCCCGGTGGCGGGTCGGCCGCGGCCCCGGGCCCGCCGGAGCCGGGTGTGACACGATGGACGCAGATCCACGACCTCCGGAGGAGCACGTGAGCGGACCGACCTGGACACCCGCCCCCCGCCCGGGGCTGATCCCGCTGCACCCGCTGGGCTTCGGCACCCTCCTGGGGAAGGCCTTCGCCGCTCTGCGCCACAACCCCAAGGTGCTGTTCGGTTTCGCGGTGGTCGTCCAACTCGTCGTCGTGATCGTCACCGCCGCCCTGCTCGGCGCCGTCATGGTCGGCGCCTTCTCCCGGCTGAACACCCTCCGCCAGGGCTCCGACGAGTTCCTCACGATCCTCATCGGCTCGACGGCCCTCGTGGCCGTGGCCGGGATCGCGATCAGCCTCGGGTCCGTCGCCTTCTCGGCTCTTGTCCAGGGCGTCGTCGCCTCCGACGTGGCGGCCGCCGTGCTCGGCGACAAGGCGACGCTCGGGGCCCTGTGGCGCCGCGTGCGTCCCGTCGCATGGCGGCTCATCGGATACGCCCTGCTGCTGGGCGTCGCCGTCTCCGCGCTCCTCCTGCTCCTGGCCGCCGTCACGTTCGGCGGGATCGGCGCCCTGGGCGGGTACTCGGAGGCGTCCCTGGCGATCGCGACGGTCGTCGCGATCCTCGCCTTCCTCGGCGCGCTCCCCCTCGGGATCTGGCTGAACACGAAGCTGCTGCTCGTGCCGAGCGTCCTCGTGCTGGAGCGGGCGACGATCCGCGGCGCGATCGTGCGGTCGTGGCGGCTGACCCGAGGACGGTTCTGGGTCGCCTTCGGGGTGACGGCGCTGATCGGGCTCATCATGGGCCTGGCGGCGCAGGTCGTCGGCATGCCGGCCTCGATGCTCAGCTCCCTGTTCATCCCCGTGATCGCGCCCACCGGGACCAACGACGCCTCCGCCATCGCGGGGTTCGTGCTCGCGATGCTCGTGCCGCAGCTGCTGATCATCGTGATCCAGGCGATCGCCACGGTCGTCCAGGCCACCGGTGCCACGCTCGTCTACCTGGACTGCCGGATGCGGCACGAGGGCCTGGACCAGGACCTGCTCGCGGCCGTGGAGCGGCGCCAGGCCGGACAGGATCTCGGCTCCGACCCGTTCGCCGTCGACCCGTCACGCGCCGTGACCGCCGAGTACCGGCCGCTGCAGAAGACGGTGTGGGACTCCGCAGCCGCCCCCTATCCCGGGCCCGCCCCCTTCCCTGTCGGTACCCCGTACCCGCCCGCGCCCGGCTCCGTCCCGCCCGGGTCGTACCCGCCCGCGCCCGGGTCCTTCGCGCCGTCCGGATCCTCCGTCCCGCCGTACGCGACGCCGGC
>NZ_BCRA01000167.1 GCF_001552355.1 Microbacterium resistens NBRC 103078
GGGCGATGCGGGAGCCGGCGGTGCGGGCGCCGGAGCCGGCGGAGGCGCGACCGGCAGGGTCGGCGGCGTCAGGCCGTCACCGTCCTGCGACGGGTGCGGATCCGGGGTGTTCGTCATCGTCTTCCTCCATCCCGGCTCCCCGGGGGGAGGCGGGGTCGTGCGGCCCAGAGTCGGTGGGGAGCGTGCAGAAGTGCTCCGCGATCAGCGCCGCGACCACGAGCACGATCGCGCCCCCGGCCGTGGCGATGACAGCCGTGATCGAGCCTACCGGCGGAGGCACCGGCCGCGTGAGGAGGTAGGCGGCCAGCCCGGCCGCGAAGCCCGCGACCGCCGCCCCGAGCAGGCTCGACGCCCGCGCGAGCATCGCGATCCGGAACGCGCGGAACGGGTCCACCCGTGCCGCGCGCACGCCGGTGTCCGCCGCGGCGATCTGCGCCCGGGTGCTGCGTCGGATCGGCCAGGCCACGACGAGCACGCCGATCCCGAGCAGGACGAGCAGGATCGGCAGCCCCACCGCGGGGGTGAACGTCGCCCTGCCGGCCGTCGTCAGGGCGTGGTCCACGAGGAAACCGACCGCTCCCCCGGCGAGGGCGACGATCAGCAGGACGACGACCGAGGTGCGCTTCATCCGGCGCCCCCGGCGCTCCGCAGCGCGGCGGCGAGGTCGGCGACGCGACCGCGGCCGGGAAGGACCGCGTCCGGGTCGACGTCGAGCCACGGCTCGAGCACGAACAGGCGGTCCGCAGCCCGCGGATGCGGCACCTGCAGCCGCTCGTCGTCGCTGCGGAGGTCTCCGTACGCGATGAGATCCAGATCCAGGGTGCGGTCGCCCCACCGCTCGGTCCGGACGCGCCCGTGCTGCTCCTCGATCGCGTGCAGCATGCCCAGGAGCACGGACGGTCCGAGGCGGGTCGTGACCAGGGCGACGGCGTTCACGTACCCCGGGGCGTCCGGGTCCGGGCCGTCCGGGCGGAGCGCCACCGTCTCGAACGGCGCGGACACCGTGACGTCCTGCACCAACGGGAGGCGGCGGATCGCCGCGACGGCGTCGTCGATCGTGGCTGCGCGGTCCCCGAGGTTGGACCCCAGCGCGACGACCGCGCGCACCGGCTCCCGCGAGGGGCGCGGGTCCGGTGCGGGCATCGGCGGGAAGCGGCGGGTCATTCCGGCCTCCCCCGGGTGATCGTCACGGCCACGTCCTGGAAGCTCAGCGGGATGGGGGCGTGCGGCTTGTGGACGGTGACCTGCGCGCTGCGGACCCGCGGGTCCGCGAGCGCGACGTCCCCGATGCGGGCGGCGAGGGTCTCGATGAGATCCACCGGCTCCCCCGCCACGACGGCCGCGACCCGCTCGGCGAGCTCGCCGTAGTGCACGGTGTCGGCGACGTCGTCGGACGCGGCGGCCTCTCGCAGGGACAGCCTCAGGCGCAGGTCGATCGTGAACTCCTGGCCGTCCGCGCGCTCGTGGTCGTACACGCCGTGACGGCCGAACACCGTCAGGCCGGTGAGCACGATCTCGTCGAGGGGTTCCATGCCCCCAGCCTACGGCGACGGATCCGCGCGGCGCGGGGTTCGCGCCGTCAGCGAACGCAGGAGCGGGACGGCGAGGGAGCGTGCGGACTCAGCCGTCCCAGGCGGCGACGACGGCCAGCGCGTCCCGGGTGGCGGCGACGTCGTGCACCCGCACGGCCCATGCGCCCGCACGCGCGGCCAGCGCGCTGGTGACCGCGGTCGCGAGATCCCGACGCGCCTCGTCGGCGTCATCGCCCAGCGCCGAGGCGAGGAAACGCTTCCGGGACGTCCCGACGAGGACCCGCGTGCCCAGGGCGACCACGTCGGAGAGGTCCCGCAGCAGCTCCCAGTTCTGCTCGCCGGTCTTCGCGAACCCGACGCCGGGGTCGACGATCACGCGCGAGGGGGCGATCCCCGCCGCCGCGGCCGCCTCTATCCGGCCCCGCAGCTCGGCGGCGACCTCGCGCCCCACGCGTCCGTACTCCGCCCGGGCGTACATGTCCGACGACGGCCCGCGCCAGTGCCCGAGCGCGATGTCCGCGCCGGTCTCCGCCACCGCGACGAGCATTTCCGGGTCGGCGAACCCGCCGGAGACATCGTTGACGATCCGCGCCCCGGCCGCCACCGCGGCGACCGCGGTGGTCGCGTTGAGCGTGTCGACGCTGACGGCGATCCCCTCGGCCGCGAGGCGTTCGATCACCGGCAGCACCCGGCGCTGCTCCTCGGCGGGATCCACGCGCTCGGCGCCGGGCCGCGTCGACTCCCCGCCGACGTCGAGCACGGCGGCCCCCTGCGCACGCAGCAGCCGTCCGCGCGCCAGCGCCGCGTCGGGATCCAGGTAGCGCCCGCCGTCGCTGAACGAGTCGGGGGTGACGTTGACGATGCCCCAGATCGCGGTCATCGCGTGTCCCCGGCGGGACCGGCCGTACCCGCCGCCGTCGACGGGCCCATGAGCGCGATGAGCTCGGCGCGCGCCACCGGGTCGGCGTACGCCCCGCGGGCCGCAATGGTCAGGGTGGACGCCTCGGGCTGCTTGCCGCCGCGCATCGTGACGCAGCCGTGCGAGGCGTCCAGCACGACGAGCACCCCGCGCGCGTCGAGGTGCGCCGCGATCGTGTCGGCGATCTGCTCGCCCAGCCGCTCCTGCACCTGCGGGCGGGACGCGAGGACCTCGACCACCTTCACCAGGGCGCCGAGGCCCACGACCTGCTCGCCCGGGAGGTACGCGATGTGCGCGTGCCCGGCGAAGGGAAGCAGATGGTGCTCGCACACCGAGCGGAACCGGATGTCGCGCAGCAGCACGGCGCCGGACGGCACGGTCTCCGGCGCCGGTCCGTGCGACACGCTGATCGTGTGGGCCAGCGGCGCCCCCGGGTCCTCGCCGACACCCGCGAAGAACTCCGCGTACAGGTCCGCCATCCGTGCGGGCGTCTGCTTCAGTCCCGGACGCTCCGGATCCTCCCCGATCGCCTCCAGCAGCTCGCGGGTGAGGGCGGCGACGCGCTCCCGGTCGACGGACACGGTCAGGCCGTCGCGGGGCGGGCGTGCCCTCCGCCGGCGGTGCCGGGCTTGCGCTCGGACGCGGACGACGGGGACGCCTCGGTCGACGCCGCCGCGCCCGCCTCGACGCCGCGGACCGGCATCTCGATCGGCGGGAGCAGGGACACCGGGCGGTCCTCGCTGCTCAGCCATTGGGGCCGCTCGGGGAGCTTCTTCACGTCCTGGAAGATCTCCGCGATCTGGTTGTGGTCGAGCGTCTCCTTCTCGAGCAGCTCACGGGCAAGCCGGTCCAGGACGTCGCGGTTGGCGCTCAGCACCTCGTAGGCCTCGTTGTGGGCCTGTTCGATGAGCGCACGCACCTGGGCGTCCACCGTCTCGGCGATCGACTCGGAGTAGTCGCGTCCGCGGTTCATGTCGCGGGCGACGAACATCTCCCCGGAGCCGGAACCCAGCTTCACCGGGCCGACCTGCGTGGTCATGCCGTACTCGGTGACCATCTTGCGGGCGATGTCGGTGGCCTTCTCGATGTCGTTCGAGGCCCCGGTCGTCGGGTCGTGGAACACGATCTCCTCGGCCACGCGGCCGCCCATGGCGTACGTGAGCTGGTCCTGGAGCTCGTTGCGGGTCACCGAGAACTTGTCGTCCACGGGCAGCACCATCGTGTAGCCGAGGGCCTTCCCGCGCGGGAGGATCGTGATCTTGGTCACCGGGTCGGAGTAGTTCATCGCCGCCGCCGCGAGCGCGTGGCCGCCCTCGTGGTACGCCGTGATGAGCTTCTCCTTGTCCTTCATCACGCGGGTGCGCCGCTGCGGGCCGGCGATGACGCGGTCGATCGCCTCGTCGAGGGCGCGGTTGTCGATGAGCTGCGCGTTGGAGCGGGCCGTGAGCAGCGCCGCCTCGTTCAGCACGTTCGCGAGGTCGGCTCCGGTGAAGCCCGGCGTCTTGCGGGCGACGACCTCGAGGTCGACGCCGTTCGCCAGCGGCTTGCCCTTCGCGTGCACCTCGAGGATCCGCTGTCGGCCCTTGAGGTCGGGGGCGTCCACCCCGATCTGGCGGTCGAAGCGGCCGGGACGCAGCAGCGCCGGGTCGAGGATGTCGGGGCGGTTGGTCGCCGCGATCACGATGACGTTCGCGTTCGGGTCGAAGCCGTCCATCTCGACGAGCATCTGGTTCAGCGTCTGCTCGCGCTCGTCGTTGCCGCCGCCGAGGCCGGCGCCGCGGTGCCGGCCGACCGCGTCGATCTCGTCGATGAAGATGATCGCCGGGGAGTTCTCCTTGGCCTGGGTGAACAGGTCACGCACGCGCGAGGCGCCGACGCCGACGAACATCTCGACGAAGTCGGATCCGGAGATCGAGTAGAAGGGAGCGCCGGCCTCTCCGGCCACGGCGCGGGCGAGCAGCGTCTTTCCGGTTCCGGGAGGGCCGTACAGCAGCACGCCCTTCGGGATCCGGGCGCCGATCGCCTGGAACTTGGCCGGGTCCTGCAGGAACTCCTTGATCTCGTGGAGCTCCTCGATCGCCTCGTCGGCCCCGGCGACGTCGGCGAAGGTGACCGTCGGGGTCTCCTTGCTCACGAGCTTCGCCCGGGACTTGCCGAACTGCATGATCTTGCCGCCGCCGCCCTGGGCCGAGGAGAGCAGCCACCAGAACAGGAGGCCGAGCAGCAGCATCGGCAGCAGCAGCGAGAGGAACCCGTCGAACCACGTCGGCTGCGGGACGGCGTCGTTGAAGCCGTCCTTCGGGTCGGCGCTGTTGATCGCGTCGATGACCTCGCCGGCGCGCTCGGACACGTAGTAGAACTGGACGGACTCGGCGCCCTCGAAGGGCTTGGAGAGCTTCATGTCGACGCGCTGGTCCCCGTCGGTCATCACGACCTCGGTGACCGTGCCCTTGCCGAGCAGCTCCAGCCCCTCCTTGGTGCTGACCTGCTTGGCGGCGCCGAGGCTCGAGATCAGCATGAATCCGCCGATCAGCAGCACGCCGATCAGCACCACGTAGATCAGCGGATTGCGGGTGAGCTTCTTCACGTCCATGATCCGTTCAGCGTATCGCGGTGCGGCTTTGCCATCGCTGGGGATTCGCCCACGGCGTACGGGGCTGCGGCGATGCCGCGGGGCACCGCGCGCGGGGTCAGGGGCGCGGTGCGTCAGGAGTAGCGGTGCGTCAGGAGTAGACGTGCGGGGCGAGCACCGCGACGTCGCGCAGGTTGCGGTAGCGCTCGGCGTAGTCCAGGCCGTAGCCGACGACGAACTCATTCGGGATGTCGAAGCCGACGTACTTGCAGTCGATGTGGACCTTGGCCGCATCGGGCTTGCGCAGCAGCGCCAGCACCTCCAGGGACTCCGCCCCGCGGGACTCGAAGTTCTCCAGCAGCCAGCTCAGCGTGAGGCCGGAGTCGATGACGTCCTCCACGATGAGCACGTGGCGTCCGTGCAGGTCCGTGTCGAGGTCCTTGCGGATCTGCACCACGCCGCTGGACTTCGTGCTCGCGCCGTAGCTGGAGACCGCCATCCAGTCCATCGGGGCGTGGAACGGCAGCTCCCGTGCGAAGTCGGCCATGACCATCACCGCGCCCTTCAGCACGCCCACGAGCAGGAGGTCCTTGCCCTCGTAGTCCGCGGCCACGAGCTGCGCGAGCTCGGCGAGCTTCTCGCGGATCTGCTCCTCGGTGACGAGGATCTCGGATAGGTCGTCCTGGATGTCCGCAGCGCGCATGGATCGATTTTATGCGACGGGCTGGGCCGCCCTCGGACATACCGGAATCACGATAAGGGATCTCGTCACGGCCTCGGTTTCCGCACTACGGTGAGCACAGAGACGGGCGGTCGCCTGTCTTCCGGAAGACTCCGGATGACCCGGGGGAAGGGAAGAACATGGACCTCGACGAGATCCTCAAGCAGGTGCCGATCGACGACATCGCCGAGAAGTTCGGCGTGAGCCAGGACGTGGCCCGCCAGGCGGTCAAGGAGGGCAGCGCCGTCCTCGTGGGCGGCCTGGCCAAGAACGCCGAGACCAGCGAGGGGTCCGCCGCGATCGAGGCCGCGCTCAGCAAGCACGGCGGGTTCGCCGGCGCGGCGAAGGTCGACGACGTCGACCAGACCGACGGCGAGAAGATCGTGAACCACGTGTTCGGCGACAGCAAGAAGCAGGTCGCGGAGACCCTCACGAACGAACCGAAGACCGCGGGGATCGACTTCGGCAAGCTCCTGCCGATCCT
>NZ_BCRA01000168.1 GCF_001552355.1 Microbacterium resistens NBRC 103078
GCCGCGCCGCCCGCGGGCGTGCGGCCGAGTCCGGGGCCGAGCGCCTGGCGGGGGTGCTGCAGGACCCGAACGGACTGCCGTTCACCCTGGGCTTCGTCGACGGCGTGATGCGCCCCGAGAGCCTGGGCGCCGCCGCGAGCGGTCTGCGTCGGATCGCACCGCTCGTCCCGGACTTCCTCCCGTGGTACCTCAAGGCCGCCGTGCGCGTGGGCGGAGGGATCGCGCCGGCGCTGCCCGCCCCCACCGTCCCGATCGCCCGCAGGGTCCTCCGGGACATGGTCGGCCACCTCATCGTCGACGCCCGTCCCGACAAGCTCGGCCCTGCGATCGCCCGGATCCGTGAGAGCGGCGCGCGATTGAACCTGAACCTCCTCGGCGAGGCGGTGCTGGGGGAGAACGAGGCGCGGCGGCGGCTCGACGGCATCCACGACCTCATCCGCCGGCCGGACGTCGACTACGTCTCCGTCAAGGTCTCCGCGATCAAGAGCCGGATCTCGCTGTGGGCGTTCGAGGAGACCGTCCAGGAGATCGTCGACCGCCTGCTCCCGCTCTACCTCACGGCCGCGGACCCGGCCACCGGGCACCGGCCGGGCGCTCCGGTCCCGGACGCGAATGCCGCGCACACCGGGCCCCTCAGCCGCGCGGGGGCGCTCTCCGGCACGACGTTCCTGAACCTCGACATGGAGGAGTACCGCGACCTCGACCTCACGATCGCCGTCTTCACGCGGATCCTCGAGGATCCGCGCCTCAAGCACCTCGAAGCCGGGATCGTGCTCCAGGCGTACCTGCCCGACGCGCTGCCGGCGCTCCGGGAGCTGACCGCATGGGCGCGGGACCGGGTGGACCACGGCGGCGCGCGCATCAAGGTGCGTCTGGTCAAGGGCGCGAACCTCGCCATGGAGAAGGTCGAGGCCGCCGTGCACGGCTGGCCGGCCGCGCCCTACGACGCGAAGGTCGACACCGACGCCAACTACCTGCGCTGCCTCGACGAGGCGCTGCGGCCGGAGGCGACGCGCGCGGTGCGGGTCGGGATCGCCGGCCACAACCTCTTCGACGTCGCCTACGCGTGGCTGCTCGCCCAGGAGCGGGGCCTGACCGCGCCCGCCGCCGGCGACGAGCACGCCGCGTCCGACATCGAGTTCGAGATGCTGCTGGGGATGGCTCAGGCGCAGGTGGAGGCCGTGCGCCGGGACGTGGGACCGGTGCGTCTCTACGTGCCCGTCGTGGACCCGCGCGAGTTCGACGTCGCCATCAGCTACCTCGTCCGCCGGCTGGAGGAGAACGCCTCGCCGGAGAACTTCCTCTCCGCCGCCTTCCGCCTGCACGAGGACCACGACCTGCTGGACCGGGAGATCACCCGGTTCGGCGCCTCCCTGGAGCGCTCGGTCGACCCGGACCTGCGCATCGGTCCGCGCCGCTCGCAGGACCGCGCCGCCCCCGTCCACGAATCCATGGTGCGCACCGCGGACGCCCTCGATCTGGACGGCCCCCTCACACAGGCGGTCCTGGGGATCGCCCGTTCGGCGGACCCCGCGGACACGTTCGTGGAGACCGCCGTCTACGCCGAGCGGGAGGACACCCGGGAGGCCGCGCTCGGCGCCCCCGGGTTCTCGAACACGCCGGACACCGACCCCGCGCTTGCGGCCAACCGCGAATGGGCCCGCGGCATCCTGCAGCGGATCCCCGGCTCCACGGCAGGCACCGGCCTGCTGCCGTCGGCGCGGATCGAGCATCCGGACCAGCTGGAGCGGGTCGTCGGGCGCGTGCGCGACGCGGCTCCGGGGTGGGGAACCCGTCCGGCGTCGGAGCGTGCGGAGATCCTGCTGCGTGCGGCGGCGGTCCTGGAGTCGCGCCGCGACGAGCTGATCGAGGTCGCGGCGTCCGAGACCGGGAAGGTCCTCGCCGAGGCGGACACCGAGGTCAGCGAGGCCGTCGACTTCGCGAAGTACTACGCGGCGAAGGCGCGCGAGCTCGACACCATCCCCGGAGCGGCGTTCGTGCCCTCCCGGGTGACCGTCGTCGCGCCGCCCTGGAACTTCCCGCTCGCGATCCCGTCCGGCGGGGTGCTGGCCGCGCTCGCGGCCGGATCCGGCGTGGTCTTCAAGCCCGCTCCGCAGGCGCGCCGCTGCGCGGCCGTGATCGCCGCGGCGCTGTGGGACGCGGGGATCCCGCGCGACGTCCTCGCCCTCGTCGACATCGACGAGGGAGAGCTGGGCCGGCGCCTCATCGCGCACCCCGACGTCGACCGGGTGATCCTCACCGGGTCCTGGGAGACCGCGGCGCTCTTCCGCAGCTGGCGTCCGGACCTGCCGCTGCAGGCGGAGACGAGCGGCAAGAACGCGATCGTCGTCGCCCCCTCGGCCGACCTCGACCTCGCCGTCGCCGACCTCGTCCGCAGCGCCTTCGGGCACGCCGGGCAGAAGTGCTCGGCCGCGTCGCTCGCGATCCTCGTGGGCCCGGTCGGGCGGTCGAAGCGCTTCGCCCGGCAGCTGGCCGACGCCACCCGGTCGCTCCACGTCGCTCTGCCGTCGGATCCGCTGGCCGAGGTCGGCCCGGTCATCGAGCGCCCCTCGGGGAAGCTCCTGTGGGCGCTCACGGAGCTGGAGGGCGACGAGAAGTGGATGATCCGTCCGGAGCCCGTCGAGCCGTCGGACCTCGACGCCGCCCTGGCCGCCGAGGGGAGGCTGTGGCGTCCGGGGATCCGCCTCGGCGTGCAGCCGGGCTCCCGGTTCCACCGCGAGGAGTTCTTCGGGCCGGTGCTCGGGATCATGCTCGCCCCGACGCTGGAGCGCGCGATCGAGCTGCAGAACGCCGTGGACTATGGGCTGACGGCCGGGCTGCACACCCAGAGCGCGGACGACCTCGCCCTCTGGCTGGACCGCGTCGAGGCGGGGAACCTCTACGTCAACCGCGGGATCACGGGCGCCGTCGTGCAGCGCCAGCCCTTCGGCGGCTGGAAGCGGTCCTCGGTGGGGACCGGAGCGAAGGCGGGCGGGCCGAACCACCTCGTGGGCCTCGGATCTTGGCGGGGGACCGGCGGAGGGGCGGCGTCGAGCACCCTGCACCTGCGCGGTCTGGACACGCGCATCACGGCGCTGATCGAGGCGGCCCAGCCGTCGCTCGACTACCCGGCGTTCGAGTGGCTGCGCCGGGCCGCGCTCTCGGACGCCCTGGCCTGGGATCGCGAGTTCGGCCGCGTCCGGGACGTCTCGCGTCTCGGCGTCGAACGCAACCTCTTCCGCTACCGCCCGGTGCCGGTGGCGGTGCGGGCGACCGGCGACGCCGAGTGGCGTGAGCTGCTGCGCGTCGCGCTGGCCGGCATCCGCACGGGTGCCGAGGTCACGCTCTCGACGCCGGTCGGCCTTCCCGCCGGCGTCCGCCGCGTGCTCGGCGACCAGGGGTTCGTGGTGTTCGTGGAGTCGGACGACGAGTGGATCCAGCGCATCGCGCGCCGCGGGACGGCGGAGCGCGATCCCGAGTCTCCGCCCGTCGCGGACCGCGTGCGGCTGGTCGGACCCACGGAGGCGGTCGCGGGCCTGCATCGACGGCTCGCCGAGGCCGTGGACGGGGACCCGGACCTCGCGATCCACTCCGGCGAGGTGACGACCGCCGGGCGCATCGAGCTGCTGCCGTTCCTCCGCGAGCAGTCGATCTCGATCACGGCGCACCGCTACGGCAACCCGGATCCGTGGAGCGAGTCCGTCATCTGACAGGCGCCTTCCTGGGACGTGCATCGGCCCGGCAGCGGGATCGGTTCGGGTCGCGAAATCCGGATGGCGATCAGGTGGGCAGCGGCGTCGGCGAATCGGATGCGTTCGAAACCCATTCGTAGCCGAGGCCGCTCGTCAGTATTCCGGCCGCGATCACGAGGCCGAACAGTGTCCACCACAGGCGGGGATAGCTGAAAGGGCGGGCGGCCCAAAAGCAGAAGCGCCAGAGCCAACGGCCGCGGATGCCTCTGGCGAGGTGTACGGCCGTCATTGCCGCAGTGCACATGCCGATACTCGCGATGAGTCCGATCAGGGTGATCCCGGCGCCTGTGAGCTGGTAGAGAACCATTCCAAGGTCGGGTGCGAAGAGAACCGCGAGGACGCCCTTGGATGCGGCCAGGTAATCGCGCACCCCGATGAGGGCGGCGGATTGAAACGGCGGCTCGATCAGGAACACCGCGCTAGCGATCGCCACGGTGCTCATCCCGATCGCACCCGTCAGTTGTCCAGCGACCGATCCTGCCTCGATCACGTGCCGGACGGCCAGAACCAGGAACGTGGACAGGCTCGCAACGACCATGACCACCGTCAGGATGAGCAGGGTGAACACGACAAGCTCGGTGTGAGCGACGTACTGCTGGACGATGAAGCAGATGCCGGCGACGGCGAGGACGACCTTCAGCCAGGTGGCTTCCGTGGAGGGAGGTGCGTCGGAACGGAACATCCGACGGAAGAAGTCGACAACGGGCCGAACGATGCGCGCACCGATCCGCCAGTCGGTCTGCTCGCGGGCGAGCTCGAAGGCGCGACGCAGCTCGATCTCCTCGGGAATACCTGCGGTGGCGCGGGTGATCGGGCCGTAGGCGGCACCGAGGATGGCTCCGGGAAGAAGGGCGATCGCACCCCACAGCGCCCCCGGGAGAGCTGATCCCAGTTCCTGCATCGTCACGTCCCTGCCTGATCGCTGTCCAACCACCGGGCAATTCGTTGCTCCCGCGGGTCGCGACGGGAGAGCCAACGGGTGGTGAGGAGGCTCGTGAAGAACCCCAGGAGCAGGAAGACGATCATCGAAACGATGTCCCAGACGTGATCCATCGCGAACTGGACGAGTAGCGACACGAATCCGCTCGATCCGCTCGTCGTTTCCGTGAGCAAGTTGTGTGGTGTCATGGCCCCCCGTTTCACCTTCAGGGCAGTCAAGCACACCCAATCCGAACAAGCTAATGCTTGCTCGAGGGTGTAAAAGATTCTTGACATCTGACTCGCGCGGTCGTACCTTTCCTGTAAAGAATCTTTTACATCGGAGGTCGCCATGGTCTATCACGAGCGCGCGGCGTGGACGGAGCTCGTCGTCGGCATCGGCGGAGTGGTCGTCTACGCGATCCTGCTGTCCGTCTCCGCGGCCGGCGGCCCGCTGACCGGCGTCGACTGGCCCCCGCTCATGATCGGGACGATCGGCGGCGGCGTCCTCCTCGCCATCCTCCTGACGATCGGGTGGGGGATCCTCGCCAGGGCGCGTGATCGAGAGGCGATGGCGACGGACATCCGCGACCGCGACATCGGGTGGATGGGCGGGCGCGTCGAGCACGCGTTCCTCGTGATCGCGGGCCTCGGCGTGCTCGTGCTGTGCGCCCTGCGGGCCGACGTGTTCTGGATCGCGCACGTCATGTTCGCCGGGTTCGCGGTGTCCTCGATCCTCGGCGGGGTCGCCCGCGTGATCGCGTATCGCCGGGGGCTCGTGTGATGGTCAAGCCCACCCGCGTCACCAATACGATCCGGGCGCACCGCGAGGACGCCGGACTCACGCAGGCGGAGCTGGCGCGACGCATCGGCGTCACCCGGCAGACGCTGATCGCGATCGAGCAGGGGCGGTACTCGCCGACCCTGGAGCTCGCCTTCCAGATCGCCCGCACGTTCGGGGCGGCGATCGACGACCTGTTCCAGTACCCGGACGTGCCCGGGGAGGGCTGACGTGAGCGGGGAGCGCGAGATGGACGTGAGGGGAGACGACGGCCGAGGAGCGCGGGCGCAGGGCGGCGGCCCGACGCCCGGGCGGCCGGAGATCCCGGACTCCATGCGGGCGTGGGTCTGCGAGACGTACGGCCCGGCGGAGGGGGTGCGCCTCCAGGAGCTCCCGACGCCGCGTCCGGGGCGTGGGGAGGTGCTGCTGCGCGTGCGGGCCACGGCGCTGAACGCGGGCGACGTGCGGCTGCTGCGCGGCGATCCGCTCCTGGTGCGTCTCGTCTACGGGCTGACCCGGCCGCGGTTCCCGGTGCGGGGGATGGACGTCGCCGGCACCGTCGTCGCCCTCGGTGCCGGGGTGGGTGGCATCGGCCTCGGTGACGAGGTCGTCGCCGAGCTGCGCGGGGGAGGCGGTCTTGCCGAGTACGCGACGGTGCCCGCGGACCGGCTCGCGATCCGGCCGGTAGGCGTGGATGCCGCGCTCGCCGCGTGCGTGCCCATCGCCGCCGGCACCGCGTGGCAGGCCTGGGATGCCGC
>NZ_BCRA01000169.1 GCF_001552355.1 Microbacterium resistens NBRC 103078
CCCGTCGAGACCCCCTCAGAAACACGCTTCTAGGAGGGGGTCTCGACGACAGGAGGGGGTTTCGCTGGGTCTCGACGGTAGAAGGGGGTTTCGCTGGGTCTTGACGGCAGGAGGGGGTTTCGCTGCATACAACGGACCCGGATGACGCCGACGCGGACGAGACCGGCCCGAATCCGTCTCCCCGAAACCCTTCCCCGAATCCCGACCCCGAATCCCGACCCCGGTATCCCTTCCCCGAATCCCGACCCCGGATCCCGACCCCGCCCCCGGAACCCAGCACCACCCTGTCCCGAAACCCCCTCTCCCCGTCGAGACCCCCTCAGAGATACGCGCGTAGGAGGGGGTTTCGGCGGCGAGAGGGGGTTTCGACGCACCCGCGGCGCCGGGCTCGCGGAACGGGGCCAACGCCGGGGTCGCGGAACGGACGCGGCGCCGGGCTCGCGGAACGGACGGTGCCGGAGTCGCGGAACGGGGCCGGCGCGGGGCCCGGAGGACGGTCAGTTCAGGCCGGAGTAGGCGTGCAGTCCCTTGAAGAACATGTTCACGATCGTGAAGTTGAACAGCACCGCGGTGAAGCCCACGATCGACAGCCACGCCGACCGGTTCCCGCGCCAGCCGCGCGTCGCACGGGCGTGGATGTAGCCGGCGTAGAGCACCCAGATGATGAACGTCCAGGTCTCCTTGACGTCGAAGCCCCAGTACCGGCCCCAGGCGTCCTGCGCCCAGATCGCGCCGGCGATGAGCGTGAAGGTCCAGAAGATGAACCCGACGGTGGCGAAGCGGTAGGCCAGGCTCTCCAGCCGCTCCGCCGTCGGGAGCGTCGCGAGGAAGCCGGGACCCGTCTTCGGCTGGTCGCCGAGGATCCGCAGCTCCCGGCGGGTCTGCATGAGCTGCAGAACGGAGAGGGCGAACGCGAGCGCCAGGAACGCCGTGCCGAGCGAGGCCACGAAGACGTGGATCACGAGCCACACGCTCTTGAGCGGATCCATCAGCGGCGTGACCTCGACGTAGAAGCTCGTCGTCGCCCCGCCGAGCAGCACCACGATCAGGCCCACGATGAAGGTGCCGAGGTACTTCAGGTCCATGCGGATGTTGACCGCGAGATAGACGGCGACGATGAGGAGCGTGCCGGTCATCGCGAACTCGTACATGTTCGACCACGGCACGCGCTCGGCCGCGATGCCGCGAAGGATCGTCCCGGCGAGGTGGAACAGGAAGCCCAGAGCGGTCAGCGACGTTCCGATCCGGCCCATCACGTAGCGCGGCGCGGGTGCGGCCGCCGTGTCGGTCGGGACCGGCGTCGCTCCCCCGCCCTTGCCGGCACCGGTGCTCGCGGCGCCGGCGGACACGCCGACGAGCTCCTGCACCGCCGGAGCGGCGAGCTTCCGGTCCGCGGCACGCTGCGAGCGGTGCGCCAGGTCGAACGCGTAGCACACGAACGCCGCGGCGTACACGGCGATCGCCGTCCAGATCAGCAGCACCGACAGGGAGTCGAGGTCCATGGTCACAGCCTACTTTCGGGGGTTCTCGGACGCATCGGGGGCGGACGCCGCGGTCGTGCCGCCGTCGGCGTCGAGGAGCCGCTCGTGCCCCTCGGCGAGGTCCTTCACGGCGGCCGCGAGGGTCGGGTCCTCCCCGCGTGCCAGCGCCGCGTACTCCAGGTGGACGGCGCCGTCGACGACGACGGCCTTGACCCACATCCGCCGGCGCGGGACGAACAGGGCGAGGAGGAGGCCGACGACCGCGAGCACGGCGAAGACGAGGACCCAGACGGCGGAGGCGTCGTGATGCACCTGCAGGGACACGTAACGCCGCACGGACTGCGACGCGTCGGTCGCGCCCTCGGGCGACTCGTCCTCGAAGGTGACGGATCCGAGGCCGCCGGGCAGCTCCTGCGTCTGCCCGGGGGTGAGCTCGATCGAGTCGACGCCCGTGTCTCCGCCGGTGAGCTGGGTCATGTCGGTCGGGTCGAGGACGTACACGGACCGCGGGGTGCCGTCGTCGATCCCCAGGTCGCCGGAGTAGACGTTGAGCGTCAGGGTCGGGTTCACCAGCGCCGGGTACACCGAGGTGAGCGCACCCGTCTCCAGCGCGGCGGCGGTCGGGTAGAAGAAGCCGACCATGCCCAGCTGCTCGGGCATCCCGTCGGTGATCTTCACGACGCCCAGCGACGTCATGGTGGCGTTGTTCTGCGGGAGGAACGGCACCGGCCCGTGGAAGGCGACCTCCCCCTCGGCGTTGCGGACGGTGATGGTCGGCGCGTAGCCGTTGCCGAGCAGGTAGACCTTGTCGCCGCGCACGTCGAGCGGGTGGTTCACGCGCACGGACTCCTGACGGGGCTCCCCGCCGGGCTCTCGGACCGTGACGTTGGCGGAGAAGTCTCCGGCCTGGCCCTGCGCCGACTCCCCCCAGGGGACGTAGGTCACGTCGAACGAGTCGAGGGTCATCGCGTAGGGGGCCAGGGCGCCGTCGGCCACGTATCGGCCCTTGTTCATCGACGAGTAGTCGAGCAGCGTGTTGACGAAGGTCTCCCCCTCCGTCATGACGCGCTGCCCGGTGTAGGCGAAGCCGCCGCCGACGCCGACCGTGACGAGCACGCCCAGGAGAGCGAGGTGGAACAGCAGGTTGCCGGTCTCGCGGGCGTAGCCGCGCTCGGCCGACACCGAGAAGCCGCGCTTGTCGTCGTAGCGCTCGACCCGGTAGCGGAGGGCGCGCAGCTGCGACTGCGCGATGTCCACGGCCTTCTCGGCGGCTGCGGCGGCGTCCGCGCCCTCCGGGACGGACCGGACGGCCTCGCGGTGGTCGTCGAGGCGCTTGAGCCGGATCGGCGTCCGCGGCGGGCGGGAGCGCAGCGCCGTCGCGTGGTGCTTGATCCGCGGGATCACGCACCCGATCAGGGACAGGAACAGCAGCAGGTAGACGGCCGAGAACCACGCCGAGAGATAGACGTCGAACATCTGGAGCGCGTCGAGGATCGGGAAGAGGTCCGGGTTGTCGGCCTTCCACTGCGTGACGCCGTTGGGGTCCGCCATCCGCTGCGGGAAGATCGACCCGGGGATCGCGGCGATCGCGAGGATCAGCAGCAGCACGAGCGCGGTGCGCATCGACGTGAGCTGACGCCAGCCCCAGCGCAGCCAGCCCACGAATCCGAGCGCGGGCGAGGTCACCCGGTCGTCGCCGTCGATGTGGTCGGACGGACGCAGCGGATCCGAGCTGCGCGTTCCCTTCTCGGACATCTTCACGGGCGTCTCCTCGTCACGGGGCGATCCGGGATCGGAGGACTCAGAGCGGGACGGTGACACTGCCCATCACCGCCCCGAGTCGCGACATGAGGTCGGTCCAGACGCCGGTGACCATCAGCACGCCGAGGAGGATCAGCAGGACGCCGCCGATGATGTTGACGGTGCGGACGTGCCGGCGGAGGAACCCGATCGAGCGCGCCGCCCAGCCGAACCCGAGCGCGGCGAGCAGGAACGGGATCCCGAGCCCGAGCGAGTAGGCGACGCCCAGCAGCGCGGCCCGCCACGGGTCGCCGAGGTTGAGCGCGACGGCCATGATCGCCGACAGCGTCGGCCCCATGCAGGGCGTCCATCCGAGCCCGAGCGCGACGCCCAGCAGCGGAGCCCCGACCAGGCCCGCACGGCCGCTGAGGTTCACCCGCATCGTGCGCTGCGCGAAGCCGAAGAGACCGATGAACACGAGCCCCATGAGGATGATCACGGCGCCGAGGACGCGGGTGATGAGGTCCCCCCACTGCAGCAGGAACATCCCCGCCGCGCCGCCCACGACGGCGAACGCCACGAAGACGGCGGTGAAGCCGGCGATGAAGAGGAGGACGCCGAGCACCAGCCGTGCCCGCGTCGGGGCCGCCGGAGCGTCGGCGCCGGGGCGCGGGGCGCCGGAGGACGGCGCCACGGCTCCCCCCAGGAAGCCGAGGTACCCCGGCACCAGCGGCAGCACGCACGGTGACAGGAAGGAGACGAGGCCCGCGAGCATCGCGACGGGGATCGCGAGCCAGAGTGCGCCGAATCCGACGAGGGCGTCGACGTTCACGCCTTCTCCGCGAGGGCGTCCTTGACGAGGGTCGAGAGGATCGACGCTTCCTCCAGCTGCCCGACGATCCGCGCTGCGACGCGCCCCTGGCGGTCGAGCACCAGGGTGGTCGGCGTCGCCTGGATGGTCGTGGCCTGCGCGAAGGCGAGCTTGGCCTCGCCGGTGTTCACGTCGATGAGGCTGGGGTAGGTCACGCCGTACTGCTCCGCGAAGGCGCGCGCGGTGTCCGCCTGGTCGTAGGTGTTGACGCCGATGAACGACACGTCCTGGTCCTGGTACTCCTGCCAGACCGCCTCGAGGTCCTTCGCCTCGACGCGGCAGGGACCGCAGGCGGCGTACCAGAAGTTCACCACCACGACGTCCCCGGCGACGTCCTCGCTGGAGAAGGAGGAGCCGTCCTCGAGCGTGCCGCCGTACTCCACCGGCTCCGTGCGCTGGTCGGCCGGGATCTCGTCCACGCGGAGACCCGCGGCGCCGATGTACCCCTTGTTGTCCCCGGCGAGGTACTGCTCGGTCGCCGGGTCCTGCGCGCAGGCCGACAGGCCGACGGCGAGGGCGACGCCGAGCGCGGCCGCGGCGGAGCGGAGGAGGCGGGTTCGGACGACGCTGCGATTCGGGCGCAGGGAGGGTGACACGCTGGGAATCCTACGTCCGATCCCTATGCGTGAGCGGAGAGGGAACCGCTCCCGAAGCCCGCGATGATGTCGTCCACACCGGCCCGGAACCGCGGGCAGGCCATGATGTCGTGCGCCTCGCAGCGCAGCGCGTGCTCGGTCATCGCGCGCGAGCGGCGCATGTCCTCCATCCGCCGATCGAGGTCCGCGAGATGGGCGTGCAGCACCTCGTGGCGACCGGACGAGCCGTTGTCCAGCAGATGCGCGATCTGGTCCAGGCTCATCCCGGAGGCCTTGCTCCGGACGATCACGGCGATCCGCGCCACCTCCTCCTCGCCGTAGCGGCGCCGCCCTCCCGCGTCGCGATCCGGGCTCAGCAGGCCCACCGACTCCCAGTGGCGCAGCACGTTCGTGGGCAGCTCGAACCGGGCCGCCACCTCTCCCACCGACCAGGGACGATCCTCGCTTGACTTCATGTTGACATGAAGTCACACACTGGTCCGGAACGCAACCGAGGAGGAGAGATCCATGGACGACGCCATCGTGATCGGAGCGGGGCCGGCAGGCCTCCAGGCCGCGCTGACCCTGGGCCGGATGCACCGCAGCGCCCTGGTGCTGGATTCCGGCGAGTACCGCAACGGCCCCGTCGCGCACATGCACAACGTGATCGCCAACGACGGCACGCCGCCCGCGGACTTCCGCCGCACCGCGCGCGGTCAGCTGGAGGAGTACGGCACGGTCCGCATCGAACAGCGCACCGCCGTCGCCGTCGCCGCGGAGGACGACGGCTTCCGGGTCGAGCTCGCCGACGGCCCGGCGGTCCGCGGTCGGCGCCTGGTCCTCGCCACCGGCCTGGTCGACGCGCTTCCCGAGGTGGCGGGGCTGGCGCCGCTGTGGGGCCGGCGCGCGTTCTCCTGCCCGTTCTGCGACGGGCACGAGTTCGCCGGGCGCCGGATCGCCGTGATCGGGACCGCCGCGCCGCACGTGCTGGGGATGCTGCGCCCCCTCGGCGTCGACGCGACCGTGTTCACGGTCGGCGCCGGTCCGACCGACGAGTTCCGCACAGCGGTCGAGAGCCTCGGCGCGGCGATCTCCTCGGCTCCGGCGAGCGCCGTGACCGAGTCCGACGGCGACGTCGTCGTGCACGCCGGGGAGACCGCGACCCCCGTCGACGGGATCTTCGTCGCCGGAACGGCGCCGCGCCAGCGAGCGCCGTTCGCCGAGCAGCTCGGACTGCGGATGCTGCCCTCGGGCGCCGTCGAGATCGACGATTTCGGCCGCACCTCGGTGCCCGGCGTCTTCGCCGCGGGGGACAACGCCCACCGCGCGACGCTGCCGGGCGTCGTCGCCTCCGTGGTGATGGCCGCGGCGGCGGGCCAGATGGCCGCGGCGGCGATCGTCCAGGAGCTCGCCGCGGGGCGCTG
>NZ_BCRA01000170.1 GCF_001552355.1 Microbacterium resistens NBRC 103078
GCTGCCGCTCGCGCTGGGCGCAGCCGGGCTGCTCGCCGTCGGCGGGTCCCTGGTGCTGGCGCGTCGAGCCCGCCGCGGTTGATCCCGGCGCCGGGTCACCGCGTTTCGTCTCGTCGCTGCGCTCCTCGCTCAACGACCGAAGCGTCACCGGGGTCACCGCGTTTCGTCTCGTCGCTGCGCTCCTCGCTCAACGACCGAAGCGTCACCCGGTCGCTGCGCTCCTCGCTCAACGACCGAAGCGTCACCGGTCGTTGAGCGAGCGAAGCGAGACGAAACGCGGCGCGGGACCACGCACGCGCGAAGGGCGCATCCCCGATCGGGGATGCGCCCTTCGCGCGTGCGTCCGTCAGCGCTTCTCGAGCTCCTCGGCCACGAGGAACGCCAGCTCCAGCGACTGCATGTGGTTCAGGCGCGGGTCGCACAGGGACTCGTAGCGGGTCGCCAGACCCTCTTCGTCGATCTGCTCGGATCCGCCCAGGCACTCGGTGACGTCGTCGCCGGTGAGCTCGACGTGGATGCCGCCCGGGAACGTGCCGACGGCGCGGTGGGCCTCGAAGAAGCCGCGCACCTCGTCGACCACGTCGTCGAAGCGCCGGGTCTTGTACCCGGTGGCCGACGTGATCCCGTTGCCGTGCATCGGGTCGGTGACCCACAGCGGCGTCGCGCCGGAGTCCTTGACCGCCTCGAGCAGCGGAGGCAGGGCGTCGCGGATCTTCCCCGCCCCCATCCGCGTGATGAACGTCAGCCGGCCGGGCTCGCGGTTCGGGTCCAGCTTGTCGATCAGGGCCAGCGCCGTCTCGGGCGTCGTGGTCGGGCCCAGCTTCACGCCGATGGGGTTGCGGATCCGCGAGAAGTAGTCGACGTGCGCGCCGTCCAGGTCGCGCGTGCGCTCCCCGATCCACAGGAAGTGGGCGGAGGTGTTGTACGGCGTGTTCGTCCGGGAGTCGATCCGGGTCATCGGCCGCTCGTAGTCCATGAGCAGCCCCTCATGACCGGTGAAGAACTCGACGCGCTTGAGCTCGTCGAAGTCCGCGCCCGCGGCCTCCATGAACTTGATCGCCCGGTCGATCTCCGCGGCCATCCGCTCGTAGCGCTGGTTGGCGGGGTTCTGGGCGAAGCCCTTGTTCCACGAGTGCACCTCGCGCAGGTCCGCGAACCCGCCCTGGGTGAAGGCCCGGATGAGGTTCAGCGTCGAGGCGGCGGTGTGGTAGCCCTGCAGCAGCCGTGCAGGGTTGGCCTCGCGGGATCCCTCGGTGAAGTCGTAGCCGTTGACGATGTCGCCGCGGTAGGCGGGAAGCGTCACGTCGCCGCGCGTCTCGGTGTCGCTGGAGCGCGGCTTGGCGAACTGGCCGGCCATGCGGCCCATCTTCACGACCGGCATCGAGGCGCCGTAGGTGAGCACCACGGCCATCTGCAGCACCGTCTTGATGCGGTTGCGGATCTGGTCCGCCGTGGCCCCGGCGAACGTCTCGGCGCAGTCGCCGCCCTGGAGCAGGAACGCCTGTCCGGAGGCGGCGCGGGCGAGACGGTCGCGCAGGTTGTCCACCTCACCGGCGAACACGAGCGGGGGCAGGGCGGCGATCTGCGTGGAGACCTCGGCGACGCGGGCGGCATCGGGCCACTGGGGCTGCTGCTTGATCGGGAGGGAGCGCCACGCGTCGATTCCATCGAGGTGCTGAAGCATCCCCCCATCCTACGGGGCTCCCGCGGGGCGATCGCGCGTCAGGAGGCCTGTGTGACGGCCGCGCTCAGGCGCTCCTTGACGGCCGACGCGTAGACGTCCTCGTACTGCTGCTGGCCGAGGCGCTGCAGGGCCACCATGATCTCGTCCGTGACGGATCGGAGGATGTAGCGATCGTTCTCCATCCCGGCGTACCGGGAGAAGTCGAGGGGCTCGCCGATGACCATCCCGACCCGCATGACGTTGGGGATGCGCTGCCCGGTCGGCATCGCCACGTCCGTGTCGACCATGACAACGGGGATCACGGGCACCCGCGCCTCGAGCGCCATCCGGGCGATGCCCGTGCGCCCGCGGTAGAGCTTGCCGTCGGGACTGCGGGTCCCCTCCGGATAGATCCCCAGGAGGTCTCCCCGGCCGAGGACGCTGAGGCCGGTGTTCAGCGACGCCTCCGATGCCTTCCCGCCGGAGCGGTCGATGGGAAGCTGACCGGTCCCCTTCATGAACATCCGGGTCGCCCAGCCCTTGAGCCCTCGGCCGGTGAAGTAGTCGCTCTTCGCGAGGAAGGACACCGGGCGGTCCAGCATCAGCGGCAGGAAGATGGAGTCGGAGAAGGACAGGTGATTGCTCGCCAGGATGGCGGCGCCCTTCGCCGGGACGTTCGCGCGCCCGACGATCCAGGGCCGGAACACGGCCTTGACCACCGGGCCGATCACGACGTACTTCAGGATCCAGTAGATCATCGTCGTGCAGTCTACCGCCGGCGGCCCCGACGGACGAGTGCGGTACCCGGTCCCAGAGGATCTGCGACTCGATCTCATCGTGATCCGCCGCGCAACCGCCCCCGCGTGGCCTAGACTCCTGAAAAGGCCGCCACCCGTCCGGTACCGAAGGAGTTGCCGTGGTCCAGTTCGAAGTCCCCGCGATCGTCCCCGCCGACCCCGAGGCGAACATCACCGATCTCCTGGTGCAGCGCGTCGAGAAGACGCCGAACCTCGCGCTGTTCTCCGTTCCCGACGGCGCCGGCTGGCGCGACGTCTCCGCCGCCGAGTTCCAGCGCGCCGTCATCGCCCTGGCGAAGGGCTTCGTCGCCGCCGGCATCCAGCCGGGCGAGAAGGTCGGCTTCCTCGCGCGCACGACGTACGAGTGGACGCTCGTGGACTTCGCGCTGTTCTACGCGGGCGCCGTCATGGTGCCGATCTACGAGACCAGCTCCCCCTCACAGATCCAGTGGATCCTGGAGGACTCGGGAGCCATCGCCGTGATGGTCGAGTCGGCGGAGCACTTCTCCCGCCTCGACGAGGTCCGCGGCGACCTGCCCCTCGTCCGCGAGGTCTGGCAGATGCACCTCGGCGCGCTCGACGCGCTCACCGCGCAGGGCGCCGAGATCACCGACGAGGAGGTCGAGCGCCGCCGCACGATCGCGAACGCCGCGGACATCGCCACCCTCATCTACACGTCCGGCTCCACGGGGCGCCCGAAGGGCTGCGTGCTGACCCACAGCAACTTCGTCGAGCTCGCCCGCAACGCGGCCAAGGCGCTCGACGACGTCGTCTCCACGCCGGGGGCCTCGACCGTGCTGTTCATCACCACCGCGCACGTCTTCGCCCGGTTCATCTCGATCCTCGACGTGCACGCCGGGGTGCGCACCGGGCACCAGCCCGACACGAAGCAGCTCCTCCCCGCGCTCGGCTCGTTCAAGCCGACGTTCCTGCTGGCCGTGCCACGCGTGTTCGAGAAGGTCTACAACTCCGCGGAGCAGAAGGCGGAGGCCGGGGGCAAGGGCAAGATCTTCCGCGCCGCCGCCGCGGCCGCGGTCGAGCACTCGCGGCTCCAGGAGGAGGGAGCGAAGATCCCCCTGGGCCTGCGCATCAAGTTCGCGCTGTTCGACCGGCTCGTCTACAGCAAGCTGCGGGAGGCGATGGGCGGCAACGTCGTGTACGCCATCTCCGGCTCCGCGCCGCTCGGCGCGCGCCTCGGGCACTTCTTCCACAGCCTCGGCGTCGTGATCCTCGAGGGATACGGGCTCACCGAGACCACGGCGCCCGCCACGGTCAACCTCGCCGACAAGTCCAAGATCGGCACCGTCGGTCCCGCCCTTCCCGGCGTCGGGATCCGGCTCGCCGAGGACGGCGAGATCGAAGTGCGCGGAATCAACGTCTTCAAGGAGTACTGGAACAACCCGGACGCGACCGCCGAGGCGTTCGACGACGGCTGGTTCCGCACCGGCGACATCGGCTCCTTCGACGACGAGGGCTTCCTCACGATCACCGGGCGCAAGAAGGAGATCATCGTCACCGCCGGCGGCAAGAACGTCTCCCCTGCGGCGCTCGAGGACCCGATCCGGGCGAACCCGATCGTCGGCCAGGTCGTGGTCGTCGGAGACCAGAAGCCGTTCATCTCCGCCCTGGTCACGCTGGACCCGGAGATGCTCCCGGCCTGGCTCGCCAACAACGGCCTGTCCGCGGACATGCCCCTGGCCGAGGCCGCGCGCAACGACGCCGTCCGTGCCGAGGTGCAGCGCGCGATCGACCACGCGAACACGCGAGTCTCGCGGGCCGAGTCGATCCGGAAGTTCACGATCCTCCCGTCCGAGTGGACCGAGGCCAGCGGGCACCTCACCCCCAAGCTGTCCATCAAGCGGAACATCATCCTGAAGGACTTCGCCGACGAGATCGCCGCCATCTACGACGAGCCGACGGCGACCACCACCGTTCCGCTGGGCTGACGCCCCGGACCGACGCCCCGAGACGCCGAAGGCCCCGAGCGATCGGGGCCTTCGGCGTCTTCGTGCGCAGCGGCGGTCAGAACCAGGAGCTCTCGCGGATCTGGCGCATCGCGAGGCGTCGGGTGTCCGGGTCGAGTCGCGAGACGTACACGCGTCCGTCCAGGTGGTCGGTCTCGTGCTGCAGTGCCTGGGCGAGCAGCCCCTCCCCCTCGAGCACGACCGGCTCGCCGTCGAGGTCGATGCCCTCCACCCGCGCCCACGGGTGGCGCAGGGCGTCGTGCCACAGCCCCGGGACCGACAGGCACCCCTCGCCGGTGGGCACCGGCTCGCCGCGCACCTCGACGAGCACCGGGTTCAGGACGTACCCGACGTCGCCGTCGATGTTGTAGCTGAAGGCGCGCAGCGCCACCCCGATCTGGGGTGCGGCGACGCCGGCTCGCCCCGGAAGCTGCACCGTGTCGACCAGATCCGCGACGAGGGCGCGCACGCCGTCGTCTATCTGCTCGATCGGCGCGCACACGGTGCGCAGGACGGGGTCGCCGAACAGGCGGATCTCACGGACCGCCATCAGGCGACCTGCGCCCGGAGGCCCTCGACGACCAGCGCGGCCAGCTCGCGCGCGGCCTGCCGCGTCTGCGGCTGGAGCCCGCCGTAGTTGATGGCGCTCCCCGAGGCGATCTGCGGGTCGTACGGGATGCGGACGACGTGCCGCACCCGCGTGCCGAAGTGCGACTCCAGCTCCTCCAGGCGCACCAGCGGCGCGCCGGGCGTCGATTGGTTGAGGACGACCACGGCGTCGCGGACCTTGTCCGCATAGCCGTTCGTCTCCAGCCACGTGAGGGTCTCGGAGGCGAGTCGTGCCTCGTCGACGCTGAGCCCGGCGACGACGACGAGGGTGTCGGCGTGGTCCAGCGTCGCCCCCATCACCGAGTGGACGATGCCGGTCCCGGTGTCGGTCAGCACCAGCGAGTAGTAGTGGGCCGCGACCGAGGCGACCTGTTCGTAGTCGGTGTCGCTGAACGCCTCGGACACCCGCGGGTCGGTGTCGGACGCGAGCACGTCCAGGCGGGTCTCGTCGCGGGAGACGACCGCCGAGATGTCGTGGTACCCGGTCACGCGGTCGTGGATCCGCACGAGGTCGCGCACCGTCTTGCCGTTGGTGCGGGCGATCCGGTCCGCGAGCGTGCCGCGGTCGGGGTTGGCGTCGACGGCGATCACCCGGTCGTCCCGGGCATCGGCCAGCGCCATGCCGAGCAGCGCCGTGACGGTGGTCTTCCCGACCCCGCCCTTCCGCGACAGCACCGGCACGAAGCGGGCGCCGCCCGACAGCGGCGCGGAGATGCGTGCGGACAGCGCCTTGCGCTCGCGCGCCCGGCGGCCGTCGCCGAGGTTGATGAGCTTGCCGGAGACGCGGTACACGAAGTGGTTCCACGCCCCTTCGGGCTCCGGCTTCGCGATCTGGTGGGGGTCCAGCAGGCGGTCCGCGGTCAGCAGGTCGGCGCTCTCACGCTTCTGCTCGCCGAGCTCGCCCAGGCGCTTCGACGTCGGTGCGGCCCCGCCGTGCTGCGGCGCACGTCCGGCCGCGGACGGCGATACGGGTTCCTCCTCGTGGGTGGACACCGGCGGCTCCTCCTCGCTCGGGGTCGTCGCCGGAGCGGCGACGGCCGGGGCGGCCGACC
>NZ_BCRA01000171.1 GCF_001552355.1 Microbacterium resistens NBRC 103078
GCTCGCGAACGCCTCGCCGTTCGCGCAGACGCCGACGGTCTCGGGCGACGAGATCGATCCCAAGGGCGTGTGGTGGCTGATCACGGCCGCCGCGGCGGGCATCGCCGCCGCGCTCGGGCTCATGCGGCGTCGCGAGCTGCACCCGGCAGGATGATCCGTCCCGTCCGGGCCCGGAAAGCACCACGGGCCCGGACGCGACGAGCACGGATGGGAAGATGGACGGATGACGACCGACGCGGCCGCCGGCACAGGACCGGGGAAGGAGCCTCCCACGCACCAGGGCGTCGACGCGGCCGAGGACGCCGCGGCGATGATCGCGTCCGTCGGCTTCCCCCGGATGCCCGCCCGCGTCCTCATGGCCCTCATCGCGGCGCCCGCGGAGGGCTACACGGCCGGAGACCTCGCCGAGCGCCTGGGCGTGAGCGCGGCCGCCGTGTCCGGCGCGGTCCGCTACCTCCAGACGATCCAGGTGATCCGCCGGGTGTCCCGCCCGGAGACGCGGCGCGACCGCTACGTCATCGTGTCGGACACCTGGTACGGCCTGATGACCAACAACGGTCCCATCTACGAGCGCCTCGCCGCCCACATCGAGGCCATCGGCGACGCGCACGCGGACGACCACGCCGCGCGGGACCGGGCCGCGGAGATGGCGGACTTCTTCCGGTTCATGGCCGCGCGGATGCCGGCGCTGGTCGACGAGTGGGAGGCGCAGCGGCGCTCCCGCGACGACTGAGCCGCCCCGGTCCGCGACCGGCGCCCGCATGGACGGCCGTTCTCGGCGACGTGGTCGGACAGGCAGGCCGGCGTGCGGCGTGCGGCGTGGCACGGCGGCGTGGCGCGATCCCGTGAGCACGCGCCGGCCGTTTGTCAATGCCCTCGGACGAGGTCGGATCCGGGGTCTAGCGTCCCGGGCATGGACGAGCAGCAGGACCGGAACACCTCCCCGCACGACGACGGATCGGGGCAGCAGCCGCACACGCCGGGTCAGGATCCGCGCGGCAGCGGCGAACCCCGCCAGCCCGAGGACGACGCCGTCGAGCCGGACGCCACCGACCCCGACCTCGTCGTCGCGGATCGATCGCTCGCCGAGCAGGAGGGGGCGACCGGCGCCGGACACGTCCGCGACGAGGACTCGGCGTCGGACGAGCCCCGGACCGATCCGGAGGCGCCGCAGGAGCAGACCGCACCGCGCCAGGACGCGCCGCTCGGCGGCGACGAGAGCACGCAGGAGCGCCTGCAGGCCGACACCGAGGTGGAGGAGGACGCGATCCGCGGCCTGGATCCCGACGACTCCCCCGCCTGACGCCCGCGGACTCTTCGGATCCTCGTCAGATCCCCGGTTTCGGGGCGGAGAACGGGGGTTCGGGGTGCCGGACGGGCCCGTTTCGGTCCGTCCGGCGCCCCGAACCCCCGACTCCGGACCCGGACCCCGCCGTCAGCTCGCGAGGACGACGCGGAGCTGCTCCAGCGCCCAGTCGATCTCGGTGGGGCGGATCACGATCGGCGGCGCGATCCGGATCGTCTGGCCGTGGGTGTCCTTCACCAGGACCCCGCGCTCGGAGAGCTGCTCGGCGATCTCGCGTCCGGTGCCGCGTGCCGGATCGATGTCGACGCCGGCCCACAGACCGGCCACGCGGATCCCCGTGACGCCCTGTCCGATGAGGCTCTCCAGTCCGGTGCGCAGATGGTCCCCGAGGGCCTTCGCGCGCTCCTGGAACTCGCCGGACTCCAGCATCTCCACCACCCGCAGGCCGACCGCGGCGGCCAGCGGGTTCCCGCCGAAGGTCGAGCCGTGCTCGCCGGGACGGATGATCCCGAGCACGTCACGGTTCCCGACGACGGCGGACACGGGCAGCAGCCCGCCGCCGAGCGCCTTCCCCAGCAGATACAGATCGGGGACGACCCCCTCGCGGTCGCAGGCGAAGGTCTCGCCGACCCGGCCGAGTCCGGACTGGATCTCATCCGCGATGAACAGCACGTTCCGCTCGTCGCAGATCTCCCTGATCCGACGGAGATACCCGTCCGGAGGGATGATCACGCCCGCCTCGCCCTGGATCGGCTCGACGAGCACCGCGACGGTCTCGTCCGTGATCGCCGCCGCGATGGCGTCCGCGTCCCCGTAGGGCACGACGTCGAAGCCGGGGGTGTAGGGACCGAAGTCGTCGTGCGCGGCCTCGTCGTCGCTGAAGCTGACGATCGTCGTGGTGCGTCCGTGGAAGTTCCCGGCGGCGACGACGATGCGCGCCGCCCCGTCGGCGACGCCCTTGACGCGGTACCCCCACGCGCGGGCGACCTTGATCCCCGTCTCCACGGCCTCGGCGCCGGTGTTCATCGGGAGCACCAGCTCCTTGCCGCACAGGCGTGCGAGCCCCTCGGCGAACGGCTCCAGGCGGTCGCTGCGGAAGGCGCGGCTGATAAGCGCGATCCGTCCGAGCTGCTCCTCGAGGGCCGCGACGAGAGCGGGGTGGCGGTGCCCGAAGTTCACCGCCGAGTATGCCGCGAGCAGGTCCAGGTAACGCTTGCCCTCGACGTCCGTGACCCACGCGCCGTCGCCGCGGGCGATCGTCACCGGCAGGGGCCGGTAGTTCATCGCGACATGCGGCTCCGCGGCGTCGGGCGCCCTCTGCTGGTCGGTGGCGTGGAGGGCGTCCGACATCAGGCGCCCCGCAGCTCGAGGGTGCAGCACTTGATCCCGCCGCCGCCGAGCAGCAGCTCGGAGAGGTCGACGGTGATGGGGTTGTAGCCGCGCTCGCGCAGCTGCTTCTCGAAGCCGGTCGCGCGCGGCGAGATGATGACGTTGTAGCCGTCGCTGGCCGAGTTCAGGCCGAACACCGCGCCGTCCTCGTCCGAGACGAGGATCGCGTCCGGGAACCGCTCCTCGAGGATCGCGCGGCTGGCGTCGTCGAAGGCGCCGGGCAGGTAGGCGATGTTGGCCCGCTCGGGTCCGCCGTTCTCGATGCCCACGACCGGGTCGAGGACGGTGAGCGCGGTGTCGAGGTGGTAGAAGCGCGGGTCGACGAGGTTCAGCGAGACGACCTCGCGGCCGAAGACCTCGCCCACCTCGCGGTGGCTGTCACCGGTGGAGCGGAAGCCGGTCCCCGCCAGGATCACGTCGCCGGCGAGCAGGAAGTCCCCCTCGCCCTCGTTGACCTCCTCAGGCAGGACGGTGTCGAAGCCGTTCGCGCGGAACCACTCCGCGAAGGCCGGGGCCTCGCCCTGACGCTCGGCGAAGCGGAACTCCGGCACGTAGGCGCGCCCACCGATGACGAACCCTCCGTTGGCGGTGTAGACCATGTCGGGGTAGCCCGCGAGCGGCTCGATGAGCTCCACCTCGTGGCCGAGCTCCACGTACAGGTCGTACAGCTTCTGCCACTGCGCGACCGCCTTGGCGGTGTCGGTCGGGTTCGCCGGCTCCATCCACGGGTTGATCGTGTAGCTGACGGTGAAGTGCTCGGGTCGGCACATCAGGTATCGGCGGTGGTGCGCGGTGCGGGCACCGGCAGGCTCGGCGGTCGGACGGGCGGTCGTGGCGGTCTCGGGCGTCGACATGGATGCTCTCCTCGGAAAGGGATGCGGCGGACGCTGTCCAGGGGCCCGGCGGGCCTTCGACCCGGGCTCTCGCGGAGCTGCCGGGGAAGATGCGACACGGGCACGCCAGCGTCCATTCTCGCACCACATGCCCCCCCGCCGCCATCCGGCGCCCGTCGGCGATCCCGCCTCTGCCCCACTCGGCGTCCCACCCCGACCCGCGCCGGTCCGGTCGGAGAAAACCACCTCCGGCGGAGAGACCCATCGAATCCCTCCGCCGGATCGACAGACCTCCGCAGGAGCAGGAGACCTCCGCGGGAGCGGGAGACACCTCCCCGACCCCGTCTCCTGTTCCCGCGGACGACTCCACCATCCGCGGAAGAATCCCGCGGATCCCTCCGCCGGAGCGAGAGAACACCGCGGGACAGAGAGAACACCGCGGGGCCGGGATCCGCGGCGGGACCCCGGCCCCCGGCGCACGCGGCCGGTCGAGCACCTGGGGTCAGCCCCAGACGGGGTGACCGGTGAGGGTGGCCGCGTCGGAGTCGGCCGTGTCCCACCAGCGCTGCGTGACCGACACGGTCATCGGCGGGCGCACCGGACGGTCGAGCGTGGCGGTCCAGGTGCCGTCGGAGCCGACGACCGCCGTGGCCGGGGACGGCAGTCGCCCCTTGCCCGAGGTCGTCAGCCGCACCTCCGCGCCCGCCACCCCGGTGCCGGTCACCGTCGCCTTGTCGGCTCCGAGCGTCGCGGTGGGCGCGGGCGGTGCCGCGGGCGTGACCCCGGCGGCCTCGTCCTGCATCGCGATCAGACGCTTCGACCAGGAGAAGTCCGACCTGGTGATCGTGTCGTCTCCGACGAGCTTCCCGTCGCGATCCACGGCGTACGAGAAGATACCGCCCTTGGTCGCCCCCTGCGGCTGCCACTGCGCGTACTGCGCCGCGCGCGAGGTCTCGAACGGATCGCGCGTGTCGCCCCAGTCCGCACCGCGCTCCTCGTAGAAGGAGAAGCCGATGAGGTACTGGCAGGGGTGGAAGTAGGGGGCGTAGGAGTCCCAGGTCCGCTGGAGCCCGGAGACCTGACGACCGTACGACTGCACGAGCACGTAGGAGACGTAGGGGGCGATGCGCGCCGTGAGCGGATGCGTGCCCTCCTTGTTCGTGTCGTAGACGAACAGCCGGTCGGTGCCCGACTGCGGCCCGATGTGCGCGCTCAGCGCCTCGAAGACCCCGGCGGCGCGGTTCACCTGCGCCGCGGAGAGCTCGCGCTCCATGTCCACGTCCAGGCCGTCCAGTCCGTCGTCGGTGACGTACTCCGCGAGGATCTGCTCCGCCGCGGCGTCGTAGGCCTCGGGGGTGTCGGCGGTGGGCGCGTCCAGGATCACGCCGATGTCGACGGTGCGGACGAGCTTCGTGCCCTGGGCGTGCAGGTTCGGGACGTACTCGTCCCGCAGCACGTCCCAGAACCGCGAATCGTCGCTGACGTAGTTGCTGAACACGAACGCGACGTCGACCCCGCGGGGCAGGTCGTCCATGCGCTGTTCGTTGAAGGCCGGGTTCTCCGGCTCGTTCTCGCTGCCGGGCCACGACGCGTACTTGTCGCGCCAGGTCCGGTAGTACGCGAAGTACTGCGGTTCCGCGGAGCACTGGGCATCAGAGCCGGGAACGTACGCCGCGGCCGGGACCTGCGCGGCCGGGACCTGCGCGGCCGCTGCCGGAGCCGCGAACAGCAGCCCGGAGGCGGCGACCCCCAGCGCGGTGAGAACGGACAGGGACTTCTTCATCGTCTCTCCAAACGTCGTCGTCGGATCCATCCATCGCTCATAAAGCGATTTAGTGAGACGCTAGCAGACACCGAGTATGTCGGGAAGTTTCCTTAACTTTTCCCGCTATACCGATTCAGTTCCCGCGCCATGGGACCCCGTGGAGCCTCACGCCCCGCCCGCGACCCGGATGACGACCTTCCCGCGGACGCGCCCGCCGCTCACCCGAACCAACGCATCCCCCGCCTGGGCGAACGCCGCCTCCCGCTCGACGACCGGCGCGATCCGCCCCCTCGCCATGAGCGACAGAACGTCCCGGGTGATCTCCGCGTGCGGCTGCGCAGCGAGGGACACGACCCTGCGGCGGGATTCGATCGAGCACAACGCCGCCCGGATCATCCGCGGCACGGGACCGAGGAGGCGTCCGCCGTCGCCGGTGACGAGGACGACGCGACCTCCATCGCGCACGAGCCGCTGCAGCCGGCGCACGGGCACGCGACCGGCGATGTCGATAACCGCGTCGAAGCTCGCCGCGGCCAGGGCGTCGAGCCCCTCTCCCGCTTCCCCCTCCCCACGGTGGTCGAACACCCGCGTCGCACCGAGCCCCTCGACCAGCCCGCGACTGCGCTCCCCGCACGTCGCCCAGACCTCGGCGCCCCGCAGGACGGCGATCTGCACGGCGAAGGTCCCGACGCCCCCGGACGCGCCGAGCACGAGCACCCGGCCGCCCGAGCCGTCCGCCGGGCCCGTCGCGAGCCCCGCGGC
>NZ_BCRA01000172.1 GCF_001552355.1 Microbacterium resistens NBRC 103078
CGCCGTGGTCGCCGCGCTCACGGCCGGGGCCGGGGCGCTCGCCCTGGCGGGCCTGCGCCGACGCTGACGCCCGCGCGTCCGCAGCGCGAGATCAGGCATCCGCGCGGAGTCAGGCAGGAGAGGGCGCGCGCCGCCTGATCCTGCGCGTTCGCCTGATCCCGCGTTCGCCGGATCCGCGTTCGCCGGGTCCGCGCGTGCCCGCTCGGCGACGTCCCGCGCCTGCGCTGGCGGAGGGCTCTTGACAGCGGAACTTGTTTTTTGCAAGTATCGCGAGTGCGGGGCGGGTCGCCTCGCGCCTCACCGCACAAAGGAGTCGGTCGTGACCAAGATCTTCGTCAACCTGCCCACGTCGGATCTCGAGCGCAGCAAGGCGTTCTACACCGCGCTCGGATGCGAGATCAATCCGCTGTTCACGGATGAGAACGCGGCCTGCGTCGTCTGGAGCGACGACGTGTTCTTCATGGTGCTCACCCGCGAGTACTTCGCGACCTTCACCGACAAGCCCGTGCTCGATCCCCGCGAGGGCGCGCAGGTGCTCATCGCGTTGAGCCGTGACTCCCGCGAAGAGGTGGACGAGACCATCGCCCGTGGCGTGGCCGCGGGCGGCAGCGAGCCGAACGAGGCGAAGGACTACGGCTTCATGTACTCGCGCGACCTCGAGGATCCCGACGGCAACGGCATGGAGTTCGTCTACATGGCCCCCGAGGCCGCCGAGCAGGGGCCGGACGCGTTCCTCGCCGACCAGGACGGCGCTGCCGCGTCGGCCTGACATGGCGGCGCGGAGCTACGGCCAGTACTGCGGGGTGACGACGGCCGTCGAACTGATCGGGGAACGGTGGGCGCTGCTCATCGTCCGCGATCTGCTGGTCGGCCCCCGGCGCTACACGGACCTCAAGCAGGGACTGCCGCGCATCCCCACCAACATCCTTTCCACGCGGCTCAAGGATCTGCAGGAGGGCGGCGTCGTGCGCCGGGTACCGCTGCGCAACTGCGGGCTGGTGTACGAGCTCACCCCCTACGGCCGCGAGCTGGAACCGGTGATCCTCGCCCTCGGAAGGTGGGGGTTCCAGGCGATGGGGGATCCGCAGGAGGGCGACATCGTGACCCCCGACTCCCTGACGATGGCCCTGCGCACCGCGTTCCGCCGCGACGAGGCCGTCGACGGGGACTACGAGTTGCACGTCGGCGACGTCGCTCTCCGTGTGCGGGTGCACGCGGGCACGCTGTCGGTCGTGCAGCTGGCCCCGCCGGCGCCGCCCGTGGGCGGGGCGCTTCCCGACGGCGAGGCCGACGCGCTGATCGTCGCCGGTCCCGGCATCCGCCGGCTGATCGCGCGGGAGGTCACTCCCGCCGAGGCGATCGACCAGGATCTCCTGGCCGTCGTCCGCGGCGACGTCTCCGCGCTCGCCGACTTCGCCCGCACCTTCCACATCCCGCCGATCCCCGCCCGGAGCGCGGGGGCCGGCTCGTCCGAACCAGAGCTGCAAGGGAGCACATCATGACCGGACGCATCATCATCGACCTGTTCACCACCCTCGACGGCGTCGCCCAGGCCCCGGGCGGGCCCGAGGAGGATCCGACCGACGGGTTCCGGTTCGGGGGGTGGCAGGCGGGAGTCCCCAGCGAAGCGGTCGGACGCAGCGTGATGAAGGGTATGGAGACCCTCGACGCCCTGCTGCTGGGGCGACGCACGTACGACATCTTCGCGGGCTACTGGCCGCACCACACCACCGGCCCGGAGGGGGCGATCGGGCAGCTCTTCGATCGGGTGCCGAAGTACGTCGCCTCCCGCGACGCGGACATCGCCCTGGACTGGCAGGGAAGCTCCCGCGTGGGCGCGGACCTGGCCGCCGAGCTGGCGGCGCTGCGCGAACGGCACCAGGACGTGCACGTGATCGGCAGCATCGACTTCGCGCAGACGCTCCTCGCCGAGCGCCTCTACGACGAACTGCAGCTGTGGGTCTATCCGATCGTCCTGGGTCAGGGGAAGAAGGTGTTCCCCGAAGGCGCCGCCCCGGCGAACCTGCGCCTGCTGCATGCGGAGAGCGGCGACAACGGCACGCTCTCGCTCCGGTACGCGCCCGGCGCCCCCGGCGAGCCGGAGACGGGCGTCATGGGGGAGTGACCCGCGTCGTCCGTGCCCGCGCACGCCGGCCTGTCGCGTGAGCTCAGGCCATCGCGCGGCATCAGGCAGAAAACGCGGCCCCGCGCCTGAACTCGCGCGATCGCCTGATGCGGCGGGAGGCGGAGGCCGGCGTGGGGCTGGTCCTCGCGGGGCGATGGTGCGGCGAAGGCGGCCGCCGGGCGCAGCCGCGGGTCAGGCGACGAGGCGCTCGATCACGCGGGCGACGCCGTCGTCGTCGTTGCCGGGGGCGACCTCGTCGGCCGCGTCGCGCAGGACGTCGATCGCATTGGCGACGGCCACCCCGTGCCCGGCCCACTCCAGCATCTCCAGGTCGTTGAGGCCGTCGCCGAAGGCCACGACCTCCTCCCGCGCGATGCCGAGACGCGCGCACAGCTGGGCGAGGCCGGTGGCCTTGGTGACGCCCTCCGCCATGACCTCCACGAAGGGCGCACCGGACAACGTCGCCTCGAAGCCCGACAGGCCGAGGCCGCGCAGGGTGGCGAAGATCTCCGCGATCGGCACCTCGGGATGCCGGATCACGAGTTTCAGGCTCGGTGCCGACAGCACGTCCGCGAGGGGGACCCCGACCATGTCCCGCGGATCGCGCTTGTGGTCGCTCAGGCGCGCGAGCGCGGCGTAGCCCTCCTGCGTGACGAAGCCCTCGCCGGCCTCGCGGACGCTGGCGAACAGGAGCCCGGGGATCGCCTGCGACAGCGCCTCGGCGAGCTCCTGCTGCACCGCGGCCGGGATCTCCTGGGCGAACAGGACCTCGCCGGTCACGAGGTGGATGCCGTACGCGCCGTTGCCGCACAGCGCCCACGCGTCGAAGGCGGCGTCCGCGGCGAGCTGGCGCAGACCGATCGGCTGACGGGCCGTGACGGGGACGACGTGCACGCCGGCGGCGCGGGCCCGGTCGAGCGCCGCTCGCGTGCGCCGGGTGACGGTGCCCGCCGCGTCCAGGAGCGTGCCGTCCAGGTCCGTCGCGATCAGGCGGACGGGCGCGGTGCGCGGCGCCGCGGAGGACGAGGCGGGCATCGTCGTCACGCGAAGATCATCGGCAGGTCGTCGTCCGCGTCCGCCGTCGTGCCGAGGTCGAGGTCGACGACCACGGGCACGTGGTCGCTCGGCTGCTCGCCCTTGCGCTCGTCGCGGTGGATCGACGCGCCGGTGACCGCGTCGGCGAACGGCTGCGAGCCGAGGACGAAGTCGATCCGGATGCCCTCGTTGCGGGGGAACTTCAGTCGCTGGTAGTCCCAGTACGTGTACCCGGTCGGGAGGAGGGGGCGGACGACATCCTGCACCCCGGCGGTCTCCAGGGCGAAGAAGGCGGCGCGCTCCTCCGGCGAGACGTGCGTCGAGCGCCCGACCACGATGTCGGGATCGCCGTTGTCGTCGTCGAAGGGGATGATGTTGAAGTCGCCCACCAGCGCCAGGGGCTGCGCCGGGTCCGCGGCGATCTCGGCGGCGGTCGCCTGGCGCAGCGCCTCCAGCCAGTGCAGCTTGTAGGTGAGGTGCGGGTCGCCGAGAGAGCGCCCGTTGGGCACGTACAGGCTCCACACGCGCACGCCGCCGACGGTCGCCCCGAGCGCGCGCGCCTCCAGCGGAGCGTCCGGGCCGTCATGCCCCTTCGCGAACCCGGGCATGCCGGCGAACGCGGTCGAGACGTCCGTGATCGGCTCGCGGCTGACGATCGCGACGCCGTTCCACTGGTTCAGCCCGTGCGCCTCGACGTGGTAGCCCGCGTCCTCGAACGGGCCGTAGGGGAACTGCTCCGGCGTGCACTTGATCTCCTGAAGTGCGAGCACGTCGATGTCCTCACGGACGACGAAGTCGACGGCGCGGGCCACGCGCGTGCGGATCGAGTTGATGTTCCAGGTCGCCAGACGCATGCGTCCAGCCTAGTTTCGGTCGCGGACATCCTTGGACCGGCGGCGGATGCCGTCAGCGCTGCTGCTGCGCCTTCTTCTCCCGCCGCAGACCGTGCAGCAGCGGCTCGGTGTAGCCGCTCGGCTGGTCCGCCCCCTCCAGGATCAGGCGGCGAGCAGCGGTGTAGGCGATCCCGGGCTCCGCCCCGTCCGGGAAGGCGAGCGGCTCGTAGGCGGGGTCGCCGGCGTTCTGCTCGTCGACCACCTCCGCCAGCCGGCGCAGGCTCTCATCCACCTGTTCCGGCGTGATGACGCCGTGCAGGAGCCAGTTGGCCAGCAGCTGGCTGGAGATGCGCAGGGTCGCGCGGTCCTCCATCAGGCCGGTGCCGTGGATGTCGGGGACCTTGGAGACGCCGATCCCCTGGTCGATCCAGCGCACGACGTATCCGAGGATCGACTGCACGTTGTTGTCGAGCTCCTCCGCCACCACGTCCGCGGTGAGCACGCCCTCTCCCGCGAGCGGCGGGACGAGGAGCCGGTCCAGGGCGTCCTCGCCGACCGGCGGAAGCGTCGCGCGCACGGCGAACGGATCCACCTGGTGATAGTGCAGGGCGTGCAGGGTGGCCGCGGTGGGAGACGGCACCCACGCGGTGGACGCCCCCGACAGCGGATGGGCGATCTTCTTCTCCAGCATCGCGCGCATGAGGTCCGGCTCCGCCCACATGCCCTTGCCGATCTGCGCGTGCCCGTCCAGTCCCGAGGCGACGCCGATCGCGACGTTGCGATCCTCGTACGCCTGCATGAACGGCTGCGCCTTGATCGCGGCCTTGGGGAGGAACGGGCCGGCGTGCAGGGAGGTGTGGATCTCGTCCCCGGTGCGGTCGAGGAAGCCGGTGTTGATGAAGACCACCCGGTCGGACGCGGCGGCGATCGCGGCGGCGAGGTTCGCCGACGTGCGCCGTTCCTCGTCCATGATCCCGATCTTCAGGGTGCGTGGCCGCAGCCCGAGCACCTCCTCGACGCGGTCGAACAGCTCGACGGCGAACGCGACCTCCTCGGGGCCGTGCATCTTCGGCTTCACGATGTACATCGATCCGGTCCGGGAGTTGCGCCCGGCGTCCGGTCCCTCCAGATCCGGCAGGGCGCCCAGCGCGGTCATCACCGCGTCGAGGATCCCCTCGAACACCGGCTCGCCGTCCCGGTCGAGCACGGCGTCGGTGCGCATCAGGTGGCCGACGTTGCGGATGAACAGCACCGCCCGGCCGGGGAGGGTGACCTCGTCGCCCGCCGCCGTGCGGTACGTGCGGTCCGCGGCCAGGGCGCGGGTGAAGGTGCGGCCGTCCTTGGTCACCGTCTCGGTGAGCGTGCCGTCCATGAAGCCGCGCCAGTTGCGGTACCCGAGCGCCTTGTCCTCGGCGTCCACCGCGGCGACGGAGTCCTCCAGGTCGAGGATGGTGGTGATCGCCGACTCCAGCAGGATGTCCTGGACGCCCGCGGGATCGGTGCGCCCGATCGGCCCGTTCCTGTCGACGGCGATCTCGGCGTGCAGGCCGTGGTGGCGCAGCAGCACCGCGCGGGGCTCCTCGGGATCGCCGGCGAAGCCGACGAAGGCCGTGGCGTCGGCGAGACGGCGCACGCCGCCGGCGGTCCGCACGG
>NZ_BCRA01000173.1 GCF_001552355.1 Microbacterium resistens NBRC 103078
GGAGCATCCGATCCTTGAGAACTCAACAGCGTGCACTTGTCAAATGCCAAATAACCTCGCCTCGGCTTCGGCTGGGGGAGATTCCTTTGGATCAAAATTGGTCAGCCCTTTGGGGTTGGCTGTGGATGAAGTCAGTTGATTTTGTCTTTTTGGTCAGTTTCAAACTCGCTGCGTCACCGTTTTCCCGGTGGGGTATGCATTTTTTCTTTACGGAGAGTTTGATCCTGGCTCAGGATGAACGCTGGCGGCGTGCTTAACACATGCAAGTCGAACGATGAAGCCGGGGCTTGCCCTGGTGGATTAGTGGCGAACGGGTGAGTAACACGTGAGCAACCTGCCCTGGACTCTGGGATAAGCGCTGGAAACGGCGTCTAATACTGGATACGAGACGTGGCCGCATGGTCAACGTTTGGAAAGATTTTTCGGTCTGGGATGGGCTCGCGGCCTATCAGCTTGTTGGTGAGGTAATGGCTCACCAAGGCGTCGACGGGTAGCCGGCCTGAGAGGGTGACCGGCCACACTGGGACTGAGACACGGCCCAGACTCCTACGGGAGGCAGCAGTGGGGAATATTGCACAATGGGCGGAAGCCTGATGCAGCAACGCCGCGTGAGGGATGACGGCCTTCGGGTTGTAAACCTCTTTTAGCAGGGAAGAAGCGAAAGTGACGGTACCTGCAGAAAAAGCGCCGGCTAACTACGTGCCAGCAGCCGCGGTAATACGTAGGGCGCAAGCGTTATCCGGAATTATTGGGCGTAAAGAGCTCGTAGGCGGTTTGTCGCGTCTGCTGTGAAATCCCGAGGCTCAACCTCGGGCCTGCAGTGGGTACGGGCAGACTAGAGTGCGGTAGGGGAGATTGGAATTCCTGGTGTAGCGGTGGAATGCGCAGATATCAGGAGGAACACCGATGGCGAAGGCAGATCTCTGGGCCGTAACTGACGCTGAGGAGCGAAAGGGTGGGGAGCAAACAGGCTTAGATACCCTGGTAGTCCACCCCGTAAACGTTGGGAACTAGTTGTGGGGTCCTTTCCACGGATTCCGTGACGCAGCTAACGCATTAAGTTCCCCGCCTGGGGAGTACGGCCGCAAGGCTAAAACTCAAAGGAATTGACGGGGACCCGCACAAGCGGCGGAGCATGCGGATTAATTCGATGCAACGCGAAGAACCTTACCAAGGCTTGACATACACGAGAACGGGCCAGAAATGGTCAACTCTTTGGACACTCGTGAACAGGTGGTGCATGGTTGTCGTCAGCTCGTGTCGTGAGATGTTGGGTTAAGTCCCGCAACGAGCGCAACCCTCGTTCTATGTTGCCAGCACGTTATGGTGGGAACTCATGGGATACTGCCGGGGTCAACTCGGAGGAAGGTGGGGATGACGTCAAATCATCATGCCCCTTATGTCTTGGGCTTCACGCATGCTACAATGGCCGGTACAAAGGGCTGCAATACCGTGAGGTGGAGCGAATCCCAAAAAGCCGGTCCCAGTTCGGATTGAGGTCTGCAACTCGACCTCATGAAGTCGGAGTCGCTAGTAATCGCAGATCAGCAACGCTGCGGTGAATACGTTCCCGGGTCTTGTACACACCGCCCGTCAAGTCATGAAAGTCGGTAACACCTGAAGCCGGTGGCCTAACCCTTGTGGAGGGAGCCGTCGAAGGTGGGATCGGTAATTAGGACTAAGTCGTAACAAGGTAGCCGTACCGGAAGGTGCGGCTGGATCACCTCCTTTCTAAGGAGCATCTGACACCTTCGGGTGTCCAGAACCCCGATCGGGCCCGAATGTGGCTCGCTGGGAGCTCATGGGTGGAACATTTGACAAGGCGTCAGGGCCAAGGGTTTCTGCTAGTACGCACTTCGGTGTGGGAACGTGGGGGTCTGCGGGTCTGGTGCCATGCACGCTGTTGGGTCCTGAGGGACCGGATGTGAGTCCGTTCCTCTGGGCCTCTCGTTGTCTGCCGGTTGGTGGATGGGGAGGGGTACCGCCCGTACTTTGAGAACTACACAGTGGACGCGAGCATCTTAAAGGGCTCAGGCCTTCGGGTTTGAGTTCGAAACGATAGATACGGCCCCGATTTTCCTGTCGGGGTCGGCTCATGTGATTTCAAGTCTTTAAGAGCAAACGGTGGATGCCTTGGCATCTGGAGCCGAAGAAGGACGTAGCAATCTGCGATAAGCCTCGGGGAACTGATAAGCGAGTTTTGATCCGAGGATGTCCGAATGGGGAAACCCCGCTGGGCGGCGTGCCGACCTAGTGACTCCCGCCTGAATATATAGGGCGGGTAGAGGGAACGTGGGGAAGTGAAACATCTCAGTACCCACAGGAAGAGAAAACAACAGTGATTCCGTGAGTAGTGGCGAGCGAAACCGGATGAGGCTAAACCGGGTGTGTGTGATAGCCGGCAGGCGTTGCATGCCCGGGGTTGTGGGACTTTCCTGGATCTTCTGCCGAAGGTCCGACGTGACGTGGAGGTATAGGCGAACGGTCTTGAAAGGCCGGTCATAGAGGGTGCCAACCCCGTAGCCGAAATGCCTTGCATGGCGTGGAGAGTATCCCAAGTAGCACGGGGCCCGTGAAATCCCGTGTGAATCTGTCAGGACCACCTGATAAGCCTAAATACTCCCAGATGACCGATAGCGGACAAGTACCGTGAGGGAAAGGTGAAAAGTACCCCGGGAGGGGAGTGAAATAGTACCTGAAACCGTTTGCTTACAAACCGTTGGAGCCTCCTTAGTAGGGGTGACAGCGTGCCTTTTGAAGAATGAGCCTGCGAGTTAGTGATACGTGGCGAGGTTAACCCGTGTGGGGTAGCCGTAGCGAAAGCGAGTCTGAATAGGGCGATTCAGTCGCGTGTCCTAGACCCGAAGCGAAGTGATCTATCCATGGCCAGGCTGAAGCGACGGTAAGACGTCGTGGAGGGCCGAACCCACTTAGGTTGAAAACTGAGGGGATGAGCTGTGGATAGGGGTGAAAGGCCAATCAAACTTCGTGATAGCTGGTTCTCTCCGAAATGCATTTAGGTGCAGCGTTGCGTGTTTCTTGCCGGAGGTAGAGCTACTGGATGGCCGATGGGCCCTACAAGGTTACTGACGTCAGCCAAACTCCGAATGCCGGTAAGTGAGAGCGCAGCAGTGAGACTGTGGGGGATAAGCTTCATAGTCGAGAGGGAAACAACCCAGACCACCATCTAAGGTCCCTAAGCGCGTGCTAAGTGGGAAAGGATGTGGAGTTGCTTAGACAACCAGGAGGTTGGCTTAGAAGCAGCCACCCTTGAAAGAGTGCGTAATAGCTCACTGGTCAAGTGATTCCGCGCCGACAATGTAACGGGGCTCAAGCACGCCACCGAAGTTGTGGCATTGACATTTATAGGTAGGCCTTCGTGGTCCAGCCGTGTTGATGGGTAGGAGAGCGTCGTGTGGCCGGTGAAGCGGCGGGGTGACCCAGCCGTGGAGGCTACACGAGTGAGAATGCAGGCATGAGTAGCGAAAGACGTGTGAGAAACACGTCCTCCGGAAGACCAAGGGTTCCAGGGTCAAGCTAATCTTCCCTGGGTAAGTCGGGACCTAAGGCGAGGCCGACAGGCGTAGTCGATGGACAACGGGTTGATATTCCCGTACCGGCGAAGAACCGCCCAAGCTAATCCAGTAATGCTAAGTGTCCGAAGCCAGTCATCGTCACCTTCGGGTGGCACCGGCTGGTGGAGCACACGACCCTATGCTGGGGCGGCTAGCGTATTAACAGGTGTGACGCAGGAAGGTAGCCCAAGCCAGGCGATGGTTGTCCTGGTGCAAGTGCGTAGGCCGAGTCATAGGCAAATCCGTGACTCATTGAGGCTGAGACACGATGCGGATGAAAAGTGGGTGATCCTATGCTGCCGAGAAAAGCATCGACGCGAGGTTCTAGCTGCCCGTACCCCAAACCGACTCAGGTGGTCAGGTAGAGAATACCAAGGAGATCGAGAGAATCGTGGTTAAGGAACTCGGCAAAATGCCCCCGTAACTTCGGGAGAAGGGGGGCCATCCACTTATACCGCCTTGCGCGGGAAAGGGTGTGGTGGCCGCAGAGACTAGTGGGTAGCGACTGTTTACTAAAAACACAGGTCCGTGCGAAGTCGCAAGACGATGTATACGGACTGACGCCTGCCCGGTGCTGGAAGGTTAAGAGGACGGGTTAGCTTCGGCGAAGCTCAGAATTTAAGCCCCAGTAAACGGCGGTGGTAACTATAACCATCCTAAGGTAGCGAAATTCCTTGTCGGGTAAGTTCCGACCTGCACGAATGGCGTAACGACTTCCCAACTGTCTCAACCGCGAACTCGGCGAAATTGCATTACGAGTAAAGATGCTCGTTACGCGCAGCAGGACGGAAAGACCCCGTGACCTTTACTACAGCTTGGTATTGGTGTTCGGTGTGGCTTGTGTAGGATAGGTGGGAGACTGTGAAGCGGACACGCCAGTGTTCGTGGAGTCATTGTTGAAATACCACTCTGGTCACTCTGGATATCTAACTTCGAACCGTGATCCGGTTCAGGGACAGTGCCTGGTGGGTAGTTTAACTGGGGCGGTTGCCTCCCAAAGAGTAACGGAGGCGCCCAAAGGTTCCCTCAACCTGGTTGGCAATCAGGTGGCGAGTGTAAGTGCACAAGGGAGCTTGACTGTGAGACTGACAGGTCGAGCAGGGACGAAAGTCGGGACTAGTGATCCGGCAGTGGCTTGTGGAAGCGCTGTCGCTCAACGGATAAAAGGTACCTCGGGGATAACAGGCTGATCTTGCCCAAGAGTCCATATCGACGGCATGGTTTGGCACCTCGATGTCGGCTCGTCGCATCCTGGGGCTGGAGTAGGTCCCAAGGGTTGGGCTGTTCGCCCATTAAAGCGGTACGCGAGCTGGGTTTAGAACGTCGTGAGACAGTTCGGTCCCTATCCGCTGCGCGCGTAGGAAGTTTGAGAGGATCTGACCCTAGTACGAGAGGACCGGGTTGGACGAACCTCTGGTGTGCCAGTTGTTCCGCCAGGAGCACCGCTGGTTAGCTACGTTCGGGATGGATAACCGCTGAAAGCATCTAAGCGGGAAGCCGGCCTCAAGATGAGACTTCCATACCTTCGGGTGAGAGGCTCCCAGCTAGACTACTGGGTTGATAGGCCAGATGTGGAAGCACGGTAACGTGTGTAGCTGACTGGTACTAATAAGCCGATGACTTGATAACACACCGTTCTAGGTGTTCGCGTCCACTGAGTGGTTCTCGATGTACGGTCGAGAACCCCAACAACATGACTCGTCATGTTCTTGGTTTTGATTGAAACATCAATAGTGTTTCGGCGGCCATAGCGTGAGGGAAACGCCCGGTTACATTCCGAACCCGGAAGCTAAGCCTCACAGCGCCGATGGTACTGCAGGGGGGACCCTGTGGGAGAGTAGGACACCGCCGGACT
>NZ_BCRA01000174.1 GCF_001552355.1 Microbacterium resistens NBRC 103078
GTGTACGGCGCGGGCCTGGTCGGGCTCACCGCGGCCGTGATCGCGGCGGAGGAGGGCGCCGACGTGCGCATCGCGGATCCGAGTCCGGACCGCCGCGCGACGGCGACCCGGTTCGAGCTGTCGGCGGTGCCGCCGGCAGCCGTGGACGCGGAGTCGGCGGACGTCGTGATCGAGGCGTCCGGGCACGCCGTGTCCGCGGCGATCGACGCGGCGGACACGGGCGGCGTTGTGGTCCTCGTCGGCAGCGTCTTCCCGGCGGATCCGGTGCCGCTGGACGCCGAGCGGATCGTCCGCGGCCTCGTCACGGTGGCCGGCGTGCACAACTACACGGGCCAGGAGCTGGCCGCCGCGGTGGCGTTCATGGCGGGTCGGGGGAGGGCCCATCCCTTCGCCGACCTCGTCGGGTCCGTGCATCCGCTCACGGACGTGGACGCCGCGCTCGCCGAGGCCGCCGCGCCCGACGCCCCGCTCCGCGTCGGTCTCACCCCGCGCTGACCCGCCGTCCCCGCCCTTCGTCCGTCCCCGCCCGCGTCCCCGCCCTTCGTCCGTCCCCGCCCGCGTCCCCGCCCTTCGTCCGTCCCTCCGACGCCCGTCGCTCGTCCCCGCCCTTCGTCCGGGTCCCCGGTGTCGAGTGGTCAGTTTCTGTGGGTTCCGCGGCGTTCAACCCGCAGAAACTGACCACTCGACCGAGGAGGACGGGCGCGAGACTGCGGTGACGGCATGCCCCCACCCTAAGCTGGGGGGATGCCCGAAAACTCCGCCGCCGGGGTCGGCACGCCGTCGCGGAACATCGGCGTCGGCGTCGCCCTCGTCATCGGATCCTGCCTCTCCCTGCCGTTCGGCGCCGCCGTCGCGACGACGCTCTTCCCCGCCCTGGGGACCTGGGGCGTCACGTCCTTGCGCGTCCTCATCGCCGCCGTCGTGGTGACCCTCATCGCGCGTCCGAGGCTGCGGCACTGGAACCGGGCGCAGTGGACCGCGGCGATCCTGTTCGGCGTCTCGGTCGCCGCGATGAACGGCACGTACTACGCCGCGATCGAGCGGATCCCGCTCGGCCCCGCCGTGGCCATCGAGTTCCTCGGTCCGCTCGTTCTCGCCGCCGCGCTGACCCGTCGCGTCGTGGACTTCCTCTGGGTCGGCCTGGCGCTGGGCGGGATGGCGCTGCTCGCCGTGGACGGGCTCACCGGCAGCGATCCGCTGGACCCGATCGGGGTCCTCTTCGCGCTCGTCGCCGCGGGGTTCTGGGTGATGTACATCCGCACGAGCACCCGTGTCGGCGCCCTCATCCCGGGCACCGGCGGCCTCGCGGTCGCGCTCGGGGTCGCCGCCGTGCTGCTGCTGCCGTTCGGCATCCCCGCGATGGGGACGGCCGTGGGGGAGCCCTCGCTGCTGCTCATGGCGGGCCTCACCGCACTGCTCGCCTCGGTCATTCCGTACACGCTGGAGCTCGCCGCGCTCCGGCGGCTGCCGCAGCGCGTGTTCGGGATCCTGCTGAGCCTCGAACCGGTCTTCGCGACGCTCGCCGGATGGATCGTCCTCGGTCAACAGGCGACGCCGCTGCGGATGGCCGCGATCGCGCTGGTCGTCGCGGCGAGCATCGGGGTCACGGCGGGGGCGCGCCGACGCCGCGGTGCGGGCCCGGACGAGGAGCCTCCCTCGCTCATGACCGGCTCGATCCCGGTCGTCCCGGACTGACGTCAGGACGCCGCCCGTCATCGAGCGCCGACCGGGAGGAGCTCGGGCGTAGCCTCGAAGCATGAGCGCGCTCACGGATCTCCTCGGCATCGACGTCCCGATCATCCTGGCCCCGTTCGGCGGCCTCAGCTCGGTGGAGCTGACCGCGGCGGTGAGCGACGCGGGAGGACTCGGATCCTACGGACTGTACGGGTACGACGGCGACCGGATCCGCGAGACCGGCGCCGCGCTGCACGCCGCCACCGATCGGCCGTTCGGTCTCAACCTCTGGCTTCCCCAGGGAGACGAGGTCGAACCGGATGACGGCTACGAGGACGCCGCGCGTGCGCTCGCCGGGTACTTCGCGGAGGTCGGGCTGGAGGTTCCGGCGCGTCCGGCCCGCTACCTGCCGACGCTGGAGGAGCAGCTCGACGCCGTGTGGGACGTGCGTCCGGCGGCGCTGAGCGTGGTCTTCGGCGTCCCGTCGCGCGAGGTGGTCGACGCGGCGCACGAGCGCGGCATCCGTGTCGTTGGCACGGCGACGACGGTGGCCGAGGCCGTGGCGCTGGAGGCTGGGGGCGTGGACGCGGTCGTCGCGACGGGCTCCGAGGCCGCGGGGCACCGGGTCTCCTTCCTCCGTGCGCCCGAATCCTCGCTCGTCGGCGGGATCTCGCTGATCCCGCAGGTCGCGGACGCGGTCGCGGTCCCGGTCATCGCCGCGGGAGGGATCGCGGACCGCCGGGGAGTCGCCGCGGCCTTCGCGCTCGGGGCGCAGGGCGTCCAGGTCGGCACCGCCTTCCTCGCCACTCGCGAGTCCGCCGCCAACGAGGCCCACGTCGCCGCGATCCGAGCCACCGCGGCCGACGAGAGCGTGCTCACGAGGGCGATGAGCGGGCGTCTGGCCCGCGGCGCCGCCAACCGTGCGGTGACCGAGATCGAGGCGGCTGGCGCGATCGCCGCCTTCCCGGCGCAGAACTGGATCACAGGCCGGTTCCGGGCCGCCGCGGGCACGCGGGGGCGAGGCGATCTGCAGTCCCTCTGGCTCGGTCAGTCCGCGCCGCTGGCCACGCACGACACCGCCGCGGAGGTCTTCGCCGAGCTCGCGGACGGCCTCCCCGTCTGACAGTCCGGAGGCCCTCCCCTCGCGGCCGCGCAGCTCGCCGGGGAAGCACCGGTATGCCGGGGACGACCCCGGTCGGCGGAGGCGGAGCCGGTCAGAGGATGACCGTCGAGCGGCCGTGCACGATGACCCGGTCCTCGGCGTGCCAGCGCACCGCGCGTGCGAGGACGAGGCGCTCCACATCGGCGCCGCGCTGCTGCAGCTCCGCGGCCGACTCCGCGTGGGTGACGCGCGTGACGTCCTGCTCGATGATCGGCCCCTCGTCGAGATCGGCCGTCGCGTAGTGCGCGGTCGCGCCGATGAGCTTGACGCCGCGCTCCTTCGCCCGCGCGTACGGGTTGGCGCCGATGAACGCCGGCAGGAAGGAATGATGGATGTTGATGACCGGGGCGCCGAGGCGCTCGATGAAGTCGTCCGTGAGGATCTGCATGTAGCGGGCGAGCACGACGAGGTCGACGTTCCCCTGCAGCAGCTCGAGCTGACGCCGCTCCATCTCCGCCTTGCCCTCGGGCCCCGGGGCGCCGGGGATGTGCACGAACGGCACGCCGAACGACCGGACCGCCTCCGCGAGATCGGGGTGGTTCGAGACGACCATCGTGACGTCGATGTCGAGCTGGCCGCGCTGCGTGCGCCACAGCAGCTCCAGCAGGCAGTGGTCGTACTTCGAGACGAAGATCGCCACGCGCTTGCGCCGTGACGCGTCGTGCAGCGACCACTCCATGCCGAATCGCTCCGCCACCGCGGCCAGCGACGCCTCCAGGGCGGGCCGGGCGGCGGCGAGGCCCTCGAGATGGAGCACCGTGCGCTGGAAGAAGCGACCGCCCTCCGCGTCGGTGGAGTGCTGGTCGAGGGAGATGATGTTGGCGCCGTGCTCGGCGAGCACGCCGGCGACGGCGGCGACGATGCCGGGCTGGTCGTCGCAGGCGATCAGCAGGCGTGCGGTGTCGGGCTGGGCCATGGTGCTCCTCGGAGGCCTCGCGGGGGTGTGGATCGATTCTGCCGTTCCCCGCCCCGGGAGGCGAATCCTGGGCGTCACGCGGGCGACTCGGGCGCACATGTCGTGTCCGGCGGAGAACCGGGCCGGGCGGCGGGACGCGGTGTCGCTAACCTGAGTCCGTGACGCCCAGCGAAGCAGGCCTCGTCCTGATCCCCGCCCTCGCGGTGCTCGCGCCCCTGCTCGCCCGCGCGGTCCGCCCGGCGGTGCGCGTGCCGATCGTCGTGTTCGAGCTGCTGCTGGGGATCCTCGTCGGCCCGGCGGCGCTGGGGTGGGTCCAGCCGCACGTCGTCACCGACACGCTGGCGGACTTCGGCCTGGCGATGCTGTTCTTCGTGGCCGGGGCCGAGATCGACGTCCGAGGGATCGGCACCCGCTCGCTCGGACGAGCCTCGCTCGGGTGGATCCTGAGCCTCGCCGGAGGGATCGCGGCGGGCCTGCTGCTCGCCCCCGGAGACGGCGCCGTGGTGATCGCGATCGCACTGAGCTCGACGGCCCTCGGCACGCTCATGCCGATCCTCCGCGACGCCGGTGAGCTCGGCACGCCGTTCGGCCACGCCGTGTCCGCCATCGGCGCGGTCGGCGAGTTCCTCCCTCTCGTGGCGATCTCGCTGTTCCTGAGCGCGCGCACCACGGTCGTGTCGGCGCTCGTACTGCTCGCGTTCGTCGTCATCGCGGCGTTGGCGATCGCCCTCGCGCACCGCACGCCGCACGGGCGTCTGCACGCCGTCATCCGGGCGACGCTGCACACCTCGGACCAGTTCGGGGTGCGGTTCGTGCTGCTCCTCATCGCCGCGCTCGTGGCCCTCAGCGTCGTCCTCGACCTCGACATGCTGCTCGGGGCCTTCGTCGCCGGAGCCGTGTGGCGGATCATCATGGCGCGCGCCCCGGAGGCGGACGCGGCCGCGGTCGAGAGCAAGATCGAGGCCGTGGCGTTCGGCTTCCTGGTGCCGATCTTCTTCCTCATGACCGGCGTGCGCTTCGACCTGGGCGCGCTGCTGGCGGCTCCGGCGATGCTGCTGCTCGTCCCCGTCTTCCTCGTCCTCCTGCTCGTGCTGCGCGGCGGCGCGGCGCAGCTGTCGGCACCGGCGGGCTCGTCCGGGCGGGACCGGATCGGCCTCGGGCTGCTCGGCGCCACGGGTCTGCCGATCATCGTCGCCGTGACCGCGATCGGCGTCGACCAGGGCATGCTCGGCTCCGGGACGGCGGCGGCGCTGGTGGGCGCCGGGATGCTGTCGGTGCTCCTATTCCCGGTGATCGCGATGCAGGTGCGCGGCGAGCGGCTGCCGTCGCGGCCGACCGTGCCCCCGGGGGAGTTGTGACGGTCGCGGCGCTGCTGGCCGACGCCCGCGCGCGCCTGGCAGGGCTCCCCCAGGAGGGGCTGGGGGTGGAGAAGACCTCGCGCTGGCGTGCGCCGCGGATCGTGCGGGCCGGATCCGCCTGGCACGTCGGGGTGCTGCTGCTCACCGCGGACGAGGTGTTCGCCACCGCCGAGGTGCTGCGGGCCGCCGAGGAGGTGCGGCGCGGGTACGCCGCCGAGTCGGCG
>NZ_BCRA01000175.1 GCF_001552355.1 Microbacterium resistens NBRC 103078
CCGCCGTACCGGCCGAGCCCGAATCGGCCGTACCGGTCGCCCCCGCGTCCGCCGTGCCCGAGGCACTGGACCCCGCATCCGCCGTACCCGAGGCGCTCGCCCCCGCGTCGGCCGCTCCCGAAGCGTCGGCCGTACCCGCCGCGCCCGAGTCCGCGGTGCCCGAGGCGTCGGACCCGGCGTCCGGACCGGTCTCCGCCGGGGTGACGGTCAGGTCTGCGGACACCTGCGTGCCGTCCGCGCGCACCGCGACGAGAGCGTGCGTCCCGGGCGTCACGTCGGCGGGGATCGTCACCTCGGCGTCGAAGGCCCCGTCGGCGTCGGCGGTCACCGTGCCCAGGGGGATCGGGTCGGAGTGCAGTTCGAGCGCGAGCTGCTCGTTCGCCGCGAACCCGGTGCCCCGCAGCGCGAGGACGGATCCGGCCGCCGCCTCCGAGGTGATCGGGGTGAGCGCGGGCGGGTCCGCCGGGATCGGCGGCTCCATGCCCGCCTCGGTGACCCACTTCTCGCCCGCATCGGTCTTCGTGACCGTGAACTCGTCGTACACGGCGCCGACGGGGAGGTCGGTGGTGGCCGATCCCGTCTTCTCCGCGAGGTAGGACCGGTAGACGAGCGCGTCGTGGGTGACGTCGATGACCTGGTAGGTCGTCACCCCCTGGCCGCGCAGGACCTGGGTGGCGCCGTTGCGCGTCCACACGTTGTCGTCGGCGGGGGCGAGGTCGTAGTGCTTGGCCCCGGAGTTCGAGACGACGTAGACCGGCCCGGTCGTCAGGCCCGGGGTGTCCGTGGCGTCCGTGTTCACGTATCCGCGGGAGTACACGTGGTCGTGGCCCATGAGGACCAGGTCGATGTCGTTGTCCTGGAAGACCGGCAGCCACTCGGAGCGCAGGACCGGCTCGTCCCGTCCGGAGGAGGCCGAGAATACCGGCTGGTGGAAGGTCACGACGTTCCACTTCGACGGGCTGTCCTTCAGCACGAGGTCGAGCCACGCGGCCTGGAACTTCGTCCAGATCCGGTCCACCTGCAGGCTCGGGCAGTCCGTGCCGACGCACAGCGGCAGGCCGGACGGCGTGAGGAAGGTGGTGTCGCGGGTCGCGTTCAGGGTGATGAAGCGCACGTCCTGGTAGTCGGTGAAGTACACCGTCTCCTGGGCGAACTGCGCCCAGTGGTCGAAGTACGCCCGGTACTGTCGCGCGACCTGGTCGTCGCCCTGCGCGAGTGCGGCGAGCTCGCCGATCGTGTCGTCGGTCGGGTTGTTGTGCGGGTACTCGAAGTTCGCCTTCCACGCCGCGAGGAGCTTGTCCCCGGAGTACTCGTGGTTGCCCGGGGCGGCCATGACGTTCGTGCGCACGGCGGCGTCCTTCATGCCCTTGAACCAGTTCAGCCACTCGTTCTCGTTCGACGAGGTGTTGATGAGGTCGCCGGCGTGCACGGATCCGATCGATCGGGGCGCCTTCTCCTCCGCCTGCGCGACGACGGACGGCCAGGTGGTGTCCAGGCCGATCTGCGCGTCGCCGTAGTACACGAACTGGAAGTCGGTGGCGTCCGGATCCTCGGTGCGGAACTCGAACCAGTCGCTCCAGCTCCCGGGGAGCCCCACGCGGTACCGGTAGTCGGTGGCGGGGGAGAGCCCGTCCACGGTGGCGGAGAAGTGGTGGTTCGGGTTTCCGTTGACGACCCCGGCGTCGTACGCGTCGACGACGCGGGTGTCGGAACCGCCGACGGTGTCGATCTCGACCTGGCCGACGGTGTGCGAGGCGTCCCCGGCGAGCCAGGAGAACGACTGCGACGTCGAGGGCGTCTCGGTCGGGGTGAGGATCACGCGGGTCGGCGGGGCGACGACGGGACCGGATCCGTCGGAGGCCGGGATGAGCCGCAGCTCCGGCATGTCGAAGAAGATGTCCGAGCTGGACGCGCGGTCCTGGTAGAGGGCGACGGCGATGGTGTTCTCGCCGTCCCGGAGCACGGCGCCCTCGGCGCTGAAGCTGCTGGTGAGCGGGTCGCCGTTGCTGTCGCCGGCGTACTCCAGGTTGGTCGTGCCGGTGATCCGACCGTCGACGAAGCTCGCCGCCTTGGTCCCGTTGATCCAGACGACCAGCGCGTCGTCGTACGTCACCGTGCTGGTCAGCGACGAGACCTGCTCGGCGACGCCCTCGTCGAGCGTGAACGTGGTGCGGAAGAAGTACGTGGGGATCGCGGTCTGCGTGCCCTCGACGTAGTGGGTGAGGAGGGTCCGCGGGGTCTGCGGGCCCACGGGGGCGAGCGCGCCGCGCTTGGCGCCGAAGGATCCGGTCGCCGTCTTCCAGTCCGCGTCGTCGTACGTCGGGGCGGTCCAGGCGCGCAGGTCCTCGGCGCCGCGGGCCGGGTCGGTGTTGTCGTCGAGGTAGCGCCAGGTGGTGTCGGTCGTGATGAGCGGCGCGGTCGGGACGTCGGGCGCGTCGTTCGCCGCGGCGAGAGCGGGCGCGGTGAAGACGCCGCCGAGCAGGGCGAGCACCGCGGCGGAGACGATTCCGCCGCGTCGCCACCGCGTCACACGGGTGGGGGAGGTCATGTGATTCCTTCGGTCGGGGACGGGTGCGCCCAGGGCGGCGCCCTCCCAGACCAGCAACCCCGGATGACCGGCTGCTGTCGTGCGGGCGACGCCGGGGTGAACGCCCGGCCACCGACCGCGTGAGAACAGGCGAACGCGCGAGCTCAGGCAATTTCATGTGCTTTCTGCCTGAACTCGCGCGTCCGCCTGATCTGGCGACCCGGATCCAGCGACCCGGATCCAGCGACCCGGACCGGGGTCAGCCGGCGTCGTCCTCCCCGGGGGGACCGAACAGTCCGCGCCCGTGCTTGTGCAGCAGGTTGTACGCGTCCATGAAGGTCTGCGGCGCCTCGTCGTCCGGCAGGCCGTACCGGGCCAGGAGCAGGCCGAGCAGCCCGTGCGCCGGCGGCGTCAGGGGCTTGTCCTTGTGGGCGTGCGCGGGGTGCGGCGGCGTCTCCTCCGGGTTCGGAGGGGTGAACGACGGGCGGGTCTCCGGCCAGTCCGCCGGATGCCGGGGCTTGTCCAGATTGATGACGCTGAACAGGTCGTTCGCCGTCGCGTCGCGCCGGGTCAGGGGCTTGAGCCCGTGCAGGCGATTGAGCGTGGCGATCACCGAGCCGTGGTGCATCTCGTCGTTGATGACCGTGCCGCGACGCGTGTAGGCCGAGACCGCGATCGCGGGCACGCGGCAGCCGAGCCGGTCGAACTCGAATCCCATCTCGCCCTTGCCGGAGTCGTCCGGCGGCGTGGCGGTCGGCGGGGCGACGTGGTCATAGGTCCCGCCGTGCTCGTCGAACGTGATGAGCAGGAGGGTGTTGACGGCGTTGGATCCGTTCGGGGTCTTGCTCTCTTTGATCGCCGTGTAGATGTCGTGGATGAGCTCGTCCCCGGCGCGCACGTCCGAGTGCGCGCTGTTGATGATCTCCGACCCGTCGACCTCGCTCGCGTGCAGGTGGCCGAACGGCGGGTGGAAGTCGTTGTGGTTGTAGACCATCCGCGGCTCGATGAACGCGTAGGCGGGCAGCTCCCCGTGCTCGGCGTCGGCGTAGAAGTCGTCCATGGTCCCGAAGTGCTCGGTGCGCCAGAACTTCTCCAGGACCGGCGCGTGCAGCACGCCCGTGAACGAGACCATCTGCAGTTCGTCGAAGTAGATCTTCCAGCTGATCCCGGCGTCCTCCAGCCGGTTGAAGATCGTCGGTGCGGGATGGGCGTCGAGCCACTTGTTGTAGCCGCCGCCGTGCTTGTTCGTCACGAAGCCGTGCGAGGTCGATGCGTGGAAGAAGGAGCGGTTGCAGAAGGTCTGGGAGGGTACCGCGCAGAACCAGTGGTCGAACACCGCGAACTCCCGCGCGAGGGTCGACAGGGTGGGGAGCATCTCGGGGGAGAAGGACCCCATGATGCGTGACACCTCCTCCAGGGACGGCGCCTTGCCCTTCTTCAGCCGCATGAAGTTGACGAGGTAGTCGGTGACGAAGCCGCTCATGGTCGGCTGCTGGCCGGCGTCGGGCGCGTTGAACGGCGCCTGCATGCTCTCGACGTACAGCTCCGCGTTGCCCGCGGGGTTGATCGTGTTGAAGATCTGCGTGTTGACGTGCGGGAACTCCTCGCCCGGATCCGGATCCGGGTAGGTCATGATGGTGTCCGTGGGCCCCTCGTAGACGTGCGCGTCGATGCGCTGCCCGTCGAGCTCGTTGTAGTACTCGCCGAAGGCGAGGCCGTCGAACTGCTGCCCTTCGGGGAGGTTCTCCTTGGAGTAGAGGTAGCCGAGGAGGTTGTCGAACGAACGGTTCTCGCCCATCACCACGACGATGTGGTCGAAGCCGGGCGCATGCCGCGGAGCGAGGGCGCCGTAGTCGTTCGCCGCCTCTGCGAAGCCCTCCTTCTGCCCGAGGGCGAACCCGATGGACGCGCCGGCGCCGCCGCCGAGGATCGCGCCGGCGGCGGCGGTTCCCCCCAGCCGCAGGAAGTCGCGTCGGGAGGTCCGGGACCCGGACGCCTCCGATCCCGTGTCGGGGCCGTCGACGGTGCCCTCCGGCTCGCTCCGCTTCCCGCCCCTGCGCGCCGATTCACCGGTATTTCGCCTCACCATGCCCTGATCCTAATGACGGTCGCGGCCGCCGCTCGGTGACGCGCGACCGGGCCGGTCCCGCCCTGGGGGCTCGGCCGCGCCGCGGACCGGGGATCTACGGGGAATCCCCTAGGAGAAAGGCCGTACGAGCACGTCCGTAGCCCTGCACGGCGGAGCGCTCATAGAATCGCGGGAACCGCTGGGGGGCGGAAGGGGAACGAAGGGATGGATCGCGCCGTTCACGTGATCGACGCACTCCAGCGGATCGGGCGACCGGTCGCACCGCACGTCGCGGGGGCCATGGCCGAGCTCGGTGAGATGTCGGTGGGCGATGCCGCCGAGATGTCCGATGCGCTGACGCCAGGACAGCTGACGGGCATGGAGGCTCTACCGCTCGTGCTGCCCGCCCCCGCATCGGTGCGGGCACGGCATGCGCCGATGCTCGAGGCCGTGGGCGCGGCGGGACGACATCTGCTGCTGACGGCCGCGCTGTCCACGACGGATCGGATCGAGGTCGTCCTGGGGGCGTCGGGCATCGACGCCTCGGTGATGCTGGCGCCGGGGATGAGCCGGCTCCTGGAATGGGACGACGGGCGGATGCGGTTCACCTCCGCCGGGGCGCGCGCCGCGGTGCTCGGCGCGGCACCGAACGCCGCAGAGGTCCACGCCGCCCTCGCTCGAGCGCTGCGACAGCGCGGCGAGCGGGGCCGGGCGGCCTGGCACGCGTG
>NZ_BCRA01000176.1 GCF_001552355.1 Microbacterium resistens NBRC 103078
GCCGCCGTCTCGGCCGGCGCGGTCGTCGAGGCCGTCTCCGGTGCCGTGGCGGGTGCTTCTGCGCCCGCCGCCGCGACCTCGTCCGCCGTCGGCCCGTACGCCATGGCGAGCTCGAACTGCGGATTGTCGAAGAGCGGGTTGACGTCCGGATAGGACAGCGGGTCGTCCGCCAGCATGCCCGTGAGCGAGATCGGCCCGTAGCCGACGTCGTCCCGCCATGCCGGCTCGTGCCGGGATCCGCCGGTGGTGCCGAGCATCGTCTGGATCAGCTGGTTGCCGCTCGCCTCGGGGAACCTGCTCTTGAGCACCGCCAGGGAGCCGGCGACGATCGGCGTCGCCAGGGACGTGCCGTCCACCAGCGCCTGTGCCGTCCAGCCCTCGCCGGCGTCCGGCACCAGGATCCCGATGCCCGGCGCGGCGACGACGACCGACTCGCTCGTGTTCGGGGTGAGCGGCGCACCCTCGATGCCCTTGTCCCCGGCCATGATCTGCCCGGCCTCGTCGAGCGCCTGGACCGTGACGACGCCGTTGCGGCCCGCGGGGAAGGTCACCGCGCCCGTGTCGTTCGGCATCGCCGCCAGCACGACGACCCCCTCGGCGTGTGCGCGCGCGATCGCGTCCTGGAGGACGCCGGAGATCGGGCCGCTGAGCGAGATCGAGACGATGTCGGCTCCGGCGTCCAGCGCCGCCTCGAACGCGTGCCCGGCCCCGTCCAGACGGATGTTCGTCCCCTGGTCGTCGAGGCACTCCAGGCTCTCGGCGTCCGCATCCGCGGTCCTCCCGGTCATCCCGGCGTAGTACAGGACCGTCGCCTCCGGTGCGACCCCCCGCACCGGCCACTGTCCCTCCCCTGCGGCGCCGGTGCCGAGGATGGTCGACACGACCTGCGTGCCGTGATCGGCGACCTGGCCGTCGGTGGACACGGCCGGGATCTCAGCGCCGCCGGCGCCGCGGCAGAACGCCGGCTCGGTCACCCGCAGGTCCGCACCGCGCAGGGCGGGCACGTCGGGGTTGATCTGCGAGTCGATGACCGCGATCGTCACGCCCTGACCGCGAAAGCCCGCGGCGTGGGCCTCGGGCACGCCCCCCTGGTCGATGTACCACCCGCCGGGGACCGGCTGGTCCGCGGCGTGCGCGGGCGCGACGACCCCGACCGCGAGCACGGCGGCGACCGCCGCCAGACCCGCGGCCGTGCGACGCGCACGCGCGGAGGTCACGGACGGCTCCCCCCGCCCTGTTCGGCGGACTCCAGCAGCGCCAGCAGGCGGCGCCCCTCGTCGGCGAACTCGGCATCGGTCTCCATGAGCCTCTTCACGGCGGCACGGATCTCGTCCTGGGTCTCGTTCACGACCGTGATGATCTTCGCGGTGACGTCGCTCATCTCCTGTGCGGCGTACCGGACCTCGTCGCGGAACGGCTTGGTGACCGTGCTCGTCCCGCCCTCGGAGATCGCCACCTCGACCGCGGCGGGGAACTCCTCCATCGCCTGGAGGATCTTGGTCAGGGCGCCGGTGACGCCCTCGACGAGGATGCTGATCGTCATGTCCGTGTCCGCCTCTCACTCATGTCCGTCGACTCGTGTCCGCTGCACGCCCCGGGGCCTCGCTCTGGCCGGGGCGTGCACCGGACACGCCACGGGTGCGGATCCCGAAGAGCCACACCCGTGGACGTCGTCACCCTACGCGAAGCGACCCGCCGACGAGCGGTCGCGGGAGACGTACTCCTCGCTCATGCCCTGGGTCTTCGTCGCGATCTGCTCCAGCAGCTGCTGCAGCTCGGTGAGCTTGGCGTTCCACTCCCGCTGCGCCCGGTCATAGGCGGTCTGCGCCTCACCGTTCCAGGCGGCACGGAGCTTGCCGACCTCGCTCTCCAGGGTGTCCAGCTGCGAGCGGATGCCGTTCGCACCGCCGCGGATCTGATTCGCCAGAGCAGTGACCTGCTCCGGACGCACCGACATCGACTGCATCGTGATCTCCCTCGTTGTCTCTCGCTCAGGCGCCCGACATCATCGAGCCGAGGCCCGAGATGGTGGCACGGTGCTGCTCTTCGGTCGCGGCCTGGTCGCGCTCGGTGCCCGCCAGGGCCTCCTCGAGCGTCACCAGCACCTCGTTGAGCTGGCGGGTCTTCTGGTCCCACTGGTTCATCAGGCCCTGGAACGAGTCCGAGGCGCCGCCGGTCCAGTAGCCACGGACCTGCTCGATCTCGCCCCGGACCTTCTTGACCTGCTGGTCGATGCCCGCCTTGGCGGTGTTGACGGCCTGTGCGCCCTTCCTGAGCGCGCCTTCCTCTGCAGAGATGACCTCAGCCATTACTCACTCTCCTCCGGTTGGGTGCGGAAAGAGGACTCGAGGCCAGGTGTCCGAAGCGCCCGGTGATGTCCCCACGGAAGACAGTAGGCGCTGCCACGGACGGAATCCATGGGGAGAACTCCCCATGGATCCCCTCCGGCCTCCGGGCGTGCTCCTTATAGAGTTGTCGCTGTCCCCGGCGCGGTTTCCGCCGGGGCACAACGACCGCGTGGGGGAACCGGATCCAATGGACCAGGGCAGCAGCGCTGCGGGTGCCGTGCTGAGGCTGTCGATCGTCAGCGACGACCGGCGCCTCGACGCGGGCGTGCCCGCGCAGGTGCCGCTCGTCGAGATCATCCCGGGCTTCGCGCGGAGCCTCGGCGTCCTCGACCCCTCCCTCGCGCACGGCGGCTACGCCCTGCACCGCGCCGACGGGACGCCGCTGAACCCCGCTCTCGGCGCCTCCGCGCAGGGCGTGCACGACGGCGAGCTGCTCACCCTCGTGCGCGGCGGCCTCGTCTCCGAGCCTCGGGTGTACGACGACGTCGTCGAGGCCGTGATCGACGCGACCGCCGCGCAGCACGGGAGCTGGACGCCCAAGGACAGCGCCCGCACCGCGCTGGCGATCAGCCTCACGTTCCTGGCGCTGTGCGGCCTGCTGCTCGTGGCCAGCGGCGCCGGGCTCGTGCCGGCGATCGTCGCCGGCACCGGGGCGGTCGTCCTCCTCGTCGTCGCCACGGTGCTCCTGCGCCTCGACCAGCCGGAGGCGGGCCATGCCCTCGGGCTCGCCGCCGCCGCGTACGGCGGGCTGGCCGGCTATCTCGCCGCCCCCGCGACGACCCTCTGGGGCTGGCCGCTGGCAGCCGCCGGGCTGGGTCTGCTCGTCGTGGGCGGAGTGAGCCTCGCTCTCGCGAAGGACAGACCCGAGATCCATCTCATCCCGATCGTGCTGGGCACCGTCATCGGGATCACCGCGGCGTCCGCCGCGCTGTTCGGCAGCGTCATCGCCCCCTATGCGCTGATGCTCGCCGTGAGCGCCACGCTGGCCAACGGGATCCCGTGGCTCGCCCTCGGCTCCACCCGCATCCGGGTCATCTCGCCGCAGAGCGACGCGGACGTCTTCAGCGTCCCCGAGCCGATCGACGGCGAGGACGTCAAGCGGCGCGCCGCGGCCGGGACGCGCACCCTCATCTCCCTGCGCGCCGCGCTCGGACTCGCCGCGCTCGCGGCCACGCCGCTGGTGGCCGCCGAGGGCTTGGCGGGTGCGCTGCTGTGCCTGCTCGCGTTCGTCGGGATGATGTTCCAGTCCCGTCAGATGCACGCGCGGCTCGGGGTGCTCGCGCTGATGATCCTCGGCGCGCTCGGGCTCGCCGCCGCCGGGCTCACCGTCGCGCTCACGCAGCCCGGGCTCCGCCTGGGCCTGCTGGTCGTGCTCATCGCCGCCACCGTGGTGCTCGTCGGCCTCACCCTGCTGAGCCCGCGCGCGCGGCTGCGGCTGGCCCGCCTCGCCGACACGGTCGAGATCCTCGCGATGGCGCTCGTGCTGCCGCTCGGCGTCGTGACGGCGGGACTGCTGTAGCCGATGGCGACGAAGAAGGAGCTCATCGAGGCGCAGGGCTTCAGCCGCCGCCGCCTGCTGTCGGCGTTCACCGGAGGGGCGCCCGGAGGCAAGGAGCTCGAGCCGGCCAAGCCTCTGCGGGCCGTCGCCGCCGGCATCGCCCTGACCGCGATGCTCCTGCTGGGCGGCCTGTTCTTCGGGATGCTCCGCCCGGGGCTCCCGCAGGGATGGGAGAACAACCGCCTGATCATCGCCACCGACACCGGCGCGCGCTACGTCTCCGTCGAGGGCGTGCTGCATCCGGTGATCAACACCGCCAGCGCGCGCCTGCTCATCCCGGCGAAAGAGTTCTCGGTGGTCAGCACGGACAAGGGCACGCTGGAGGGCATCGAGGTCGGGGCCCCGATCGGCATCCTCGGCGCCCCGGACGACCTTCCCGCGCCCGGCTCTCTGCACAACACCGGGTGGACCGCGTGCGTGGACCAGGACGCCGGCGCCGCGGTGTCCGTCACCGCCTCGCCCATCGCGACCGCGCAGCCGGGCGCCGGCGTCGTCGTCCGCCGCGACGGCGACTTGTTCGTCATCGCCGGCGGACTGCGGTACGCCGTTCCCTCCGACGAGGCGGACGCCGTCCTGCGCGCCGCAGGGCTCGGCACCGCCGGGATCACGCGCGTGGACGGCCGCTGGCTGAACCTCTTCCCTCCCGGCAGGAACCTCTCCCCCATCGTCCTGCGGGACGTGGGGACGCGCATCCCGGACAGCGACCTCGTCGCGGGCGAGATCGTGCACGTGCAGGGACGGCCGGCGGACGAGCGCTACGTCATCACCAGCCGGGGCGAGGCCGCGCCCCTCACGCCGCTCGCGTTCCAGCTGTACCTGCTCGGGAGCGGGGCGACGGCGGGTCCCGAGCGCGAGGTGACCCCGGCGGAGCTGGCGGCACTGCCCACGGGCTCGCCCGCCGGCGGAGACGACTGGCCCGCGGAGCCGCTGACCGCGCTCGCGGAGCCGCTGGCCGCCTGCGCCCTCCTGGACGACGAGGGCCGCACCGTGCTCGCCGCGACCGACGCCGAACTGCCGGCGGATCGGGCCCGGCCGGCGGTGGCGATCGGCTCGGGAGCCTTGGTCCGGGTGGGCGACGGCGAGGCGGCGGCGCATGTGCTGGTCGACGAGTCGGGGACCGCCTACGCGATCCCCGACGGCGCGGAGGCCGTCGACCGTCTCGGGTACACGACCGACCAGGCCGGCCCGGTCCCGGACTCGTGGCTGGCGTACTTCGCGGGCGGCCCGGCCCTCGCCATCGACGCCGCAGGACGCACGCCCGCGAGCGACGGATGAGACGCTCGCCCGGCACGTTCGTCGCCGCGCTCCTCGCCGCCGGAGCGATCGTCGTCGGATCCGTTCCCGCCTCGGCATCGGCCGCGGCGCCGGTGCGGGCGGCGGCTCCCGTGACGGCCGCGGGCGACGCCT
>NZ_BCRA01000177.1 GCF_001552355.1 Microbacterium resistens NBRC 103078
CCACGGCGCCGGCGACCAGCGGCCCGCCCGCGTCCCCGAGCTCGCGCCCCAGCTCCGCCGATCCCATCGTCCGCCCCATCCGCTCGGGCGGAGTGGACGCCGCCAGGTGCGAGAACGCCAGGGGCGTCGCCAGCCCGACCCCGGCGCCGACCAGCAGCGCGGCGAGGATCAGCGTCGGCACGGACGGCCACACCCCGCCCGCCGCGATCCCGACGGCGAGCAGCCCGAGCCCGCCCACGGCACCGCCGCGCACCGAGACGCGCCCGCGGTCGTGGAGCGACCCGACCAGCGGCTGGACGACGCTGCTGACGACGGCGAGCACGGTGACCAGCGCCATGCTCCCGAACGTGTCGATCCCGAGGCCGCGGGCCAGGAGCGGGAGGAACCCGACCGCGACCGCGAGCCCGCCGGTGGTCGCCGCCAGGACCAGCGTCGGCACGAGGAAGCCCGGGTCTCGCAGCTCTCGGCCGAGGTCGACGAGGGTGACCCGCTTGCGAGGGAGCACCGGCACCGCCGGGATGAGCAGCGCCACCCACGCGGCTGCGAGGACACCGAGCGCCGCGAGCGCCCAGAACAGCGCCGGCAGCCCCGCCCACATCACCAGCACGGCGCCGAGAAGCGGGCCGAGGGCGTAGCCGAGGCTCTTCCAGGAGCCGTACCGCCCGAAGGAGCGCCCGCGGGAGGCGTCGTCGACCAGCCGGGCCACGGCCGCCGAGGACGCCGGGGAGAAGGCCGAGGCGGCGGCACCCTGTCCGAAGCGGGCGACGACGAGCCCGATCGTCCCGGGCACGAGCGCCCCCAGCACCGAGAAGGCGGCGAAGGCGAGGAGACCGCCGACGATGACCGGGCGCACACCGATCCGGTCGCTGAGAGCCCCGAACAGCGGTTTCAGGAGGACCTCGGCGAGATCGTAGAGCGCGAGCGTGAGACCGAACGCGAGCAGAGTCCATCCGATCTCCTCGGTCTCCGCCCCGAGCGCGGCGGCGATCCCGTGGGCACCGAACGCGGTCGTGAAGCCGGCGAGGTACAGGGGCGCGAGTCGGGGCGGGGAGAGGGTCACACTCGATCCTGTCATCCCGGACGCGGCGGCGCGTCCTCGGGTCCGTCGCGCGGGGGATGCCGGTGCGGGCGCGGCGTCCTACGGTGGAGGGATGGTCGAGGCCGGCTTCACCCGCACCCCCACGGAGCGCGAACTCCGCGGCGACATCCTGCTCGCCGGGATCATGTTCGTGGGCGGGATCATCAGCGCCGGCCTGTCGACCATCGCGCAGGTGTACGGCGACGAACAGGGCGAGCCGTGGACCGCTCTGCCGTACGTCCTCGCGATCACCGCGCCGCTCGCCGTCCGCCGCCGCTGGCCCGCCGCCGTGGCCGTGATCGTGTCCGTCGCGTACTTCGTCGCGGTGACCTTCCGCGTCCCCGAGGTCTACGTCGGCAACATCGCGATGTTCATCGCCATCTACACGGTCGGAGCGTGGATGAACGCCCGCCGGGCGGCCTTCCTCGTGCGCGCGACGATCATCTTCGGGATGGCCGTGTGGCTGCTCATCGTCATGTATCGGGACGCCATCACGCAGGCGGAGGAGGCGGAGGTCGTCGCCGGGTTCCTCTCCCCGTACCTGGCGTTCATGATGCTGCAGATCCTGCTCAACGCGCTGTACTTCGGCGGCGCCTACTACTTCGGCGAGCGCTCCTGGTCGGCGGCCGCCCAGCGCGCCGCGCTGGAACAGCGCACCAGGGAGCTGGAGCGCGAGCGAGAGGTCACGGCGGCCCAGGCGGTGGCCCTGGACCGGGTCCGGATCGCCCGCGAGCTGCACGACGTCGTCGCCCACCACGTGTCGGTCATGGGCGTGCAGGCGGGGGCGGCCCGGATGGTGATCGATCAGGACCCCGCACGGGCACGGCGGATCCTGGGCGGGATCGAGTCCTCGGCGCGGGACGCGATCCGCGACTTCCGCCAGCTCCTGGAGACGCTGCGTGCGCCCGGGGACACGGATGAGCCGCCGTCCACGGTGACGCTCGACGACATCGCCGACCTCGCGGCCCGCTCGACCGGATCGGGGCTTCCCACCGACTACTCGGTGATCGGCGAGCCGGCGCCCGTGCCGTCCGTCACCGCGGTCAACCTCTACCGCATCGCCCAGGAGTCCCTCACGAACGCCCGACGCCATGCGGGGCCGGATGCGCGCGCCGACGTGCGGATCCGCTACACGGGGACCGCCGTGGAGCTCGAGGTCGTCAACACGGGCCGCGTGGTGACGGGCCTGCGCCCCGGCCTCGGCCAGCTCGGCATGCGCGAGCGCGCCCTGGCCTCGGGCGGCTCGATCGAGCTCACGCCCCGGACGAACGGGGGCTTCCGGGTCCGCGCGACCGTGCCCCTGTCCGTGTCCGCCCCGACCGCCGCGATGACCGGAGACGCCTCGTGACCGATCCCGCCCCCACCCGCGTCCTGCTCGTGGACGACCACGCGATGCTCCGCGCGGGCTTCCGCACCATTCTGGATCTGCAGCCGGACATCACCGTGGTCGGCGAGGCGTCGACGGGGGCCGAGGCGGTCGCGCAGGCCTCGGCGCTGCGACCCGACGTGATCTGCATGGACGTGCAGATGCCCGACATGGACGGGCTGGAGGCGACCCGACGCATCGTCGCGGATCCCGAGATCCGCGCCGCGATCGCCATCGTGACGACCTTCGACCGCGACGACTACCTCTTCACGGCGCTGGAGGCCGGTGCGAGCGGTTTCCTCCTGAAGAACGCCGGGCCCGAGGAGCTGCTGGCCGCCGTCCGCGCCCTGGCGGCGGGGGACGGCATGCTCGCCCCGGAGGTGACCCGGCGGGTGCTCCGCCGCTTCGCCGGGAGCTCGGCAGAGCCTGCGCTCCCCCCGTACGCGGCCCCGGGCACGAATCCGACGCCGGCGCTGCCCGCGGCGACGATCGCCGACCCGCTGACCGACCGCGAGGCCGACGTGCTGCGGCTGGTCGCCGAGGCCTGGAGCAACGCGGAGATCGCCGCCGAGCTCTTCATCGGCGAGGCCACCGTGAAGACCCACGTCTCCCGGATCCTGCAGAAGCTCGGCGCCCGCGACCGCGTGCAGGCCGTGGTCATCGCGCACCGTCTCGGCCTCGCCTGACCGGGTGCCGGAAGGCGCACGCGTCACCCGGCACCGGGTACCGGGTACCGGGCACCGGGAGGGCGAAGCCACGTCGGCGTCGCCCAGCGGTGTAAGGAGGAACACCGATCCCCTTACCTGTGGATGTTCTCTCTGACGATCTGTACGATCGTCGGAGGGAAGGGAGTGTCATGGCGGTGGCAACGATGACGAGCAAGGGGCAGATCACCATTCCCAAGGCGATCCGCGACGGGCTGGGGCTCGCGCCGGGCGACCGGGTCCTCTTCGCCCCGTTGCCGGGGGGGCGGGTGGCACTGGTCCCCCGCAATCGGAGCGTCAAAGAGCTCGCCGGCGTCCTGCACGCCAGCGGGCGGAGCACCGTCTCCGTCGAGGAGATGAACGCGGCGATCTCGGACGAGGGGTCGGCGAGCGGGTTGCGGGGTCTGGCGGCGTGGACCGGATCGGCATGATCGACGGCCTCGTCGGGCTCGACACGAACGTGATCGTCCGATATCTGGTCCGCGACGACGAACGGCAGTTCGAGGCGGCCGCCGAGGTGATCGAGTCGTTGACGGCGGAGAGACCCGGCTTCGTCACCACGGTGACGCTGGCCGAGCTGTACTGGGTGTTGCGTCGCGCGTACCGCATCCCCCGCAGCGACTGCCTCACCGCGATCCGGCGGTTGGTCGAGATCGAGGTCTTCGAGTTCGAGGACGGAGAGGGCGTCGTCCGGGCACTCGACCTCGCCGGGGACGGCGCCGACCTCGCGGACGCCCTCATCCAGACGACCTTCCAGCAGTTCGGCGCGATCGAGGCGGTGACGTTCGACCGGGGAGCGGCTCAGAGCATGGGGTGGCGACTGATCGGCTCCTAGCCGCACCGTCCCGGCCTCGCCTGGCCGGGCGCCGGAAGGCGCACGCGTCACCGAGCACCGGCCGTCGGCCCTCTGGACCCGGCCGGCGGGGCGGGCCAGAATCGGCGGCATGACAAGGACGTCGCTCAGCACGATCGGCCTCGCCGCGGCCTGGCTCCTCACCGACCTCTGGCGGGTGTGGACGCCCTCGCTCATCACCCTGTTCGGCCGGGCGGCGGAGACGCCGCCGGAGATCATGGGCGCCTACGCCCTGGCGGTGATGGCGGCGCCGCTCGTGCTGCTCGCCGTCGTCCGCGGTCCCGCGCCCCGGCTCGCGGCGGGGCTCCTCGTCGCCGCGCTCGTCGTCCGCATCGGGGTGCAGATCGTCCCGGGCGGCGGGGACGTGCAGCTCTACGGCAGCTCCCTGGGCGTCGCCCTCGCGGTCGCCGCACTGTGCCTGGCGGCCGGGGCCCTCGGGCGCCGGCTGATCCCGAGCGTCCTCCTCGGCATCGCGGTCGCCACGACGGTGCATGCCGCTCTGGGAAGTTTCGGCGCGGTGTGGCGGGACGACGCCGCCGCGTACGCGGTCCTCGTCCTCCAGGCGGCCGTGGTCGCGTTCGCCGTACGCGCGTCCGGCCGGGTCACGGAGGAGCCCGGGGATCCGGCGGTCGCCGCGCGCAGCGCCCTCCTCCTGCTCCCGATGCTCCTGCTGGTCCTCCTCGCCCTCGCGAACGTCGGACGCGCCTCGGTCGCCGATCCGCTGTGGGGCCCGGTCGCCGCGGTGATCGGGAGCGGTGCCGCGGCGGTCGCGGCGCTCCTGGCCGCCCCGCGTCGGCGCCCGTGGGCGGCAGCGGTGCTCCTTCCCGGAGCCGTCGCGCTGTCGCTGCTGCCCGAG
>NZ_BCRA01000178.1 GCF_001552355.1 Microbacterium resistens NBRC 103078
GCCGCCGCGACGGGGGTCCTGCGGGCGCCGTGCGACGGGGCGGTGCCGTGGTCGTCACGCCGCGCTCACGCTTCCTGGACGGCGGTCGCGTCGTCACGCGCGCCGGCGTTGGCGCACGCCGCGCAGAGGCCGAAGATGTCGACCACGTGCTCGGCGTCGCGGAACCCGTGCAGCGCGGCGGTGCGGCGTGCCCACTGCTCGACGTCGGATGCCTCGATCTCGACCGTCAGACCGCACGAGCGACAGATGAGGTGATGGTGGTGCCCCTCGCTGCTGCAGGCGCGGTAGAGCGCCTCGCCCTCGGGGCTCTGCAGGGAGTCGGCCTCGCCCGAGGCCGCGAGCCCGGCGAGAGCCCGGTACACCGTCGCCAGGCCGATCCCGGTCTTCTCCTCGCGCAGCGTCGCGAACAGCGACTGCGCGCTCACGAAGCCGCGCGCATCCGCGAGCGCGTCCCGCACCCGCTCACGCTGCCACGTATTGCGCTGAGCCATGCCCCGAGTCTATTCCGCAGGACAGACGCCGGACTGGGAACCGGCTCAGCCGACGCCGCGCTCACCCGGCCGGCTCTGCACGCCGGCGATGATCGCGTCGATCGCGACCGCCGCCCGACGGCGCAGCTCCGGAGACGCGGTGTCGACGAGGGGCCCGTGCAGGGCGAGCTCGGCGAAGCCGTGGACCGTCGCCCAGCACGCCCAGGCGGCGTCGTCGCGGGACGCCGGAGCCACCGCGCCCTCGGCCACCAGGGCGTCGAGCGCGTCGATCAGCGCCCCGTAGGCAGGCGACTGGGGGAGCTGGGCGGGGCCGGGCGGGCGGCCGCCGAAGAAGGCCACGGCGAACCATCCCGGCTCGGCGAGCGCGAAGTCCACGTACGCGCGGCCGATGCGTCGCAGCCGCGCCACCGGGGTCGTCCCCTCCTGCGCGGCCATCGCGGCGGCGAGCCGGACCTGGATCGCGTCGGCCGTCGCCTCGAGGAGGGCGTCCCGGTGGGGGAAGTGCCGGTAGGCGGCGTTCGGCGAGACGCCGACGCGGCGCGTGGCCTCCCGAACGGTGAGCGCGTCCGGTCCGCCCTCGCGGGTCAGCTCGACCGCGGCCTCCACGAGCGCCGCGGCGAGATCGCCGTGATGATAGGCCACCCCTTGTCCTCCCGACGATCGATGTGTACGGTGTGAACATACCAGATGTGTACAGCGTGAACATCGGAGGCCTCATGTCCGCACCCACCACTCCGCTCCCCCCGGTCGTCGACGAGGAGACCTGGCGCGAGGAGCTCGCCCGCCTACGCGTCCGCGAGAAGGCCGCGACCCGCGAGCTCGACGCCATCGCCGCCGAGCGCCGGCGGCTCCCCGCGGTGAAGCTCCCGAGATACACGCTCACCGCGGAGGACGGGTCGACCGTGACGCTGGCCGACGTGTTCGAGGGGCACAGCCAGCTCATCACCTACCACCACATGTGGACGGACGGCGCCCGGTGGCAGTGCTCGGGATGCACCGGCCTGACGTCGCAGTGGGGCCGGACCGGCGGGCTCGCCAACGTCGACGCGCGCTTCGTGATCGTCACGAACGGCCCGATGGACGAGATCCTCGCCTACAAGAAGCGCGTCGGGAACCTGATGACCTGGTACTCGTCGGCCGGCAGCCCCTTCGGGGCGGACGTCGACGCCGGGCCGGGCGAGGGGTTCGCGATCAACGTCTTCCTCCGCGACGGCGAGGACGTCTACCGCACCTGGCACACGTCCGATCGCGGCGCGGAGCAGTTCGGCCTCCTCTTCTCCCTCTACGACGTTCTCCCGTACGGACGCCAGGAGCAGTGGCAGGACGTCCCGGAGGGCTGGCCGCAGGGCCCCACCTATTCGCACTGGCTGGACGCGAAGGACGTCGCCGAGCTCTACGGGGATCCGACCGCCTGAGCGGCGTCGCGAACGGGTCCGCGACGCCGGTCAGGCGCGGCGGACCCGTTCGCGCGAGCGCTGCACGACCCAGCAGCCGAGGTAGATCGCGAACGAGATCGTCGTGATGTAGGGGCTGACCGGCAGCGGACCGGCGAGCGCCAGGAGGATCCCGCCCACGGCGGCGACGAACCCGAACAGCGCCGCCAGCAGTGGAACGGACAGGGGCCCGGCGGCGACCCGCATCGCGGCCGCGGCGGGCGTGACGAGCAGCGCCATCACGAGCAGAGCGCCGATGATGTGCACCGCGACGGCGACCACGAGCCCCAGCAGCACCATGAACACGATCCCGAGGACGCCCGTGGGAAGACCCCGGGCCTGCGCGGAGACGGGATCCAGCGAGTCGAACCGCAACGGGTTCCAGATCAGGACCAGGACGACGAGGACGACCGCGCTGATCCCGATGAGCCACCCGAGGTCCGGGCTGGACACCGACACGATCTGCCCGGTCAGCAGGCTGAAGCGATTGGCGCTTCGCCCCTCGTACAGCGACAGGAACAGGATCCCGAGCCCGAGCCCGAACGGCATGAGCACGCCGACGATCGAGTTGCGCTCGCGGGCCCTGGCGCCGAGGAGCCCGATCAGCACGGCCGCGACCAGCGCGCCGCCGATCGATCCGGCCACGACGCTGCCGCCGAACAGCAGGGCCGCCGCAGCACCGGCGAACGACAGCTCGCTGACCCCGTGCACGGCGAACGCGAGGTCGCGCTGCATCACGAACACCCCGACGAGGCCGCCGACGATCCCGAGCACCGCCCCCGCGGCGATCGAGTTCGCGAGCAGCGCCACGAGCGCCCCGTAGTCCTGGAACGAGAACACGTCGCCCCAGTCGACCGCGGGCACGGCCGCCGCCACCGCTCCGGCCGCGCTCACGCGACGCTCCGCGGGTGCTGGTCGTCGTCGTGCGCATGATGCGGCTCGGCGTCCGGGATCCCGACGACGACGAGGCGGTCGCCCGCCCGCAGCACGAACACCGGGGCGCCGTAGAGATCCGTCAGCACGCGGCTCTGCAGCACCTCATCCGGGGTCCCGAGCATGAACCGGCCGCCGGCGATGTAGAGGATGCGGTCCACCTTGCCCAGGATCGGATTGATGTCGTGGGTGACGAACAGCACCGCGGCGCCGTGCTCGCGGCGCTGGCGATCGATGATGTCCGTCACGCCCTGCTGGTTCGCGAGGTCGAGGTTCGAGAGCGGCTCGTCGCACAGGAGCAGGCTCGGGTGGTCCACGAGCGCCTGGCCGACCCGCAGCCGCTGCTGCTCGCCGCCGGAGAGCTCTCCGACCCGCCGGTCGGCGAAGGCCGACGCCCCCACGTCCGCCAGCACGTCGTCGACCCGCGAGCGGTCGGTGCGCCGCGGGATCGGCAGGCCGAACCGCGGGCCCTGGATGCCGAGGGCCACCACGTCCCGGCCGCGCAGCGCGGTGTCGGGAGCGTACGGACGCTGCTGCGGGATGTACCCGATGCGGCGGTTCCCGCGCCGGACGGGCTCCCCGCCGACGAGGATCCGGCCCGCGCTCAACGCCTGGAGTCCGAGGATGCTGCGCAGGAGCGTCGTCTTGCCGGACCCGCTCGGCCCGAGCACGGCGATGAACTCGCCGGGCCGGACGTCCAGATCCAGCCCCGACCACAGCTCACGGTCGCCGCTGCGCCCGCCGGGACGCCGCAGGGCCGCGCCGCGGATCTGCAGGACGGGCGCGGCCGAGCCGCCGTCGGTGGCCGGGCTCACGCGCCCAGCGCCGTGGCGAGGGATGCGATCGCGTCATGCATCCACTCAGCGTACGTCTTCCCCTCGGGCAGGATCTCCGTGAACGCGACGACCGGCACGTCCGCCTCGGTCGCGGCGTCCTCGACCCGCTGCGTCTCCGGCCCGCCGGTCTGGGCGTTGGTCAGCACCGCGCGGACGCCCCCGCCCTCGATCGCCTGGAGCGCGGCGAGAAGCGTGGCCGGGGGCACGTCGCGCCCCTCCTCCACCGCTTCGGCGAACCCGTCCGGTGTGACATCCGTCAGGCCGGCCGCCGCGGCGAGGTAGCCGGGCACCGGCTCGGTCAGGATGACGTTCGCCCCGGCGGCCTTCTCCTTGAGGTCGGCGAGCTGCGTCTCCGCGTCCTCGAGCTCGGCGGTCAGCGTCGCCGCGCCCGCCTCGAAGTCGGCCTTCCCCTCGGGGTCGAGCTCGGTGAGGTGCGCGGCGATGTCCTCGACGAGGTGGCGCATGGTGTGCGGGTCGAACCAGACGTGCTCGTTGAAGCCCTCGATGTGGTCGTGACCCTCGTGGCCCTCCTCGCCGTGCTCGTCGCCGTGGTCGTGCTCGGCGTGGTCGTCCTCGGCTCCGGCGTGGTCGGAGTGCTCCGCCTCGTCGTGGCCGGCGTTGCCCGGGTAGTCGTGCGAGAACTCGACGGCGGTGAGGACGGGCACGTCCGATCCGTCGAGCAGATCGTCGATGAAGGCGTCGTATCCGCCGCCGTTCTCGATGACGAGATCGGCCCCCTCGACCGTGAGCCGGTCCCGGGCGGAGGCCTCGTAGGAGTGCGGGTCCTGCGTCGCGGAACGGATGATCGAGGTCACGTCGACGCGGTCCCCGCCGACCGCCGCGGCCAGGTCGCCGTACACGTTCGTGGAGGCGACGACCGCGATCCTCCCATCATCGGGGCTCGTCCCGCCCGCCGATCCGGCGGACGAGCA
>NZ_BCRA01000179.1 GCF_001552355.1 Microbacterium resistens NBRC 103078
CGTACGGCGGACGCCGCGGAGGACGGTCGCGCGCTGGCCGACCGTCAGGGCGGCCCAGGCGCGGGCGCCGTCGGCGAGGGCGGCGACGGCCGCGTCGATCGGCGCACGCCGGTCTTCGGCGAGGGCGGGGGATGCGGGCATCGGAGCCTCCTTCGGCGCGGTGTCTCCACCCTACGACCGTCGTGACCGGAGGACGGTCCGGTCGCGTCGGTTCCGTCACCGATCCGCCTCAGGGGTCCGGGCCCGGCGGAAGGTCCCGGGTCTCAGATGAGGGAGAGCTCGCGCAGCTTCGCCTCGACGTCGGCGTTGGACGGCTCGACGTGGTGGCTGGCGTCCGGGTACACCACGACCGGGATGTTCGTGCGGCCGGAGATCTCCTTGGCCACGTCCGCGGCGGCGGGGTCCGCCTCCAGGTCGACGTAGGTGTAGGCGACGCCCAGCTCGTCGAGCTGCTTCTTGGTGCGGCGGCAGTCGCCGCACCACTCGGCGCCGAACATGGTGATGGTGTCGGAGGCAGGAGTGCTCATATCACCCAGCGTACGGCCGAAATCCGGAGGCGGCTCCGCGGCGGGCGGGTCAGCGGGCGGCGGCCATCGCGCCGGAGGTGATGGCGTCCAGTGCGCGCCGCAGCGCGGTGCTGGAGGTGTGCGCGGTGTACGGGAAGTACACGACCTCGACGCCCACCTCGGCGAACTCCCGCTCCAGCGTCAAGCCCTTCTCGGTGCCCCGCCAGTCGTCGCCCTTGAAGAAGTGCGTGAAGCGCACGTCCCGCCAGGCGTCCATCTTGTCCGGGGCCGTCTCCACATAGACGTCGTCCACGAAGGAGATGTGGCGGACGATCTCCGCCCGCTCCGCCGTCGGGATCACCGGTTCGATCCCCTTGACCTGCCGCAGCATCTCGTCGCTCACCACCCCCGCGACGAGTCGGTCGCACTGCTGCCTCGCGTGGCGGAGCAGGTTGAGATGGCCCACGTGGAACAGGTCGAATGCTCCCGCGGCATAGCCGATACGCGTCCCCATGACGTCCCCAGATGTCGCGTCCTCGAAAGGACTCCCCAGTAAGGGCGGATCCCCATCCGCCCGACGGCTCCCACAGCCGTATCCGCCGATCCTAGCGCGTCCGTCGCCGGAACTCCACGTGCGGCGGCTGGGCGGGCGCGCAGGCAGGGGGCCGCTCGACGTGCGACGATGGAAGTCGGCGCTGGGGAGGGGGACAGGCATGGACGACACGTCGCCGACGGCCGTCACCGTCGTCGTCCCCACCTTCAACGAGCGCGACAACGTCGCCGCGCTGGTCTCCCGTGTCGCGGACGCCCTGGACGGACAGGACGGCGAGATCCTCTTCGTCGACGACAGCACGGACGACACCCCGGAGGTGATCCGCGCCGTGTCGGTGACCGCGCCGATCCCGGTCCGGGTGATCCATCGGGAGCGGGCCGCCGGAGGACTCGGCGGGGCCGTCGTCGAGGGGATCCGCGCCGCCGAGCACGACCTCTGCGTGGTCATGGACGGGGACCTGCAGCATCCGCCGGAGCTGATCCCCGACCTGCTCGCGCGGCACCTCGACGGAGGCGCCGACGTCGTCGCGGCCTCCCGTTACATCGGGGGCGGCGACCACGCCGGACTCGGCACGACGATGCGCTACGCCACCTCGCGCGCCGCGACGCTCCTCACGAAGGCGATGTTCCCGATCCGCCTCGCACGCAGCTCGGATCCGATGACCGGGTTCTTCCTGGTGGACCGTCGGCGGATCGATCCCGCGGCGCTGCGCCCGAACGGCTTCAAGATCCTGCTGGAGATCCTCGTGCGCTCGGAGGTGCGCGTCGCCGAGGTGCCGATGGCGTTCGGCGAGCGGATCAACGGCACGTCCAAGGCGACCTTCCGCCAGGGGACGACCTTCCTCGCCCACCTGACCCGGCTGCGCTTCGGGAAGATGTCCCTGTTCGCGCTGATCGGCGCCCTCGGCGCGGTCGCGAACCTCGCCATCATGTGGGCGCTGACCTCGCTCGGCATGGAGTACGTCTGGGCGGCGATCATCGCCGCCGAGGCGACCATCATCGGCAACTTCGTGCTGCAGGAGCGCTTCGTGTTCGCCGACATGCGCGACGACGCCTCCCGGCTGCCGGTCCGCTTCGCCCAGTCGTTCGCGTTCAACAACGTCGAGGCGGCCCTCCGGATCCCTGTGCTGGCGTTCATGGTGGAGACCTGGCACCTCTCGAGCATCCTCGCCGCGGCGATCTCGCTCGGCGTGGCCTTCTTCGCCCGGTTCCTGTTCCACTCGCTCGTGGTCTACGCCCCTCGCCGCCTGCGCGGGGGGCGCCGCGGGAAGGGCGCCGAGGAGCCGCCCGTCGACACCGCGGCGCAGCGCATCATCCGCGCGATCGACGCGGAGGCGATGCGGCCGGGCGAGCTGTAGCGCGTCCGGCGCTCCGGCCGGTCAGCGCGGAGCAACGCGGCGGGCGAGCTGCGGGTAGTCGAGGACCACCGCGTCCCGATCCGCCGTCAGCTCCGCCGCGAAGTCCCGGTTGGCGCTCGCGTAGCGGATCCTGCCGTCCCCGAAGGAGCCGTAGAGCTGCTCGCTGCGGATCACCCGGAGGGACGGCACCTCCACCCACGCCATCACGAGCGGTGCGTCCTCGGCGGACCGGTGGAGCAGGCCCAGCCGCCGGATCGGCATGGTGTTTGTCAGCGGGCACAGGCCCAGGTCGCAGTCCACCGCTCCCCGGACGGCTTCCGGGTCGGCGAGACCGGGCGGTGCGAGGTCGGCCTCTCCCCGCGCGTCCGCCTCCGCGGACCACGCGCCGTCGGCGTCGCGGGTCAGACGCAGCGACCGTCTCCAGCCGGCGCCGTGGGCATCGACCTCCAGGGACCGCGTGATCCAACCCGGCCCGACGTCCAGCGACCACGAGGTCGCGTACGCGCGGGTGATCGACGTCCCGTGCGCCCGCATCGCGTCGCCGGAGAAGCGGACGTGGGCGAGATCGGTCCGGTCGGGGTCGTCGATCCCCTGCCACTGATAGCGGTCGCCGTCGCTCATGCCGCCAGCGTGCCACCGGCCACGGACATCCGCGCGGAGACGGGGATCGACGACGGGGACGGGCGGAGGGATCAGCTCGGGACGTCGCTGATGACGTACTTCGTCTTGCCCCCGGTGTAGGGGAGCGCCTCCACGACCTCGGTCCGGACCGGCACCTCGTCCGCGATCCGGTCGCGGAGCGCGGCGACCGCAGTCTCCACCTGCGACCGGGCGTCGGCCCCGTCGCCCAGGACGACGCGGACGACGATCGAGTAGTCGGCCTGCTGGTGGATCTGGAACAGCCGCACCGCCTCCGGGTGCTCGCCGAACATCCCCATCAGCCGGTGCGCGAGCACCGCGCCGCTGGGCAGGCGGATGAGGTCGGTCGTCCTGCCCTGCGGCTGCTCCATGAGCGGCAGGGCCCGGCCGCACGCGCACGGCTCGGCGCGGAGGATGCCGCGGTCCCCGGTGCGGTAGCGGATCATCGGGAAGACCCGGTTGGCGAGGTCAGTGATGACGAGGTCCCCGAGCTCGCCCGGCGCGGCCGGGCGACCGTCCGCGTCGACGACCTCGATCCGCCGGACGTCGCTGAAGACGTGCAGGCCGTCGCGCCGTTCGCACTCGCCGGCCATCCAGCCGAACTCCGAACCGCGGTACTCGTCGTACACGGGCGCGCCGAACACCGACTCGAGGCGCGCGCGCACCGGGGCGGTGAGGGGCGCGGCGGTCGTCGCGATCGCGACGGGGGGAGGGATCGTCAGCCCCCGGCTCTCCAGGAAGTCGGCGAACTCCAGCATGGCGCCCACGTAGCCCTCGAACAGGCGGGGGCGCACGCGGGTGAGCTCGCGGTGGAAGGCCGTCATCGTCTCGGCGGAGATCAGGCCCGCGTCGAGGTAGCGCTGACGGGTCGGCCACCAGGACACGTCGTTCTTGAGGGTGTCGAGGCGGCCGAAGCTCCATCGCCCGATCCGTGCGAGGTCGTCGTACGGCCGGATGCCCCACCACGAGTACATCCGCCAGCTCAGCGCCAGCGAGGGGACCCGGGCGTCGTGCATCGTCCGCAGCGGCTCGCCCGTGCTCCCTCCGGTCACCGCGGGGCGCACGTTCGCGCCGACGGCCTCCGGCGTCGGGAACTCGGCGCCGTGCTCCTTCACGGTCGCGCGATCGAGGATCGGGAGCTCCTGCCACGCTTCGCGGTCGACGAGCGCTCGCGGATCCACGCCTCGCTCGCCGTAGACGCGCCGGTAGAACGGAGAGGCGTCCATCGCGAACGCCGCCAGCCGGGCGGCGCGCTGGTCCTGGAGGGCGGCGAGCTCCTCGACGCCCATGCGCTCGTGGGCCAGGAGCTCGCGGTGGAACCGCCCGACGCGGCGGCGGACGGTGGCGGCCTTGAGGTCGAACATCACGCTCTTCAGCGACATGGCTACGCCTCCTCTCGGGGGTCGCGCGCGGCCGGGACGGGCCGCGCGTACTCGGGGGTGATGCGGCCGACGGCGCCGAGGATGCGCCCCTGGGCGAACCAGGTGCGGCGGCGCAGGACCGC
>NZ_BCRA01000180.1 GCF_001552355.1 Microbacterium resistens NBRC 103078
GGGGAGCGGGCCGCGTCGCGGGAGTGTCCCGACGCCGCCGACGCGGACGCCGACGCGGCCGCCGGGCGATCCTCGTCCAGCACGGCGAAGACGTCCTCGGTGGCGGCCACCCCTTCAGCGGCGGCGTGGAACTGCACACCCACCTGCCGCAGCGGCAGGAACGCCTCGGGGGCCAGGAGCAGCACGAACAGGCCAGGGCCGAGCTCGATCTCCCCGGCGAGGAGGCGGAATCCGACGGACACCGCGATGAGCGCGACGGCGAGCGAGGACAGCAGCTCCAGGGAGAGCCCGGACAGGAACGAGTAGCGCAGGACCCTCATCGTCTCGCGCCGGTACTGCTCTGCGGTCTCGCGCATCCGCGCCGCCGCCCGCCGTTCGCGCCCGAACACGCGCAGCGTGGCCAGTCCCTGCACCGTGTCGGCGAAGCGGGCCGCGAGCTGCTGGAGCACACGGAGCTGACGCCGCTGCACGGTGCGGGTGGCGATGCCGATGAGGATGAGGAAGATCGGGATGAGCGGGAGCGTCACGATCGCCGTGAGCCCGCTCGGCCAGTCCTCCAGCCACATCACGAGGACGATCACCGGGGTCGCGATCGCGGTGAGGACCAGTTGCGGGATGTAGCGGGCGAAGTACGGGTCCAGGGCGTCCAGACCGTGCCCCGCCGTGACGGCCAGGGCCGCCTGGTTCCGGCGGGCGAGCCACTCCGGGCCCCGGCGCCGGATCGCGTCCAGCAGCGCCTCCCGCAGCTGCATGCCCGTGCGCGCCGCGGCCCGCGCACCCCACGCCTCCGACGCCCAGATCAGCCCGCCGCGGACGAGGACGACGCCCGCGAGCGCGAGGAGCGAGCCGTCCGCCAGCGGGCGCTGCTCGGCAACCGCCGTGATCGCCGCCGCCACGATCCACGCGAACGCCAGCGTGACCGCCGTCTGCGCGAGCGCGATCCCCGCGGAGACGACCAGCCAGGTCCGCGCGGCAGGGGCATACCGGAGCAGACGCGGGTCGACGGGCTTCATCCCTCGATCCTCCCCGTTCCGTCACCGGAACCCGCGACACCGCACCCGCGTCGCGGGAGCCCGTCAGGGAGAACGGGTCCCACGACGCGGGCGGCGCCCCCTCTTGCGCGGGATGCGCCCCCGCGCCCGGACGACGACGCCGGCCGTCCGGGCCATCCCGCGTCCCCGGGTCTCACGCGTGCGCCGGCGCCGCCTCGATCGACGTCCGGGTCACGCGCTTGCGGAAGACCCAGTACGTCCACGCCTGGTAGGCGAGCACGAGCGGCATCGCGATGAGCGCGGTCCACGTCATGATCTGGAGCGTGTAGGGCGTGCTGGACGCGTTCTCGATCGTCAGGCCGAAGGCCGGATCCGTCGTCGACGGCAGGACGTTCGGGAAGAGCGCCCCGAAGAGCATGACGACCGCGGCGAGGGTCGTGACCATCCCCGCGACGAACGCCCAGCCCTCGCGCCCGCGGGCGGTGAACAGCACCGAGGCGAGCAGCGCGACCGCGGCGAGCGCGCCGAAGACGACGACCATCGCGAGCAGCGACGGGCGTCCGGCCGCGATCACGATCGTCCAGACCACCGTCGCCGCCGCGGCGAGCACGGTCGGCAGCGACGCACGCAGCGCCAGGCGTCGGGCGTTCTCGCGCACCGGCCCGTCCGTCTTCAGCGCGACGAACGTCACACCGTGCAGGAAGAACAGCAGGAGCGTCGTGACGCCGACGAGCAGGCCGTACGGGTTAAGGAGCGTGAACAGGCTCCCCGTGAAGACGTGGTCCTCGTTCAGCGGGACGCCCTGCACGATGTTGCCGAACGCCACGCCCCACAGCAGGGCCGGGACGGCGGAGCCCACGACGATCATCGTGTCGAAGCGGCGCTTCCAGCGCGGGTCGTCGCGCTGGTGCCGGTACTCGAACGACACGCCCCGCAGGATCAGGGCCAGCAGGATGATCAGCAGCGGCAGGTAGAACCCGCTGAACAGCGATGCGTACCACTCCGGGAACGACGCGAACAGGCACGCGCCGGCCACGATCACCCAGGTCTCGTTGAGATCCCAGACCGGCCCGATGGTGTTGATGATCTGCCGACGGGAGACATCGTCCTTGCCGAGGAACGGCAGCGACATCCCGACGCCGAAGTCGAACCCGTCGAGCACGAAGTATCCGACGAAGAGGAACGCGACGATCCAGAACCAGAGGTATGCGAGATCCATGACCATCCTCCTCAGTAGACGACCGACGAGACGCCGCCGGGGGTTCCGGCCCCGTCCGCGTCCGCGGGCTTCTCGGTGGTGTCCGGCCCCTTCTGGGCGGCGCGGATGATGAGCGCGACCTCCACCACGGCGAGCGCGGCGTAGATGGCGGTGAAGCAGATGAGAGAGATCAGGACCTCGACCCCGCTGACGCCGGGCGAGACGCCGTCGCGCGTCGTCATGAGGCTGAACACGATCCAGGGCTGCCTGCCCATCTCGGTGAAGACCCAGCCGACGATGTTCGCGCCGAGGGCGAGCGGGTAGGACCAGATCGCGATCTTCCACATCCACGCGGCCGGCTCGCTCTTCGCGCTCTTGCGCGTGACCCAGAGGCCCACGAGGGCGATGAAGGCGTGGAGCATGCCGAGCCCGATCATCCAGCGGAACGCCCAGTAGGTGACCCAGAGGATCGGGGTGAACTCGGTCAGGCCGGTGTCCGCGAACCGCTCCGCGTACTCGGCGTTCAGATCGTTGATGCCGTGCACGCAGCCGTCGACGGTGTGCGTGGACAGCAGCGACAGCAGGTACGGAACCCGGATGGAGAAGAGGTCCGTCTTCCCGTCCGGGGTGCCGAGCGTGAAGAGGCTGAAGGCCGCGTCCTTGCCGCACACGGTGTTGAACGTCGCCTCGGCGGCCGCCATCTTCATCGGCTGCGTCGCGTACATCGCCAGGCCCAGCTGGTCGCCCGTGAGGACCACCCCCGCGGCGGAGACGAGCATCGCCCACAGGCCGAAGCGCAGCGAGATCCGCATCGTCGACGTGTGCTGCCCGCGGTACAGGTGCCAGGCGGAGGTGGAGATCACGACTCCGGCGGCGAACATGAACGCGCCGAAGATGGTGTGCGGGAACGCGGTCACGGCCACCGGGTTGGTCAGCAGCGCCCCGAAGTCGACGAGCTCGGCGCGGTTGGTGGCGGCGTTGTACTCGTATCCGACCGGGTTCTGCATGAACGCGTTGGCCGCGATGATGAAGTACGCGGAGAGGATCGACCCGACGACCACGCACCAGATCGTGGCGAGGTGCAGCTTCGGCGGGAGCTTGTCCCACCCGAAGATCCACAGCCCGATGAACGTCGCCTCGAAGAAGAAGGCCAGCAGTCCTTCGAACGCGAGCGGGGCGCCGAACACGTCGCCGACGAAGCGGGAGTAGTCGGACCAGTTCATCCCGAACTGGAACTCCTGCACGATGCCGGTGACCACGCCCATGGCGAAGTTGATGAGGAAGATCTTCGCGAACAGGCGGGTGAGGTGCAGGTACTCGATCTTGGCGGTGCGCACCCACATCGTCTGGAAGATCGCGGTGACCGTGGCCATCCCGATCGTCAGCGGGACGAACAGGTAGTGGTACACCGTCGTCAGTCCGAACTGCCAGCGTGAGAGCACCAGCGGGTCGAGCCATTCCATGTGCTGCTCCTTCCTCGTCCGTCAGCCGCGCGCTGCGGCGGTCAGCAGCTCGGTGGTCAGCTGCACGGTGCATTCCTCGGGCCGGTCGGCCGCGCGCACGCATTCGGCCGACAGCGGGCCGCCCGCCTCGGCGAGCACGCCCTGCATGAGCCCCAGGTGGACCTGGCACAGCACCGGCCGGTGCTCGGGCCGGGCGGCCGCGTGCGGGCACGGGGTGAGCTCGACCCGCAGGCCGTCGTCGGCGACGACCGGCTCGAATCCGCTCTCCTCGAGGTGCTCGACGAGCGCGTCGAGCTGGTAGGTGGCCTCGCGTCCCAGCTCCGACCCCTCGGTCCGGAGGAGGCGCCGCATGAGATCGCCCCGCTCGGCCGCGGCGGACACCTTCCTGCGGGCGACCGGGCTGGACGCGTCCGGGGCGCCGGTGGCGGCGCTGTAGAGCGTCCGGGGGCGGCCTCGCGTGGTCCGGCGCTCGGTGCTCTGGATCACGTACCCGCCCTCGATGAGCCGCTGCAGGTGCTCGCGGATCGTGTTGGCGTGGAGCCCCGTCGCCTCGGTCAGCTCGCCGATCGTGCGCGGGGACCGCGACTGCACCAGGTGCAGAATCCTCACCCGGGAGTAGCTGGAGATCGGCCCGCAAACGGGCGCACCGTTGGCCATGGCTCCATTATTGCCAGGCCACGGAGGCCTTCTGAGGCCTCGGGCCGTGAATAATCGCGCTTCCGATAGGTATTGCTGATCGTGACGATTCCCCTTCCGGATGCCCGCCCTCCGCGCGCCCCGCCGTGCCCCGCCGCGCGCGCTG
>NZ_BCRA01000181.1 GCF_001552355.1 Microbacterium resistens NBRC 103078
CGCGGAGTCAGCGGCGGAGGGCGGCGAAGGCGTCGGCGAGGGCCGCACGCACGGCGGCGAGGGACGCGGATCGGCGCGCGGAGGTGCGGACGGCCGTGAAGAGCTCGCGCACGGGCGTGCCGGGGAGGTCGGCGAGGGTCACGTCCGCACGCTCCTCGCTCCAGACGAGATCGGGCAGGATCCCGACTGCGTGCCCCGCGGCGACGAGGCGGATGTGGGCGGTGAGGTCGGCGGCCTCGAAGCGCACGTCCGGCTCGAATCCGGCCGCCCGGCACTGCTGGACGGTCCACTGGCGCGCCGCCGATCCGGCCGGCTCCATCACCCACGCGCGGTCCGCGAGGTCGGCGAGGGAGCGGGGCGGCTCGTCCGGCGGCAGGACGAGCCGCAGCGGATCGTGGCCGAGCAGGACGTGGGCGGTGCCTGCCCGGCGCTCGCGCGTGTGGCCGGGGTACTGCTCGGCGATGACGAGGTCGAAGCGTCGCGCGGCGAGCTCGAAGAGTCCCTCCTCGGGCGGCGCCTCGGTCATCTCGACGCGCAGGGAGGGCTCCCGCTCCGCGAGGAGGCTGAGCGCGGCGGGGACGATCGACTCGGCAGCGGTGGGCATGGCGCTGATCCGCACGGTCTCGGCGAGACGGTCGGCGGAGGCGAGCGCCTCGCGGGCCGCCTCGTCGAGCTCCAGGGCGCGTGCGGCGTGCTCGGCGAGGAGCCGGCCCTGCGCGGTGAGGCGGATCCGCCGCCCGTCGGGTTCGAGGAGCGGGACGCCGGCCTCCTTCTCCAGCAGGGCCAGTTGCTGGGACACGGTGGAGGGGCTGTACGAGAGCGATGCGGCGACCCCGGCGACGGTCCCGCGCAACGCGAACTCGTGCAGCAGTCGCAGCCGTCGCAGTTCGAACATCCTGGCCCCTTCCTCGCCCCCGCGTCCCGACACTCCGCGTCCCGACACTCCGCGTCCCGACACTCTGCGTCCCGCCCCGCCCGCCTCATCGAGTGGTCAGTTTTTGTGGGTTCCGGCCGCCCGAACCCACAAAAACTGACCACTCGGAAGAGGCGGACCCGAGAGTGCGGACCATTCGAGAATACCGAAGGGTGTGCATCGAGAAAGATCGCTTTTCTCGGCGGATGAACAGGCCCATGCTGGGATCATCCCCGCGCGGGCGTGTGCCCGCGCGCGCACGACCCGAGACCGAGGAACCGCCGTGACCCCCACCCCGTCCTCCGCGACCGCCACGGGCGTCGCCGACCTCTCCGCCCTCGCCGACGACGCCGTCGCGCTGGTGCGCCGCTGGCTCGTCGAGAGCCGCGAGGTCCCCGTCGACGCCGCCGCGCAGCGCCTCGCCGGCGTCCTGCGCGACGAGCACGGCCTCGACTTCACCGTCGGCTTCGTCGACGGCGTCGTCCGCCCCGAGGACACCGCCGTCGCCGCGCGGAAGCTCCGCGAGCTCGTCCCGCTCACCCCGGCCTTCCTCCCGGCTCCGCTCCGCGCCGCGATCGCCCTTGGCGGCGCCGTCGCCCCGATCCTGCCGGGGATCGTCGTGCCGATCAGCCGCCGGGTCCTCCGCGGCATGGTGCGCCACCTCATCGTCGACGCGCGCGACGCGAAGCTCGGCGCCGCCATCCGCGCGATCCGTGAGAAGCAGGACGTGCGCCTGAACGTCAACCTCCTCGGCGAGGCCATCCTCGGCCAGGACGAGGCGGCCCGCCGCCTGGAGGGGACGCGGCGGCTCCTGCAGCGCGATGACGTCGACTACGTCTCGATCAAGGTCTCCTCGACCGTCGCCCCGCACAGCCCGTGGGCCTTCGACGAGGCCGTCGCCCACGCTGCCGACGCGCTCCTGCCGCTGTACCGGATCGCCGCACGGGGCACGGCCGGCGGGAAGAAGTTCATCAATCTGGACATGGAGGAGTACAAGGATCTCGATCTCACGATCGCGGTCTTCACCTCGATCCTGGACCGCCCCGAGTTCCACGACCTCGAGGCCGGCATCGTGCTGCAGGCCTACCTCCCTGACGCGCTCGGCGCCATGATCCGCCTGCAGGAGTGGGCCGCCGCCCGCGTCGCCGCCGGCGGGGCGCCGATCAAGGTCCGCGTCGTCAAGGGCGCGAACCTCCCCATGGAGACCGTCGACGCCGAGACGCACGGCTGGCCGCTGGCCACATGGTCGACGAAGCAGGAGTCGGACTCCTCGTACAAGGCGGTGCTCGAGTACGCCCTGCGTCCGGAGCACATCGGCAACGTCCGGATCGGCGTCGCCGGGCACAACCTCTTCGACATCGCCCTCGCGTGGCTCCTGGCCGAGAAGCGCGGTGTGACGGCCGGGATCGAGTTCGAGATGCTGCTCGGAATGGCCTCGGCGCAGGCGACGGTCGTCAAGCGCACCGTCGGCTCGCTCCTGCTCTACACCCCGGTCGTGCACCCGGACGAGTTCGACGTCGCGATCGCCTACCTCATCCGGCGCTTGGAGGAGGGGGCGAGCCCCGAGAACTTCATGTCCGCGGTGTTCGACCTCGACGCCGACCCGGCGCTGTTCGAGCGCGAGAGGGAGCGCTTCCTCGCGTCCGTGCGCACGGTGCCGACCGAGGTCCCCGGGCCCAACCGCGTCCAGGACCGCTCGGCCCCGGTCGAGATCGGCGCGCCCGAGCGGGCACGCGGCTTCGAGAACACCCCCGACACCGACCCCTCGCTGGCGGCCAACCGGGCGTGGGGGGATGCGATCCGCTCCCGCATGGCGGACTCGACGCTCGGCGACGACACGGTCGCCGCGAACACGCTGTCCTCCGCGGACCAGGTCGACGCCGCGATCGCACGCGCCGTGGCCGCGGGCGAGGCCTGGCGCGCCCTGGGCGCCGAGGGCCGGGCGGAGATCCTGCACCGCGCCGGCGACGTCCTCGAGGCGCACCGCGCGGACCTCCTGGAGGTCATGGGATCCGAGGCGGGCAAGGTCCTCGAGCAGGGCGACCCCGAGGTCTCCGAGGCGATCGACTTCGCCCACTACTACGCAGAGAGCGCGCGGGCGCTCGCCGACGTCGACGGCGCGACCATGCAGCCCGTCGGGCTCACGGTCGTGACCCCGCCGTGGAACTTCCCCGTCGCGATCCCGGCCGGGTCCGTGCTGTCGGCGCTCGCGACCGGATCCCCGGTCATCATCAAGCCGGCCCGTCAGGCCCGCCGCTCCGGCGCGGTCATGGTCGAGGCGCTCTGGGAGGCGGGCGTGCCCCGCGACGTGCTGCAGTACGTGCAGCTCGACGGGCGCGAGCTCGGCACGCAGCTCGTGAGCGACCCCGCCGTCGGCCGCGTCATCCTCACGGGCGGGTACGAGACGGCGGAGCTGTTCCGCAGCTTCCGGCCGGATCTGCCCCTGCTCGCGGAGACCAGCGGCAAGAACGCCCTCATCGTGACCCCGAGCGCCGATCTGGACCTCGCGGCCAAGGACGTGGCGTACTCCGCCTTCGGCCACGCCGGCCAGAAGTGCTCCGCGGCATCCCTCGTCGTGCTCGTCGGCTCGGCGGCGCGCTCCGAGCGCTTCCGTCGCCAGCTCGTGGACGCGGTCCGCTCGTATGCGGTCGGCCAGCCCAGTGACGGCAGCTCCCGGATCGGCCCGCTCATCGGCCCGGCCGAGGGCAAGCTCCTCAGCGCCCTCACCACCCTGAAGCCCGGCGAGTCCTGGCTCCTCGAGCCGCAGCGGCTCGACGACGAGGGACAGCTCTGGCGCCCCGGCATCCGTGACGGCGTCGTGCGCGGATCGGAGTTCCACAAGGTGGAGTACTTCGGACCCGTGCTCGGCATCATGACCGCGGAGACGCTGGACGAGGCGATCGAGATCGTCAACGACATCGACTACGGCCTCACCAGCGGCCTGCACTCGCTGGACGAGGACGAGATCCAGCAGTGGCTCTCCTCGATCCAGGCGGGGAACGTCTACGTGAACCGCGGCACGACCGGTGCGATCGTGCAGCGTCAGCCGTTCGGCGGGTGGAAGAAGGCCGCCGTCGGCGCCGGGTCCAAGGCGGGCGGGCCGAACTACCTCGTCGGGCTCGCGGACTGGGCGGACGCCCCCGTGCGGACCACCCGGGAGCTCGACGCGCTCGGCACGACCGCGGTCGGCGCTCTCGCGGCTGTCGAGGGCGGCGAGGCGGACGTCGCCTGGCTCCGCGCGGCGCTCGCGACCGACATCGACGCCTGGGAGGACGAGTTCGGGATCGTCCGTGACGCCTCGGGTCTGGTCACGGAGCAGAACGCGTTCCGGTATCAGGCGGTGCCGGTGACGATCCGGTTCGAGGGCGGACGTGTGGCCGAGCTCGTGCGCGTGGCGGCCGCGGGGCGCCGGGCCGGGGGCCGGGTCACGGTCAGCACGGCCG
>NZ_BCRA01000182.1 GCF_001552355.1 Microbacterium resistens NBRC 103078
GCCGCCGGTCCGGAGGCGCCGCCCCGTCCGGCGCCTGAGGCCCCGAGCCGTTTCGGGGCGGCAGTCGGTCGTTCGGGGCGCGCCCCGGGGTGTTTCCTCCCCAGCTCGCGCCCCGAAACGGCGCTCGCGCGCCGAGAGGTCAGGCGGGGAAGGACGGCGGGGATCCCGTGCCGCGCTCCAGGATGCGCCGGACCATGTCGTCCGAGGTCGTGTTCTCACCGGGCCGGTTCGGCTTGCCGTGGCCGTGGTAGTCGCTGGATCCGGTGACGATGAGGTCGTGCGCCCGTGCGAGGTCGCGCAGCACGCGCTTGCCCGACGGGGTGTTCTCGCGGTGCCCGATCTCCAGTCCTCCGAGACCGGCCGCGATGAGCTCCTCCAGCAGCGGGACCGGCACCATCTGGCTGCGCCCGGACGGGGCGGGGTGAGCCACCACCGCCACTCCCCCCGCCCGCGTGATCAGGCGCACGGCGCGGACGGGATCCGGGGCGTAATGCCCCTCGTAGTAGCCCTCCCGCGGGTGGAGGATGCCGTCGAACGCCGCCGTGCGGTCCACGGCGATCCCCCGCGCGACGAGGGCGTCCGCGATGTGCGGTCTGCCCACCGTCGCGTCGCCGGAGGTCTGGGCGAGCACGTCGGCCCAGGTGATCGGGTAGTCGCGGCCGATGTTGCGGACGATCCGCTCGGCCCGGCCGACGCGGTCGTCCCGGATGCGCTGCATCTCCGCCGCCAGGGCCGGCGACGCGGGATCGAACAGGTACGCCAGGACGTGGATGCTGCGCCAGCCGTCTCGCGTGGACAGCTCCATCCCCGGGAGGAACGTCATGCCGAGCCGGACCGCCTCGGCCCGCGCCTCGTCCCAGCCCGCGGTCGTGTCGTGGTCGGTGAGCGCGATCGTGCGGACGCCGTGAGCGTGCGCCTGCGCGACGACGGTCGCGGGCGGCTCGGTCCCGTCCGAGCGGTTCGAATGCAGGTGCAGGTCGCCGGGGCCCTGGAACCGGGGCCCGCCGGGCGCCGCAACATCCGTCATGCTCCGAGCGTAGCGAGCGCCGACGGCCAGCGGCGCGCCCGCCGCGCACCAGTCCGCTCCCAGGCGGCTCCCGTAGGCTCGACGCGATGTTCCGACTCCTGGGGATCCTCGTCACCGTGCTCTTCGCGATGCTGACGGCCGTTCTGACGTGGCCGCAGTTCTTCCGCCTCGAGCAGACCTTCCCCGTGACCCAGATGGTCGCCTCCCGCGGCCTCCTCGCCGCGGCCTTCCTCGGCGTGGTCGTGCTGGCACTGCTGCTCGCCATCGCCCGGCCCCTCCGTGGCTTCGCGGCGTCCCTCGCGATCGTGGCGCTGCTGGGCGCCGGCGCGTCGGCGGCGATCGGAGCGGTCCGCGGCTTCGCGCCGGCGGCGCTCCCCGAGAAGACCGGCAGCAGCGTCCGTGTGCTGGCCTGGAACACAGCCGGCGAGGCGGTCCCGGCGGAGGAGATCGCCCGGACCGTGGTCGGACAGGGCGCCGACATCGTGGCGCTCCCCGAGACCACCGAGGACGTGGGCGAGCAGATCGCGATCATGCTGCGCGAGCAGGGGCACCCGATGTGGGTGCACCACGTCCAGTTCCGCCCCGAGGTGGAGCAGGGTCCCGACTCCTGGCAGACGACGATCCTGATCTCCCCGGACCTCGGCGACTACGCCGTCGTCGAATCGGCCGCGGACGGCACCAGCAACACCGGCTCGGTGCCGAGCGTCGTCGTGATGCCGGTGGACGGCGACGGGCCCACCGTCGTCGCGGTGCACACCGTGGCCCCTCGCCCGGAGGACATGGACGGATGGCGCGAGGACCTGCGCTGGGTCGCGGACCAGTGCCCGGGCGGCAACGTCATCCTCGCCGGCGACTTCAACGCGACGATCGACCACATGGCCGGCCTCGGCGTCGACGGCGGAGACCTCGGCGCCTGCCGTGATGCCGCTGCCCGGACCGGCGCCGGTGCGCTGGGCACGTGGCCGACCTTCGTGCCCGAGCTCGTCGGCGCGCCGATCGACCACGTCATGGCGACCGACCAGTGGCGACCGAGCGGATCGCAGGTGCTGCCCGCGGCGGGCGGGAGCGATCACCGGGCCCTGATCACTCAGCTGGAGCCCGTGGCGCCGTAGCCCCGGCGTCGGGGCCGCTCAGACGTCCCGGCGCGAGCGGCGGGCGATCAGCGCGGCGACCAGTCGCCACCCGACGAGGAACAGCAGCAGCGTCGCCGTCGCGACGACGACGAACGGCAGGGCCGTGCCCGCACCCGTCGCGAGGCGCAGGAGCATGCCGCCCGCGACGGCGATCACCGCCAGCGGCAGCCCCGTCCGCAGCACCGCACGGGGCGCCCGCCACGCCACCAGCACGAGCCAGCCGAGCGCCAGCCCCACGAGGAACGGCCAGGCGGTCTCCACGACGCCGAGCGGTGTCAGCCCCCGTTCATGGCTGGCGCGCCCGATCGCGGCGAACACGAGGACGAGGACGACGTCGATGCCGGCGGCGGAGAGCCAGCGGGTCGGTGCAGAGGTGTCGGCGGTCATGTCCTCGCCAGACTACCCGCGCGGATCCGCCGGATCGCACCCGGGACGCGGCCCGGTGAGAGGATGGACCCATGAGCACTGCAGAGCGCGACACGATCGCCGAGACCCGCGACGACGCCGGCGAGGCCACGGAGAAGACCAACCGCCGCCAGCCCTTCCCCCAGGGCTTCCTGGACACGATCTCCACGGGCTGGGCGGATCGTCCCGAGTCGCTGCCCGCTCCCCGCGCGCAGGCGTCGTTCGCCGCCGCGCGCCGTGCGAAGGTCTCCGCCGCGTTCCCCGGCAAGCGGCTGGTGATCCCGGCGGGGTCGCTCAAGCAGCGCAGCAACGACACCGACTATCCGTTCCGCGCGCACTCCGCCTTCGCCCACCTGACGGGCTGGGCCGCGGACGCCGAGCCCGACTCGGTGCTCGTGCTGGACCCGACCGCCGAGGGCCACACCGCCACCCTCTACTTCCGGGAGCGCGCCGACCGCACGACCGCCGAGTTCTACTCGGACGCCACGATCGGCGAGTTCTGGATCGGGCCGCGCCCGTCGCTGGCGGGCGTGGCGGCGGATCTCGACATCCCGACCGCGCACCTGGAGCAGTTCGCCCCGGGCGACGACGATCTCGTCGTCGACGCCGACCCCGACCTCACCCGCGTCGTCTCGGAGCTGCGCCTCGTCAAGGACGAGTACGAGGTCGCCGAGATGCGTCGCGCGGTGGCCATCACCGCCGACGGCTTCGACGACATCGTCCGGGACCTCCCCCGCGCCATCGCGCACAGCCGCGGCGAACGGATCGTCGAGGGCGTGTTCCACCAGCGCGCCCGCAGCGACGGCAACTGGGAGGGCTACGACACCATCGCGGCGTCCGGCCCGCACGCCTGCTATCTGCACTGGACCCGCAACGACGGCGCCGTCGTCCCCGGGGACCTGATCCTCATCGACGCCGGTGTCGAGGCCGACAGCCTCTACACCGCCGACATCACCCGGACGCTTCCGGTCTCCGGCACCTTCAGCGAGGTGCAGCGGCGGGTCTACGACGCGGTGGTCGAGGCCGCCGACGCTGCCTTCGCCGCCGCCCGGGTCGGCGTCCCGTTCCGCACCGTGCACGAGGCCGCCATGCGCGTGATCGCCCGCCGCACGGCGGAGTGGGGCCTGCTGCCGGTGTCCGCGGACGAGGCGCTGGACGCGGACCGGGGCGGACAGCACCGCCGGTACATGGTGCACGGCACGAGCCACCACCTCGGCATCGACGTGCACGACTGCGCCCAGGCGCGGCGGGAGATGTACTACGACGGGATCATCGAGCCGGGGATGGTGTTCACGATCGAGCCCGGCCTCTACTTCCAGATCGACGACCTGACCGTTCCCGAGGAGCTCCGCGGGATCGGCGTGCGCATCGAGGACGACATCCTCATGACCGAGGAGGGGCCGGTGAACCTCTCCGCCGGGATCCCGCGCACCTCCGCCGAGGTGGAGGCCTGGATCGCCCGCCTGCAGGGCCGATGATGTTCTACGGAGGCTTCCCGGCCGTCGGCATGCTGCTCTTCTGGCTCCTCACGATCGTGATCCTCGGCGGCACCGTCTACCTCGCCGTCCGGTTCGCCGTCCTGCATGCGCTGAAGTCCCACACGCGGTGGATCGATGCGGGCAAGCCCTCGGAGCCGCCCGCGCCTCCGCAGACCCCGGGCGGCCCGCCGCCCTACGGCGCGCCGCCGGCGC
>NZ_BCRA01000183.1 GCF_001552355.1 Microbacterium resistens NBRC 103078
GCGCCACGGCGCGACCGACGTCACGAGCTGCCGGCGTCCGCCCTGGAGCAGCACCCCGTAGCCGACCCGCATCGCCGAGCGCCGCCAGCGCGCTCCGGTCGCGGCGTCCAGATGCTTGCGGGCGTAGAGCAGGCGGTTGCGGATGTTGAAGTAGTAGTACGTCGACGACTTCGCGCGACCGCGGCGCTCCTCGTCATGGGTGCCGCCCTCGTCGTGGACGACCTCGGCACCGGACATCCGCAGCTCGCCGCCCGCGTCGAGGACGCGGTGCGAGAGGTCGATGTCCTCCCAGTAGAGGAAGTACTCCTCGTCGAAGCCGCCGACACGGCGCCACAGCTCCGCCGCGATGGCGAAGCACGCCCCCGTCGCCCAGGGTCGCGACGGCCGCCCGGCGTTCACCGCCCGCGCGCGTGCGCCCGCCGTCGTGCCGTCGTCGAGATACAGGTCCGCCCCGTCGAACCAGCTGCGACCCGAGCTCGTGCGGATGCGGGGGGAGACCAGCGCCTCCGTCCCGGCAGCCTCCCGCACCAGCCGTTCGAGGTCCTCCCGGGCGATGCGGGCGTCGGGGTTGAGCGGCACGAGGACCTCGGCACCGGCGGCGAGCGCGTGGGCGGCGCCGGCGTTGGTCCCGCCGCCGTAGCCGCGGTTCTCGTCCAGCGGGACGAAGTCGGCGCCGAGCCGTCGCGCGGCCTCCTCGACGCGTCGTCTCTCCTCGGCCGAGCTGAAGCAGTCGACGATCACCAGGCGGCCCTCCGGAGGGAGATCCAGCGCGGCGGCGTTGGCCTCGAGGAGGGCGGCGGAGGCGAAGTTCACGGTCACGACCGCGAATCGCGGCGGCGCGCTCATGCCCGGACCGCCCGTCGCCCGGCGACCGCGTACGCGTCGGCCAGAGCGGTCGCCGCGGCATCCCACCCGAGCCGGTCGCGATCCTCCAGGCACGCCTCGCGCATCCGGGCCCGCAGGGCCGGATCGCGATGCAGGAGGTCGAGCTGCGCCGTGAGCGTCGCCGCGTCGCCCGCCTCGTGCAGCAGCGCGTGCACGCCGTCGGTCGCGAACGCCCCGGCCTGCCGCGACACGAGCGGGATGCAGCCGGCGGCCTGCGCCTCGTAGGTCACGATGGCGCTGCCCTCCTCCACGGACGGCAGCAGCAGCACGTCGGCGTCGGCGAGGAGCGCCGACGGGTCCTCGACGAACCCCGCCTCCACGACGCCCCTGGCCGCTCGCAGGTCCGCCAGCCGCTCGCGATAGCCGTCCATCCACCGGCCGGCGATCGTGAGCGTCCCGTCCTCGGACGCGGCGCTGTCGGCCCAGGCGCGCAGCGCGTGATGCACGCCCTTTCGCGGCTCGACCGCCCCGAGGAAGACCGCCCGCAACGGACGGTCCTCCCGATCGCGGTGCGGGACGGGTCCGGGATCGCACCCGTAGCGGTGACGCACGACCCGGTCGGGCGCGAACCCGCGGTCGAGGAAGGACTCGGCGACGGCGTCCGACGGGGCGAGGATCGCGTCCGCCAGCTCCCATTCGCGCTCCTCGGCGGCGAGATGCGCGGGGTCGCGGCGGTGCGAGTTCCCGGCCGGGATCTCGAGACCGAGCCGCCGGGCCTCCTGCTCGACGACGTCGTAGGCGTGACCGGTGTGCGTGTTCGGAGCCTCCCGCACGACGGTCGTCCCGCGCTCCCGCGCCGCCTGCATGGTCCGGATGCCGGACAGCGGCCACGCGTGCAGCACGTCGAGCGGGGCGTCCCGGTGCAGGCGCCCGAGCCAGCGCGCGGCGCGCCGATCGTGGATCGCGGCGCGCGCCCCCGTCGCCCGGAGGAGCCGCGCGGGGATCCGCCGTCCCGCGAGACGGAGGGTCTCGTGGACCGTCACCCGGGGGTCGAGCCCCGCCCCCGCCGCGACGAGGGGAGCGGCGACGAACACCTCGTGGCCGAGCGCGGCCAGCCCCTCGGCCTGGCGCTGCGCCGTGCGGCCGACCCCGACGCGGCCGAGCGCGTAGGGGAAGGAGAGGAGGACGCGCACGTCAGGCCCCGTCGCCGTCGAGCGCGCGGATCTCCCGGAACCACCGCACGGCGGCGAGCATGAGGAACGCGCCGGAGGCCGCCGCGAGCGCCGTGTAGGCGACGAGGAAGCCCGTCGTCCACCCCCACAGCACGAAGACCAGGCAGACGACCCCGAAGTCGGTGGGCAGGAGCAGCATCGACCGGCCGAGCGTCCCGCCGCCGCGCCGATGCGTGGACGCGACGCCCTTCTTGCCCTTGAGCAGATCGTTCAGCAGCATGCCGAAGAACGTCACGACGGCGATCACGCTGTAGGCCAGCGGGACCAGCGCCCACGGCGTGCCGCCGACGGGCGTGCGCAGCCAGAGGGCCACGAGGACCACCAGATGCAGGGCGGCGATCTTCACCGCGTCGACGAAGTGGTCCAGCCATTCGCCGGACAGCGACCCGCCGCCGCGGAGACGCGCGAGCTGCCCGTCGGCGGAGTCCCACGCATAGCCGAGCACGAGCAGGACGGCGACGAGGAGCCCGGTCCACACCGTCGCCGGAAGCGCGATGAGCAGGACCAGCGCGGCAGCGGTGTTCAGCGCGCTGATCCCGGTGACGGCGTTCGGCGTCCAGCCCGCCCGGAACGCGAACGCGGCGAGCGCCCGCCCCAGGCGGCGGTTGACGTACACGGAGTACGCCGGTGCCCCGCGCGCGTGCCCCTTCTGCGCGGAGGCGAGTCGTCGATAGGCGACGGCAAGCGAATCGGTCATCGTGGCTCCCCAGTCCAGATCCCTGCGCACCGCTCCCCAGTGGCGCGCTCTGTGCAGATCCTAGGGCTTCGGGGCCCCGACCGCGAGTCCGGGTGCCGCCTCGTCGTCGCGCGGAGCCCCGCGTGCTGGCAGACTGTCCGGTTATGGGGAACGGTTCTGGGGATTCCGCGCGCCCGATTCGCGCCATGCAGTCGTTCGGCGCGCCACGGCCGACGAGCAACCCGTACATCCACATGCTGGATGCGGCGCTGGCGCGCACGCCGGGCGTGGAGCATCTGCGCTTCGACCGCCGGCGCGCCCTCCTCGGCCGGATCGACGTGCTCCAGTTCCACTGGCCGGAGACGCTGTTCGGGACGGCGACGGGCGTGAAGCGCCTCGCCCGCCGCGCATACGCCGCCGCCCTCGGCGCACGCCTCGCGCTCGGCCGGGTCGCGGTCGTGCGCACCGTCCACAACGTGGAGCTCCCGCAGGACGTGTCCGGGTGGGAGCGGCGGTACCTGGAGTGGATCGAGCGGCGCACGGACCACCGCATCGTGCTCAACGAGCAGACGGCTCTCCCGGACGATCTGCCGCGCACCCTCATCCCGCACGGCCACTACCGCGACTGGTTCGCCGACGTGGCGCCGGTCGAGCCCGCGCCGCGCACGCTGGGCTTCGTCGGGCTCGTGCGGCGCTACAAGGGGGTGGAGACCCTCATCGACGCTTTCTCCGCGACCGCGGAGGAGGCACCCGACCTCCGGCTGAGCGTGGCCGGAAACCCGTCCAGCCCCGAGTTGGCGGCGGAGGTGCGGCGGCGGGCGGAGGCGGATCCGCGCATCCGCCTGGATCTGCGCTACCTCACCGAGCCCGACTTCGCCCGCGCCGTCATGGCCAGCGCGGGGATCGTGCTGCCCTACCGGTTCATGCACAATTCCGGCACGGTGCTGGCGGCGCTGTCCCTCGGCCGACCGGTGCTGGTGCCGCGGACCGAGGTCAACCTCGCGCTGTCGGCGGAGGTCGGCCCGGGATGGATCACCGTCTTCGACGACGAGCTGACGGCGGACGACCTCCTGGCCTTCGCGGACCGGGTCCGCACGCCGCCCGCC
>NZ_BCRA01000184.1 GCF_001552355.1 Microbacterium resistens NBRC 103078
CGGCGGCCGGGGTGGCCGGAGTGGGGGTCGGTTCGGGGACCGGTGCGGTCGCGGCCGGCGGGGCCGGAGTCGGGGTGAGCGGGACGAGCACCGGTGCGGTCGCGACGGCAGAGGCTCTGAGCGAGCCGGACCCGGACGACATCCTGTGGGAGGTGCCGGAGGAGAGCGCCGGCGGGGAGTACGCGTGGCTCGCGGGGGAGGCGGGCACGATCACCGCCCTCCGCCGCCATCTCGTCCGCGACCTCGGGATCGACCGCCGCTCGATCGCCTTCATGGGCTACTGGCGCCACGGCCGCGCGGAGAACTGACCGGCCCCGATCCCTCCCCCGCCCGCCACGTCGAAACCCCCTCTCCCCACCGAAACCCCCTCCCACATCGCGTTCTCAGAGGGGGTCTCGACGGGCAGAGGGGGTCTCGACGGAGTCGCACACACGAACGGGCGACGGGCGACACAGGGACGGGGTCCTTCCGGACGGGGTCCTTCGGGGCGAGGTCCTTCGGGGCGGGGCTCCCGCACCGTGGACGGGGCTCCCGCACCGTGGACGGGGCTCAGCGGGCGTCGGCGGTGAGCCTGGCGGCGGCGACCGCCGCCTCCGTCCGCGACGAGACGCCGAGCTTGCGCAGGATCGCCGAGACGTGGACGCTCGCCGTCTTCACGCTGATGAAGAGGCGCTCCCCGATCTGGCGGTTGCTGAGCCCCTCGGCGATCAGCTCGAGGACCTGCCGCTCGCGGGCGGTGAGCTCGGCGCCCCCGCCGGCCTCGCTCTCGCGACCGCCGGATCCCGCGCCGAGCAGGCCGGAGGCGGCGCCGAGATCGGCGACCTCACGAGCGAGACCGACGTGCCCGAGGGCGTCGACGAGGTCCGCGGCTTCGCTCAGCACCGCCGCAGCCTCGGCCCGTTCGGGCCTTCCGCGCTCGGCGGCGAGGACGCGGGCGAGCTCGATCCGTGCGATCACACGATAGATCGCCGGGACCTCGCCCTCGTCCGCCGCGTGCACGGCCTCGCGGAGCCGGGCCGGGTCCGGGAACGCCAGGGCCAGGGACACGACCCGAGCGGTGCCGCACAGCTCTTCCGGCATGCGCTCCCACGCGGATCGCAGCTCTCCCGCCAGTTCCGCCGCCTGGTCGTCCTCGCAGTCACGAAGCTGTGCCACCGCCCAGGCCGCGTCCAACAGCGGTCGGCGTCGGTGTGCGTGAGACGGTCCTTCGTCCGCCACCACGAGACGGGCCGCTTCGACGGCACGCGCGAAATCGCCCCCGCCGATCGCGATCGCGAGCTCGATCGCACGGTGGGAGTACCAGGTCTGCGATTCCAGCCGGGAGATCGACTCGATCGTCGCGCGCCATTCGGCGAGCAGCGCCTCGGCATCGGCGATCCGTCCTCGCCAGGCGAGCAGCCGGATCCGGGACATGGTGGCGTAGACGCGGTTCAGGTGCAGGGTGCGGAAGGAGACGTCCTTCTCCTGGATCTCCTCCGCGCGCGCGATCTCGCCCAGGTCGATGAGGGGCTCGATCATGTTGTGCGCGAGCAGCGACCCCGTCGAGCGGCCGACCCCGAGGCTGCGCGCGTGCTCGACACCCGCCTCCGCGATCTCGACCGCCTCCCGGTAGCGCCCGAGCAGCGCGAGGATGTCGGAGTAGTTCACCCAGTACCGCAGGCGCGCGTCGCTGTCGACGGCGTGCTCCCACGAGGAGCGGAAGTCCGCCATCCCCTCGTCGACCCTGCCGATCTGCACGCGCATCGTCCCACGCAGGTTGAACGCCACCGACAGCGGGCCCTCGAGTCCGCAGCGCTCCGCCAGTGCGGCCGCCTCGTCCGCGCGCTCGAGGCCCTCGGTGACGCGGGCCGTGATCATCAGGCGCCCCGTGAGGTGGTTCAGCAGCGTGGCACGCAGACGGTCGTCGTCGACCCGGCCCTCCATCTCCTGCAGCGCCTGCGAGAACAGCTCGATCGGTCCGGGACGGCCGAGGTTCTGCAGATAGTGGGCCTTGTCGCGCAACAGCCGCACGTACACCGCGGGGTCGGTGGCGGACGGGTCCGCCTCGTCGAGCGCCAGGTTGACGACCGCCAGCGAACGCTCGCCGTCTCCGGCGTTGCGCAGGATCGACCCGAGGCGTGCGAGCAGGGTGATCCGCTCCAGCCCCACCGCCTCCGCGGCGTCGGGGACCTGGTCCCACAACTCCAGGGCCAGCTCGCCGAACCGCGCCGCCGTGGAGAACGCATAGCTGGCCTTGGCCTGCATCATCGCCTCGACGGCGGCGATCAGAGCCCGCCGGGCGTCGTGCGCCTGATGCCAGTGGAACGCCAGGGCAGGCGCGAGCGAGACCGCGGTCTCGGCGGCGATCGCCTCCAGCGCCTCGCCGTAGGCCCGGTGGAGACGGGCCCGCTCCCCGGGCAGCAGATCGTCGTGCACGGCCTCTCGGAGCAGCGCGTGGCGGAATCCGTAACTGTCGTCGCCGCGTACGGCGAGCACGGCCGCGGTCGTCGCCTCGCGGACCGCCTCGTCCAGCCGTTCGTCGTCGAAGCCCGCCAGGCTCGCCAGCAGTGCGTGGGGTACCGCGCCGTCGGATCCCGACACCGTCCGAACGACGCGCTTGGCGTCGTCGGAGAGCAGATCGAAGCGGGCCAGCAGGAGATCGCGGAGGGAGTCGGGGATAGGGCCCTGCGCGTTGCAGGCGAGCTCCTCGACGAAGAACGGCACGCCCTCGCTGCGTTCGAGCAGCCGCTGGAGCGCCGCCTCGTCGACCGGCCCGGACAACGCCTGCAGCAGCCGGCGCACCGCGGCACGGCCGAGGCGCTGCAGGGCGAGCCGGTCCAGAAGCCGGGCCCGCTCGGCCTCGACGAGGAACCGGCGCACGGCACCGCCGCGACGCACGTCGTCGATCCGGCAGGTCAGCACGAAGAGCACCGGTCGTCCCGCCAGGACGCGCAGAAGGAAGGAGAGCAGGGACAGGGTCGCCGCGTCCGCCCAGTGCAGATCCTCGATGAGCACGACCACGGGCGTCCGCGCGGCGGCCGCCTCGAACAGGTTCGCGATCGCCTCGCGCAGCCCCTCGGGCCCGGTGACCGTGCGGTCCACGGGCGCGCCGCCGAGCTCCGGGAGCAGCAGTCCCAGTGCATCGCGGCCCGGTCCGGCGGCATCCGCCGCCTCGGCGCCGAGCTCGGCGAGCAGGCCCCGGAGGATGGCGGGCACCGGACCGTAGGGCGCCGGCGTCGAGCCGTAGTCGAGGCACCACCCGGTGAGCACCGCGGCCTGATCGCCCACCGCGTCGCGGAACTCGCGGAGCAGCCGCGACTTCCCGATCCCCGCCTCGCCCGCCACGAGGACGGAGGCGCTCTCGCCCGCGCGAGCCCGCTCGAGGGCGGTGATCAGCCGCTCGAGCTCGGCATCGCGACCCACCATCTCGGCGGCGGGAGCGTTGAGGGACATGGAATCATCGTCCCACCAGCCACCGACATCGGGGCCGACTCCGCCGACAGCAGACCGATGGTCGTTCCCCGATGTCGTCACACGAAACCCCCTCCCCTCGCCGAAACCCCCTCCCACACCGCGATCTCAGAGGGGGTCTCGGCAGGCAGAGGAGGTTTCGAGGATTGTGGAACCAGCGTCACGCCGCTCCGACACCGCACGGCACACGCTCGGAGGACTCCGCGGAGGCTTCGGATCCGGCGGTGAACGCCCCGGATCCGACGACGGCCGCGCCTGGCGCCGCGGCTCCGGCGGCGTGGGCGGACGTGCGGGCAGGCGTCGACCGGGAAACCGCACGCGGGTCC
>NZ_BCRA01000185.1 GCF_001552355.1 Microbacterium resistens NBRC 103078
GCGGAGCTCGCGGCGCAGTGGCGCACGCTGTCCGAGGGCGCCCGGGTCGACGACCCGCTGCGCATCCCCGGCACCGGCCTGGTCGGGTTCGGCGCGCTCGTGTTCGACGGACGCTCGGCGCGCGACAGCGTGATCCTGGTCCCGGAGGCGGTCATCGGCCGCCATGCCGGACGCACCTGGCTCACGCGCATCACCGACCCCGACGCCCCCGACGCCGACGACGCCGCGGACGCCCCCTCCCCGCGGGAGTACGGACCGCACTGGTCCGCGACCCTCGGCCCGGGCGCGCAAGGACCGCAGGGCTACCAGGACTCCGTCCGCCGAGCGGTGTCGGAGATCGTGGACGGCCGCTACCAGAAGGCCGTCCTCGCCCGGGACCTGATCGGCACGATCCCCGCGGGATCGGACGTGCGCCGCCTCGTCCGCGCCCTCGCGACCGGGTACCCCGACACCTGGACGTATGCCGTCGACGGCATGATCGGGGCGAGCCCGGAGACGCTCGTCACGGTGCACGAGCGCACCGTGACCGCACGCGTGCTGGCGGGGACGATCGGCCGCGGAGCCGACGCGGACGCCGACACCGCCGCGTCCGCCCACCTCGCCTCCAGCACCAAGGATCTCGACGAGCACGCGTATGCCGTGCAGAGCGTGCTCGCGTCGCTGCGTCCGCACACCCGGGCGCTCGCCGCGAGCGACCAGCCGTTCATGCTCAAGCTGCCCAACCTGTTCCACCTCGCGACCGACGTGGAGGGCGAGCTGTCCGACGGCGGATCCGCGCTCGACCTCGTCGGGGCGCTGCACCCGACCGCCGCCGTGGCGGGGACGCCCACCGACCTCGCGATGGACGCGATCCGCCGCCTCGAGCCGTTCGACCGGGGACGCTACGCCGGGCCCGTCGGATGGATCGACGGCGACGGCGACGGCGAATGGGCGATCGCGCTGCGCTGCGCGCAGATCGACGAGAGCGACGCGCACGCCGGGACCATCCCGATCACCGCCTACGCCGGCGCCGGGATCGTCGCCGGCAGCGATCCGGAGACCGAACTGCTGGAGACCCGCGTGAAGTTCCGCCCGATCGTGGACGCGCTGGCCTGACGCGGCGCCGTCCGCCGGCCCTCAGGGCCGGGGACGCCGCATCGACGGGAAGGGGTGCACCCGGAACCCGAACGACGCGTAGAGCGGACGCCCCTCCTCGGTCGCGAACAGCTCCGTGCGCGCGACCGCCTGGCCGTCCGCCCACTCCAGGACCGACGCGACGGCTCGACGGGCATGTCCGCGATGCCGCGCGTGGGGAAGGGTCGAGACGTTCGAGAGATGGACGCGGGAGCCGTCGCCGCCCGGGGACGGGATGCCGTCCTCCCGTACGCCGATCGCGACGGAGACGACGGCGCCCTCCTCCTCGACCACCGCGATGCACACCGCGGGATCGTCGACGTGCACGAGGAACCAGTCCCGCGCCGCTCGACGCCACCCCGGTTCCTCCGCACCTGCGGCGCCGATCGCCAGGAACATCTCGGCGCGGAGCGTGACGAGCGCGTCCACGTCGTCGCGTTCGGCGGGACGCACCACGACGCCCTGCCCCGTCGAGGGGTCGTCCATCGCCGGATCCCGGGTCACGTCGCTGCGAGGCGAGCGCGTTCCGCGGCGACGTCGAAGTCCGCCACGGGCCACTGCGGGTCGATGTCCTCGAGTGCGGAGATGAGCAGCTCCTGGACGGCCAGCCGGGCATACCACTTGCGATTGGCCGGGACCACGTGCCAGGGGGCGGCATCCGACGAGGTGCGCGCGAAGACCGTCTCGTACGCGGCCATGTAGTCGTCCCAGAGCATGCGCTCGTCCACGTCGCCGGGGTTGAACTTCCAGTGCTTGTCGGGACGGTCCAGCCGCTCCATGAGGCGCTGTTTCTGCTCGTCGGCCCCGATGTGCAGCATCACCTTCACGATGCGGGTGCCGGTCGCCGCGACGCGCTCCTCGAAGTCCCGGATCGCCCCGTACCGCCGTTCGATCTCGGCGTCGTCCGCGAGGTGGCGCACCCGGCCGATCAGCACGTCCTCGTAGTGCGAGCGGTCGAACACGCCGATGAACCCGTGGCGCGGCAGGCGCTTCTCGATGCGCCACAGGAAGTCGTGGGCCCGCTCCTCCGCCGTCGGCGCCTTGAACGCGGCCAATTCGACGCCCTGCGGATCCACGCCGCCGACGACGTGACGGACGATGCCGCCCTTGCCCGCCGAGTCCATCGCCTGGAGCACGAGCAGCACGGCGTCGTGGGCCTCACCCGCGACGCTCTCGGCGAAGAGCCGCTCCTGCAGCTCGCCGAGGCGCTCACGGCGCAGCTCCAGTTCCGCCGCGCCGGCCGCCTTGTCCCCGTCGAAGCCCGGATGGGCGTCGGGATCGATGTCGGCGAGTCGGACACCCGGCTCCACTCGGAGGATCTCGGCGGCGGGAGCGCTCCAGTGCGATGCGTGCGTGGCCATGGACCCATCATGCCGGTCCCGCCCGACACCGTCACGGATCCCGTACCGCGCCGTCGGCGAGGTTCGGTCACCGCGTTTCGTCTCGTCGCTGCGCTCCTCGCTCAACGACCGGAAGGGGGTCGGTCGTTGAGCGAGCGAAGCGAGACGAAACGCCCGACGCCCGGGGGTGAGCGCATTTCG
>NZ_BCRA01000186.1 GCF_001552355.1 Microbacterium resistens NBRC 103078
CGGCCTCGTCCGACGCGCTGGCATCGGGCCTGGCGGGAGCCGACCGAAGGACGGCGGGGGACCGCGCGACAGACGAGGCCATCGCGCAGCGGACCGACCCCACACCGCGCCCCCGGGTCACCGCGTTTCGACTCGTCGCTGCGCTCCTCGCTCAACGACCAAGAACCGCCACCGCGTTTCGTCTCGTCGCGGCGCCTCGCTCAACGACCGGGAACCGCCACCGCGAACGCCCGCGGGGTCAGCGCGGGAGCGGCACCTCGATCAGCTGAGGACCGGAGACCGGGGCGGTCAGCGCCTGGTCCAGCGTCGGGCGGGTGGTGATGCGCCGGTAGTCCCAGCCGTAAGCGGCGGCCAGGTGTTCGAGACCGGTGCTCTGCGGCGTGTAGAAGACGCGGTCCAGATCCGCGGCGGGCGCCGACGCGGCCACCTCCAGACCGTCGAAGATGGTGCCTCCGCCGTCGTTTCCGACGACGACCTGGATCCGCGGCGCGGGCTCGTCGGCGGGCAGCAGGAGCGCGCCGACGTCGTGCAGGAACGCCAGGTCGCCGAGGAGCACGCGCGTGACACCGGCGGCCCCCGCCGCCTGGCTCGCGAGGGCGATCCCGGTGGCGGTGGCGATCGTGCCGTCGATCCCCGCGAGGCCCCGGTTGGCGTGCACGGGGACGCGCTTGCCGCCGAGCACCGCGTCCGCGACCCGCACCAGTCGGGACGACCCGAACATCAGCCGGTCGTGCGGCCAGGTCGCGCGCCAGACCGCATCCACGAGAAGCTCCCGGTCCAGCGGGCGGCGGACGGCGTCGAGCTCCGCCCGCACCGCGCCCAGCCGGGCGGCGGCGTCCGTGGAGAACAGCCCCGCCTGATCCGGGGCGGGCGCGT
>NZ_BCRA01000187.1 GCF_001552355.1 Microbacterium resistens NBRC 103078
AGGCCAGCGTCTCGTTCCGCACCAGCATCCGGCCCTGGTCGAGCTCGGAGACGCCCTCATGATGGGTCGGGAACCCCATCTCCGTCACCCAGACGGGCCGGGTCTCGCCGGCGAACTCCTGCATGTCGGCATAGGACTGCTGCACCGTGCCGGCGCGGGAGGGATGAGCGTCGGACCGGCGGGCCGGATGGCTCGCCGGCCCGGCGGTCGCCCGCGGGTGCTAGATGCTATAGCATTTGGTGTCATGGCTGAGTCCCTGATCCTCCTCACCGACTGCGACCTGCCCGGCGATGCCGCCGAGCGGACGCTCCGCGCCGCTGGGCTCCGCGCCGTCCGCGCCCCCGAGGCGACCGACGACCGGATCGCCGAGCTCGGCGCCGAGGCGGAAGGCCTCATCGTGCAGTGGCACCGGATCGACGGGGCTCTCATGGACCGGATGCCGCGACTGCGCATGATCAGCCGGCTCGGCATCGGGTACGACATGATCGACGTCGCCGCCGCCTCCGAGCGGGGGATCGCGGTCGCCAACACCCCGAGCTACTGCATCGAGGAGGTCGCCGCCCACACGGTCGCCCTGATCATGGCGCAGGCCCGCGGGCTCCTCGCCTACGACCGTGCGGTCCGCCGGGGCGAGTGGCGCGCCGTGGCCGCGCAGCCGATGGCCGTGCGGCCATCCCGCACGACGATCTCCGTGCTCGGGTTCGGGCGGATCGGGTCGCTCGTCGCGCGCGGATGCCGGGGTCTCGGCTTCCGCGTCCTGGTCGCCGACCCCTACGCCCCCGACGAGGCGGTGCGGGCGGCCGGTTGCGAGCCGGTCGCGATCGATGAGGCTCTCGCCGAGGCGGACATCCTCACCCTGCACGTGCCGCTGACGGCCGACACCCGCCACCTCGTGGATGCGGCGGCGATCGCCGCGATGAAGCCGGGAGCGGTGATCGTGAACACCTGTCGCGGTCCGCTGATCGACGAGACCGCACTGGTCGCGGCGCTGCACGACGGGCGGATCGGCGCGGCGGCGCTGGACGTGTTCGAGGAGGAGCCGCTGGCGGCCGGCGCCGCTCTCCGAGACGCCCCGAACGTCCTGCTCACGCCCCACGCGGCCTGGTACTCGCCTGAGGCGCTGCAGGATCTGCCGGTGCACGCCGCCGAGAACATCGTCCGCTTCCTGGCCGGAGAGCGGGTGGACGCGATCGTCAACCCCGACCGGGCCGTGCGCGGAGCCTCCGCGGACGTCGCGCCGACCTCGCGCTGATCCGCACGCACCCGGACCCGAACGAGAGGAAGACCATGCAGCTGATGCGCCGAGGAGAGCCGGGCCGGGAGCGCCCGTTCGTGCGGGACGACGAGGGGACGCTGCGCGAGCTGTCGTCCGTCACCGCGGAGATCGACGGCGCCTTCCTCGCCGACGACGGGATCGGGCGCGTACGGGCGGCGCTGCGGGAAGGGCGTCTGCCGGTCGCGGACCCGACGGTCGAGCAGTGGCGCACCGGGGCGCCGATCGCGCGTCCGACGGCCGTCATCTGCGTCGGGCAGAACTACGCCGCGCACGCCGCGGAGTCGGGATCCGCGCCGCCCGTTGAGCCGATCGTGTTTTTCAAGCACCCGAACACCGTCGTGGGCCCCGACGACGACGTGCTGCTGCCCCCGGGCGCGGAGAAGGTGGACTGGGAGGTGGAGCTGGCGGTGGTCATCGGCCGCACCGCCCGCTATCTGTCCGGACCCGCCGCGGCGAGAGACGTGATCGCGGGGTACGCCGTGTCGAACGACGTGTCGGAGCGCGCCTACCAGCTCGACGCCTCCGGCGGCCAGTGGTCCAAGGGCAAGTGCGCCGAGACGTTCAACCCCCTGGGGCCGGTGCTCGTGCCCGCCGAGGAGGTGGATCCGCAGGCGCTGCGGCTCCGCTCCTGGGTCAACGGCGAGCCGCGTCAGGACTCGTCCACCGCCGACATGATCTTCCCGGTGTGGGAGCTCGTGCACCACCTGAGCCAGTTCATGGTGCTGGAGCCGGGCGACGTCATCAACACCGGGACGCCGCAGGGCGTGGCGCTGTCCGGCCGCTTCCCGTACCTCCGGGACGGGGATGAGATGACCGTGGAGATCGAGGGACTCGGGCGCCAGCGGCAGCGGCTGCGGCGCGCCGTCGTGGCCTGAGGCGCCGCCGGCGGGCTGCGCCCGCGGCACGGTCCTTCCCGCTGAGTGCGACCGTGCCGCGGGCCCAGCCCGTCAGTCGTTGAGCGAGCGCAGCCGGGTGGGTGCCCGTACTCGGTCGTTGAGCGAGCGCAGCGAGTCGAAACGCGGCGACCCGGGGTGGGCGCGTTTCGTCTCGTCGCTGCGCTCCTCGCTCAACGACCGGGGTCGGCGCGGTGCATCTCGGTCGTTGAGCGAGCGCAGCGAGTCGAAACGTCGTGACCCGGGCTGGGAGCCGTTTCGTCTCGTCGCTGCGCTCCTCGCTCAACGACCGGGGGTGCTTCTCGGTCGTTGAGCGAGCGCAGCGAGTCGAAACGCGGTGACCCGGGCTGGGAGCCGTTTCGTCTCGTCGCTGCGCTCCTCGCTCAACGACCGGGGGCGGGCGCGGGTCAGCCGGCGTACGGCGTCACCGGGAGGCCACGGACGCCCGGGCGCACGGCGAACACGGATCCGGCCGCGGTCCCGTGATCGGGATCCAGCCCCTGCGCCGACGTCGTGACGTACAGGGTGCCGAGGTCGTCGTCGCCGAAGGTGCACGCGCTCACCTGCGGCACCGGAAGGACGATCCGCTCCTGCAGCGCGCCGTCCTTGTCGAAGCCGAGCACGGCGCCGCCGCCCCATCCCGCCACCCACACGCTGCCGTCCGCGGCGACGGTGAGGCCGTCCGGGAACCCGGCGTCCTCGGGGAACGCGGCGAACGTGCGTCGCCCGTCGAGCTCGCCGTCGTGCACGTCGAGGACGTCGATCCGCCGCGTCGCCGTGTCGACGTAGTAGGCGCGGCGCGCGTCCGGGGCGAAGCCGAGTCCGTTGGAGCACGTGATCCCGCGCAGGAGCGTCGTCGCCGTGGCTCCGTCGGGCGCCGGATCGATCCGCCGCAACACGCCCGTGCCCGACGCGTCGTCGGTCGCCATGGAGCCGGCGAGGAGGCGGCCGCGGGGATCGCAGCAGCCGTCGTTCATCCGGGTGCCGGTGCCGTCGAGCAGGCGCAGGACCGGGTGCGCGGGTCCTTCCGGGTCGTCCGCGAGGTACAGATCCTGCGCGCCCACCGCCACGAACCCGCCCGACCGGCGCGGCCGTGCGAAGGCCAGGTAGCGGTCATCCACGTGCTGCCGCCGCACGCCGCGGTCCGTGAGGGTCAGGAGGTCCCCGGCATCCCCGTCGACCCAGCGCAGCCCGCCCCATCCCGGCCACCACACGGGCGCCTCGGCGTGGCGGGCGACGGGGCCGGTGACGTTCTCGGGCGTCACCGCCGGTCGCGTCCCGGGGTTCGCAGCGGATCCGGGGCGGGGATCGGAT
>NZ_BCRA01000188.1 GCF_001552355.1 Microbacterium resistens NBRC 103078
GGCGAGCCCGGCGACGAGGGCGCCGAGGTCGGACGCGAGCTCCGCTGCCGTGTCGCCGGCCCGCCGTGGCATCGCCGTCCGGTGCAGGATCCGTCCGTCGGGGGCGCAGACCGCGGCCCGGATCCGGCCGGGATCGGACAGATCGATCGCGACGGCCTGCACCGCGTCCGGGTCCACCTCGAGCATCACCGCGGGCTTTCCCGGTCGCGACGCGGAGCGGTGACCGGTCTCGAGGATCACTCCGTCGGCCAGCAGGTCGCGGACGACCTCGGAGATCGTCGGGCGGGCGAGCCCGGTGAGGCGCGACAGATCCGCTCGGCTGGCCGTCGTCTCGCGCAGGAGAGTGCGCAGGACGACGCCGCGGTTGTGGCGCCGGATCGACTGCGCGAGGGGGACCGGGGCGATGGCGCGCGCGCCGGCGAGCCCGGCGGCGAGGGCGGGCGCCGTCGTCATGCGGTGCACCTCGTAGGGTGGGGATACGGCACAGGGGCCCCCTCGCGACCATCCGAGCGTCGGGCGACGCAACTTAGTTCAGTGACTAAAGTATGTAGGGCGAGCGTAAGGACGTCCCCGCCGGTTTGTCAAACATCGACCGTCCCCGTGCCCGGGAGGATCCGCGGCCATGCTGCAGAACATCGACGAGCTCGACGGCCAGGCGGCCCTGCGCCGGGTCAACCTGCGACGCGCCCTGCAGCTCGTGATGGACCGGCCGGGCGTCCAGACCCGCGCCGGGATCGCACGGAGCACGGGGCTGACGGCGGCCACGGCCTCCTCGCTCGTGGCGGAGCTCATCGACACCCGGCTCATCCGCGAGGGCGCGCCGGCCGCGAGCACGGGCGGCAAGCGCGCGACGACGCTCGACGTGGACGCCCGTCACCACCTCGTCCTGGTCGTCGTCCTGCGGGCGGCGGACGCCTGCCTGTCGCTGGTGCGGCTGGACGGCTCGGCGGAGCACGAGGAGCATCTCGCGTACGCGCCGGCGGATCGGGATGAGTCCCTGCGCCGGGCGATCGGCGAGGTGGCCGCGCGGTTCTCCGGTCGTCTTCTCGCGGTCAGCGTGCAGCTTCCGGGTGCGACCGACGGGCGCGTGGTGCTGGAGAGCGTGCAGCTGGGATGGACCGACCTCCCGCTCGCGGCGCAGCTGGAGGAGCAGGTCGGGGCGCCGGTGATCCTCGTCAACGACGTGGATGCCGAGGCCGTCGCCGAGGCGATCGCGGGCGAGGAGCCCCGGGGGCGCCGACTGTTCGTCCACGTCGGAAGCGGCATCGGCGGCGCGATCACGGTCGATCGCGAGCTCGCCGCCGGCCCCCGCGCACGGGTCGGCGAGATCGGTCACGTGCGCGTGGTCACGGGGGCGCAGGCGCGGCCCTGTCGCTGCGGCGGGACCGGATGCCTGGAGTCGGCGGCGTCGCTGTCGGCCATGCTCGGAGACGACGTCGTGGAGGGGAGGGACGCGGAGGACCTCGCCCCGCTCCTGGCGACCGCGGACGACGAGGCGCTCGCGCACGGCGCCCTGGCGCTCGGGCGCGTGATCATCCTGCTGACGGCGATGCTGGATCCGGTCGAGGTCGTGATCGGCGGGCCGGTCGCGCTGCTCGGCGACCGGTTCCTCGATCGCGTGCGCGCGGAGCTGTCGTACGTGCCTCGGGGCGCGAGCGCCGTGCCGGTGCGGGCCGCGGACGCCCGGATCGCCCGCTACGCCGGGGCGGCGCAGCTCGCCCTGACGGCGGTGCTCGGGGTGCGGTGGAATCCCGCCCAGGTCCTGCGCGGCTGAGCCAGGGCATCCGTGTGGCGCGACGGTCGCCACCTTGCCCGGGATCGCTTGGCGTATTACGATCGATTCAGCGTCAAAACGATCACAAACCTTCAGTTGATCGGAGCAGCCGCTCACGGCGACGCGATCGACGACGGGAGACCGCCATGACCGAGACGACCACCGCTCCGGGCGCCCACATGCGTGCGGAGCTGGACTCCCAGCCCGAGACCTGGGCCCGTGCCGCGGCGATGCGCGACGAGCAGCGCCGCCTCCCCGCGGCGGGCGAGCGCGTCGCGGTCGTCGGCTGCGGCACCTCCTGGTTCATGGCGCAGTCCTACGCGGCGCTGCGGGAGTCCGCCGAGGCCGGCGGGGAGACGGACGCGTTCGCCGCGTCCGAGGCCTTCGTCGGCCGCGGCTACGACGCCATCGTCGCCCTCACCCGCTCCGGCACCACCACGGAGGTGCTCGAGCTCGTCGAGCGGGTGCGCTCGGCCGGCGCGGATCGTCCGCGGCTGATCGGCGTGATCGGCGATCCGGCGTCCCCCCTGGTCGACCTCGTCGACGACGCGCTGCTGCTGCCGTTCGCGGATGAGCGCTCCGTCGTGCAGACCCGCTTCGCGACGACCGCGCTCGCCCTCTTCCGCGCCTCGCTCGGCGAGTCGCTCGACGCCGCCGTGGCGGACGCGCGCGCGGCGCTCGACGACGTCGACCCGAGCCTCTCCGACGCCGAGCAGTACAGCTTCCTCGGCCGCGGCTGGACCGTCGGGCTCGCCCACGAGGCGGCGCTGAAGATGCGGGAGTCCTCGCAGACCTGGACCGAGTCCTACCCGGCGATGGAGTACCGGCACGGCCCGATCGCGATCGCGGCGCCGGGGCGGATCACCTGGCAGTTCGGCACGGCGCCGGACGGCCTCGCCGGCCAGGTCGAGGCGACTGGAGCCCGCTTCGTGCAGCACCCGATCGACCCGCTCGCCGACCTCGCGCGGCTGCACCGAGTGGCCCTGGACCGCGCGCTGGCCCGCGGGCTGGACCCGGACCAGCCGCGCAACCTCACCCGCTCGGTCATCCTCGAGCCCTGAGCCGTCCGTGACCGCCGCCCTCGCTCCGACGCCCGCCGGGCCGCGATCGCTCGGCCCGGGACCGGCCGTCCTCGCGTTCGACGTGGGAGGGACGGACGTCAAGTCCGCCCTCGTCGACCGCTCCGGCACGCTGCGCGGTCTGCGGCGCACCTCCTCGCCGGAACCCGGCGCGGACAGCCCGCAGCGCCTCCTCGACCTGCTCGTGCGACTGGCGGACGACCTGCGCGAAGACCACCCCGGGATCGAGCCGGACGCGGCGGGGCTCGTCGTCCCCGGCATCGTCGACGCCCCGGCGGGGATCGCGGTGTTCAGCAGCAACCTCGGCTGGCGCGACGCCCCGCTCCGCGATCTCGCGACCGCGCGGCTCGGGCTCCCCGTCGCCTTCGACCACGATGTCGCGACGGGGAGCTGGGCCGAGCACCGGATCGGCGGCGCACGGCCCTTCGACGACGCCGTCGTGCTGATCATCGGCACGGGGGTGGCCGGCACGCTGATCCTCGACGGCCGGCTGCACGCCGGCGGCGGCTACGCGGGCGAGATCGGCCACTCCCCGCTGGGGGACTGGCCCTGTCCGTGCGGGGCCCGGGGGTGCCTGGAGGCGGTCGCGTCCGCGGGCGCCATCGCGCGGCGCTACCGC
>NZ_BCRA01000189.1 GCF_001552355.1 Microbacterium resistens NBRC 103078
CCGTCGCGCCGGGGGCCGCCGCCCGCGCCCGCCCCCGCAGGCGTGGGCAGCGGTCACTGCGCCGGAGGCATCAGGACCGAGTCCACGAGGTACACGGTGGCGTTGGCGGTCTGGACGCCGCCGCAGATCACGGAGGCCCCGTTCACCATCAGGTCGTCTCCGCTGCCGGTGACCTCCACGTCCGCGCCCTGCACCGTCTTGTGCATGCCGGGGATCGCGTCCGGGGCGATCTGTCCGGGGACGACGTGGTACGTGAGGATCGATGTCAGCGTGGCGCTGTCCGTCTTCAAGCCCTCGATGGTGGCCGGATCGATCTTCGCGAACGCGTCGTCGACCGGGGCGAACACGGTGAACTCGTCCCCGTTGAGCGTGTCGACCAGGTTCACGTCGGGGTTGAGCTGGCCGCTCACCGCGGACACCAGCGTGGTGAGCAGCGGGTTGTTCGACGCGGCCACGGCCACCGGATCCTGGGACATCCCCTGGACCGACCCCGGGCCGTCCGGGACCTCGGACGCATAGGCCGCGCAGCCGGGGCCCACGAGATCCGCGGACGGGTCGGCCATCGACGGCATCGGCGAGGACTCCTCCGAGGGGGAGCTGGGCATCGACGACTCGGACGCGTCGGAGCCGGACGACCCGGACGATCCCATCGCGCAGCCGGACAGGGTGAGCGCCCCGGCGAACACGAGGGCGGTCACCGTGACGATCTTCTTCTTGGTGCTGAACATCTCTCCACCTCCGGTGGTGATGCGCCGCGGGCCTCTCCTGCGGCGTCGAGTGCTGTTCGGCGCCGCCGGCGGATCGGATGGGAAACGGATTCGCGTCGGGGCCGAGGACCGCGCCGCACCAATCCGAACCCGGCCCGGCCGCGAACAGCCCGTGACAGGAACGGGGACTCATGGACGTCGTCATCATCGGTCTGCTCGGCGGGCTCATCACCGGCATCTCGCCGTGCATCCTGCCGGTGCTGCCGGTCATCTTCCTCACCGGCGGCGCCCGGTCGGCACGGTTCGAGGAGGAGACCGCACCGGCGGGCCGGGCACGGCCCTACCTCGTGATCGCGGGGCTGGTGACGAGCTTCACCGCGGTCACTCTCGCCGGCTCGCTGCTGCTGGGACTGCTCGGCCTTCCCCAGGACCTGATCCGCTGGATCGGGATCGTCGTGCTCGCGCTCCTCGGGGTCGGACTGCTCTTCCCCGGGGTGGAGAGGCTGCTGGAGAAGCCGTTCCAGTGGATCCCGCGGCGCAACGTCGAGAACCGGGGGAGCGGCTTCGGCGTGGGCCTCGCGCTCGGCACGGTCTTCGTCCCGTGCGCGGGACCCGTGCTCGCCGCGATCATCGTCGCCGGGGCGACCGGTCGGATCGGCCCGGAGACGGTGCTGCTGACCGTGTCGTTCGCCGTGGGGGTCGCGGTGCCGCTGCTCGCCTTCGCCCTCGCCGGACGCGGGCTGATCGAGCGCATCCGGGCGTTCCGCACCCGGGAGCGAGGACTCCGGATCACCGCCGGGGTCGCGATGATCGCGCTCGCCGTGGGACTCGTCTTCAACGTTCCGCAGCTGATCCAACGGCTCATCCCCGACTACACCGCCTCCTTCCAGGAGGGGCTGACCTCCTCGGAGGGCGGGCAGGAGGCGCTCGGGCTCGGCGGGCTGGTCACCGACGAGAACCGGGACCTCGACCGGTGCGTCCCGGGGTCGCCGGAGCTCGCCGAGTGCGGGACGGCCCCTGCGCTGCGGGGCATCGAGACCTGGCTGAACACGCCGGACGGCGCCGGCGGCGACCTGGCGGCCCTGCGCGGACGGGTCGTGCTCATCGACTTCTGGGCATACTCCTGCATCAACTGCCAGCGTTCGCTGCCGCACGTCGTCGCCTGGGACGAGGCCTACCGGGACGCCGGGCTGCAGGTGATCGGCGTCCACTCGCCGGAGTACGCGTTCGAGAAGGATCCCGCGAACGTCGCCGCCGGGGCGGAGTCGTTCGGGATCGACTACCCGGTGGGCCTCGACAACGCGCTGTCGACCTGGACGGCCTACCGCAACCGGTACTGGCCCGCGCACTACCTCATCGACGCGGAGGGCGTCGTGCGGCAGATCTCCTTCGGCGAGGGCGGGTACGCGACGACCGAGGACCACATCCGCGAGCTTCTGACGGAAGCGGACCCCGGCCTGGTCCTGCCCCCGCGCACCGATGTGGTCGACGAGACCCCCGAGGTCGGATCCACGACCCGGGAGACCTTCCTGGGGTCGGCCAAGGACGTGAACTTCGCCGGGCCCGGGCCGTACCGCGCCGGCGTCGTCGACCACGAGTTCCCGGCGACGCAGCCCGACGACACCTTCGCCCTGCACGGACGATGGGACGTCCGGACGCAGTTCGCCGCGCCGGTGGGGGAGGCGGGGCGGGTCCGAGTGGACTTCCGGGCCGCGGAGGTGCGCACGGTGTTGGCCGGCGAGGGCACGATCACGGTGCAGGACGGCTCGCGCACGACGCGGATCGAGGTCTCCGGCACGCCCCGGTCCTACGCCGTGGTGGCGCCGGGTGAGAGCCGTCGCGGGGTCCTCGAGGTGGAGGTCCCTCCGGGCGTGCAGGTCTATTCCTTCACCTTCGGCTGAGCGCCTCCGAGGGGAAGACGGAGGATGCGGCATGCTGAGGGAGATGGTCATCGACGGGATCGACGTACCCGAGGACGGAACGGCGCGCGACGCCGTGGCCGAGCTCCTCGTGCGCATCGCCGCCGACGACCGCGACGCGTTCGCCGAGCTCTACGATCTGCTCTCCGGTCGCGTGTTCGGTCTCATCCTGCGGGTCGTGGTCAACCGTGCGCAGAGCGAGGAGGTGCTCCAGGAGGTCTTCCTGGAGATCTGGCAATCCGCAGCGCGCTTCGCTCCGAACAGGGGACAGGGACGATCCTGGATCCTCACGATCGCCCACCGCCGCGCGGTCGACCGCGTGCGCTCGTCGCAGGCGGGCAGCGACCGGGACGTGAGAGCGGGGATCCGGGACCTGGGCGTCCCGTACGACAGCGTCGCCGAGCAGGCGGAGCTGGGGATCGAAGGACGACGGGTCGCGGCAGCGCTCGGGGAGCTTCCCGAGCCGCAGCGGGACGCGCTCGTCCTCGCCTACTACGGCGGTTACAGTCAGAGCGAGATCGCCGCGATGACCGCGACCCCGCTGGGAACGGTGAAGACGCGCATGCGCGACGGGCTGTCGCGCCTGAGGAGTGAGCTGGGGGTGACCGCATGACCGAGAGCATGGACGAGGCGGAGTTCCGCGCGCTCTCCGCAGGACACGCGCTGCATGCGCTCTCGCCCGCGGACGAGGAGCGCTTCCTCCGCGCCGCGCGGGAGCACCCCGAGTGGACGGCGCTCGTGGCCGAGGACACGGCGACCGCCGCGCTGCTCGGGATGGGCGCCGCTGCGGAGGACCCGCC
>NZ_BCRA01000190.1 GCF_001552355.1 Microbacterium resistens NBRC 103078
TGCGTTCGGGCCTCGCGGCCTTCCCTTCAGGGCAACTTCTCTATCTTATCCGCTTGATCGAGGCTGTCAAATCGACACGCCGAGAGGATCTTGCTGGATCGGCGCCCCTCGCGGGGCAACTTCACTAGCTTATCCGTCCCGGCCGGTGTGTCAAATCGACGGTCCCGGCGGACGACCACCGCCCGGACGCGGACGTCCGGCTCACCCTCGAGGAGGGATGTGGTGGATGTTCGCCGCTTGGGGAGTCAGACCTTCCGGCCTTCCGCTCTACCGCTTGGGGCGAACAGGTAATAACTTACGCGGATCCCCCGTACCCGGCAAATCGCGATGGCCCGCCGGGCGTGTCGCCGCTCCCCGCCTGCCTCGGTACCATCGCGCCATGCGCGAGATCACCGCCCCGCATCCTGCGTCCACCTTCCTCGGCGATCGCTCATGAACGCCGCGCAGGGTCTCCTGGATCGCATCGTGCGCGAGATCGGCGTGGATCCCCTCGCCGTCGCCGAGGCACCGGACCCCGGAAGGCCGGTCCCCCTCCCCTCCCGGCTCTCCGTCGGCGACCTCGCCTGGGCCTGCGTCACGGCGGTCCGGCTCGCCGCGGGTCTCTCGGTCGCGTACGCCCCCGACCCTCGCCGGATCACGGTGGCCTACCGCAGCGACCAGGTCCTGCGCCTCGACGGGAAGGCGCCGCGAACCTGGTCCCCCTCCTCCGGGTTCTGGCGTGCGGCGGACGGCTGGGTGCGGACGCACGGCAACTACCCGCACCATGCGAAGGCGCTGCGGGACGCGCTCGGGCTCGATCCCGCGGAGGAGGAGGCGGAGCCCGAGCGCCTGCGCGCCGTGATCGGCGACCGGTCGGTGCACGATCTCGTGGCGTCCGTCACGGCGAGCGGCGGACTCCTCGTCCCCGTGCGGCCGGAGGATCCCCACGCCGACCGCGCCTGGAGGCGGACCCCGCTCGTGGCGTCCTCGCGCGCGCACCTGTGGCCGGTGCCCTCCGCCTCCCCGCGGAGCCCCCGCGCTCCCCTGGCCGGCGTCCGCGTGCTCGATCTCACCCGCGTGATCGCAGGCCCCGTCTGCACCCGCACCCTCGCCCTCCTGGGCGCGGAGGTGCTGCGGATCGACCCGCCGCACCGTCCCGAGCTGCCGTGGCAGCACTTCGACACCGGGCACGGCAAGCGCTCGGCGGTCCTGGACGCGTCCTCCGCACGGATGCGGGAGCTGGTCTCCGGCGCCGACGTCGTGGTCCTGGGCTACCGACCGGGATCGCTGGCGAGGCTCGGGCTGAGCCCCGAGGCGCTCACCGCGGCGCATCCCCGCCTCATCGTCGCCCAGCTCAGCGCGTGGGGCGAGGCGGCTCCGGAACGTGCGGGGTTCGACAGCCTCGTGCAGGCCGAGTCCGGGATCGCGATGGTGGAGGCCGACGGGGCCGGCACCCCCGGCGCCCTGCCCGCCCAGGCTCTGGATCACAGCGCCGGGTACCTCCTCGCTGCGGCGGTCACCGCGGCGGTGCGGCACCGCGACGCCGACGGGCGCGGGGCCGTCGTGCGCACGTCCCTCCGGCGCGTGGCCGCAGAGCTGCTGGGGCTGCCCCGGCGCGAGGAGCGCGGGGACCCCGCACCGGATGGATCCGGGCACACCCAGGAGTTCACCGTCGGGGGCCACCGCCTCGTGACCGCGGCGCCGGTCCTCCGCGGTCTCTCCTTCGCGCCGCCGCGCCCCTGGGGCGCCGATCCCGCGGTCTGGGAGGCCCCTGCCACGTCGTGATCAGCGACGCCGGAGGAGGATGACGAGGCACAGCACGAGCGTCGCCGCCGCCCAGATCGCGCACCCGGGCGGCAGGACGCGGTAGGCGATGAAGGGCACGGTGTGCGCGGGGTCCGTCCCCGCGGCGCCGGGCACGCCGTAGCGCACGACGCCGACGACGCCCGCGACCACGAGTGCCACCGGCAGCGACGCCCACCAGAGTGCGCGGACAGGAAGCGGCAGGAGCATCGGGGCCGGCCGTGCCTGCCTGCGCCGCAGCCACAGGATCCCGGCGATCCCCAGGACGATGAGCCCGAAGGCGCCGGATCCGTACTGCAGCCACTTGTACCCGGCCAACGGTCCCCATCGCGCGTCGAGCCCGGGGATCCAGTCCGAGCCCGCGCGCCCCTCGTGGGTGAAGGCGTCCCACAGGATGTGGCTCGCGATCCCGAGGGCGAGCCCGCCGAGCAGCCACAGCGTGCCGGGCAGCGACGGGAACGTCTCGCGCAGGGAGGCCCGGAGCCCGGCGTCCCAGGTCTCGGGCAACCGTTCGGCCAGGACCCGCGGAGCGAGCGCGCGTGCGGCGGGCCGCAGCAGCAGCCGCCACACCAGGAGCAGCACGACGGCGACGACGAGAGTGAGCGGGAGCATCCTCGGGTCGTGCGTGGCGTCGTAGTCCGGCGCGATGCCGGCGGCGGGACCACGCAGGAAGAGCGGCAGATCCGGCGCCATCGCGCCGACTGCGACCGCCGCGGGCGCCAGCGGCGTGCGCACGAAGGGAAGGGCGACCACGGCGTGGCTCGGCGTGAAGGGCATCGCGGTCCTCTCGTCGTTCGCAGACGCGGTCAGGGCGTGGCCAGCAGGCGGTCCACCGCGTCGCCGAGGCGATCCGCCATCCCCGTCTCCCCCGCGACGGCCGTCCGCTCGGTCAGACCGGTGTCGGGATGGTCGGTGATGATCCCGTCGACGTTGTCCCGGTAGAGCGCGCGCATGGCGGCCGGATCCTGCACCGTCCAGACGAGGACGCCCTTGCCCTGGTCCCACACCGCGTCCCGCCGGGATGCGTCGTAGGCGCTCTGCTCGAGCACGAGGAAGTCCGCGGGGGTCTCCGGAACGCCGCCGTAGGCCAGCGGCACGATGAACCCCACCGTGAGATCCGGGCGGAGCTCCTTGATCCGGGCGACCGCGTCCGCGCTCAGGGAGTGGTAGATGTGATCGCGGGCGTCGTCGACGCGGTCGATCAGCTCCAGGAGCTCGCGCACGTAGTCCGCGGACTCGCCGCCGTGCAGCTTCACCTCGATGAGCAGCGCCTGGTCGAGCTCGTCGGCGCGCCTCAGGTACTCCTCCAGCGAGGGGATCCGCGCACGATGCCCGGCCTCGTCGCGCACCGTGACGGCGGTCGCCTCCTCCGTGGTCATCCGGCCGACGGAACCGTCGATCCCCGCCAGCCGCCGCAGATCCGCGTCGTGCATGAGCACCCACCCGCCGTCCTCGGTCTGCTGCACGTCCATCTCCACGAGATCCGCTCCCGCACGATGGGCCGCGTCGAGCGCCGGGATCGTGTTCTCCACCCCGCCGTCGACGAAGCCCCGGTGCGCGAGCACGAGCGTCGCGCCGTCCGCGCGCTCCGCCAGCGTTCCCCCCGCCGCGACGCCGGCGCC
>NZ_BCRA01000191.1 GCF_001552355.1 Microbacterium resistens NBRC 103078
CCCGTCGAGGACCGGGCCCCGCGCACCGGCCCTCTGGGCTGGGTCGCGCTGGGCGCCGCCGTCCTGTTCGCCGTCGTGCTGCTGGCCCTGCTCGCCGCCGGGGCGGTCGACGCCTTCTACGGCACGACGATGCTCGTGCTCCAGCTGCTGGTCCTCGGAGTCGTCATCGCCGGCCTCACCGTCCGACGCGGCCGGCTCCTCTCCGCGATCGGCCTCGCGGTCGTGCTCCTGTTCAACCTGGGGACCGTGGGCGGGCTGGGCGCCGTGAGCGCGGACGCGGGCGGCGGCTACGAGGGGCGCAAGACCGAGGAGCAGAAGCTCTGGGAGGCGTATCCGGGGATCAAGGACGTGGATCCCCGGGCGACTCTGGCCCAGCCGTCCCTGGAGGAGGTCCGCGCCCAGGCCGAACAGACGCTCACGAGGGTGCGCGAGCGCCTGTCCGCGGAGTTCGGGTTCACGTGGGTGCCGGTGGGCGATGAGACGCTGCGCCCGGAGCGCAACGGCTACGGCGGCGAGTCCATGCTCGTGCAGTACACCTCGGCGTCCTGGGCGACGACCGAGCCGGTCACCGGATACCCGACGAAGCTCGAGGTCATGCGCACGGTCGAGGACGAGCTGATCCGCAGCGGCTTCAGCTCGATGCTGGCCTTCAACGACCCCGCGTCCGGAGTGGATCCCGGCGTGATCCGCAAGATGTACGGGGGCGACACGCCTCAGGATCAGGTGCTCTGGGAGTGGTACGCGAGCACCTACCCCGAGCCGACGCTGTTCTACGCGGACATCACGGACCTCGCCAACGACGTCAGCGGCGACTACCGCGCCTCACGCGAGGCCACGAGCGCCCGCACCGGCGAGCCCCTCGAAGGGCTGAGCCTCACCGTCGTCGCCCGCGAGGTGCTCAGCGCCGACGACGTCGAAGCCTTCGAACAGGCGTTGAAGAACTACCCCTGATCCGCCGATCCGCGGGATGACGCGGCGACCGAGTGCGTGTCCACGTGGGCCACGGTCAGCACCACGCGCACGGGCCCGGCGACCTCGCGGACCGCGCGATGGGCGTCCCTCGTCGTGCGCTTCGCCGACGACGAGGCGACGCCGATCGACGCCTCCACGAGCGTGGCGCCGTCGGCGTCCGTCACCCGCACCCGCGGTGCGTCGGCCTCGCGGATGCCCATCGCGCGGGCGCCCAGGTCGACCGCGGTCGACAGCGCCCCACCGGGGCGGAGGACCTCCGCCACCCCCGGGACGCCCGCCAGCGCCCTCTCCACGCTCACCGCGAGCGCGGTCCTCTCCTCGTCGTTCACTCGTGGCCCTCCCCCGGCTCCCAGCGGACGTCGTGCACCGTCACGTCGATGTCGGCGATGACGAGATCGGTGTGCTCCTCCAGTCTGCGCGCGATCTCCGCGCGCAGAAGCCCCGCCGTCGTCGTGATCGGGTGGCCGTAGCGCACGCTCACGTCCACGGCGACCCGGATCGGCTCCCCCGGCCGGGTGACGTCGCCCTCCAGCCGGCACCGGCCGATCAAGGCCGCCGGCACCGCGCGCTCCGCGTCGCGGATCAGCCCGCGCACCGCCCCCTCCGTGATCGCGAGGTCGGCGTCCTCCTCCGCGTCGAGCGGGATCCGGCGGCCGGCGCGGATCTCGCGCCCGATGCCGCTCATGACCTGCTGGATCCAGTTCTCGTCGACGGGCGGCTCCTGCGCCGTGTCCGCCTCGAGCAGATCCGCGCCGAGCGTGTGCAGCCGCTCGAGGGCGTCGAGGGCAAGCCGGCATCCGGCCGAGCTCTCGATGGCGTCGTCACGGGGGGTGCGCCCCGACTCGATGTAGTCGACCAGCTCCTCGAACGTGTGCCCGTCGAGGTCGGCCGGGTCCAGGGCGATGCCTCGGCGTCCGGATCGGTCGTCGTCGATGGTCATCTCCATCCCTCCATCCGAACGATGATGTCCTTGCGCGCGCGGGCCAGGAGGCCCCGCACGGTCGAGACGGGAACGTCGAGCTCCTCGGCGATCTCGTCATAGGAGAACCCGCCGAGCTCGCGCAGCGTCCAGCAGCGCCGCTGCGCCTCCGGCAGCTGTGCGAGCGCCGCCGTCAGCGCGTCCAGCTCCGCACGGGTCTCGACGACACGGGCCGGGGAGTCGTGCGCCGGCGCGGGGGTCTCGATCCCGTCGATGTCGACGTGCGCGGGCGTCGCCCGCAGCCGGTCGATCGCCCGGCGGCTCACGATCCGCATCAGCCAGGACTTGACCGCCCCGGGATCGGTGAGCTCGTCCATGCGCTGCCACGCCGTGACGAACGCCTCCTGCACGATGTCGTCCACGTCCGCGGTGCTGCCCATCAGGCGCCTGGTGTACGCGCGCATGCGCGGCGCGAAGCGCCGCACGAGCACCGCGAAGGCCTCGGTGTCGCCGTCCGCCGCCCGGCCGGCGACCGTGCGGTCGTCGGCCTCGGACAGCGACAGGCGGTCATCGACCTCCGTCACTTCCTTCTCCCCCCGGCCGGAACCGGGGCGATGCGCCGTGCGCGCCGCCCCGGTCCCAGCGTGCACCCGCGTCCCCACGCGTGTGCACGCATATGTGCGATCCCCGTCATGCCTTGCTGCGGCGGCCCGTCAGCAGACCGTAGACGAGCAGCACGATCAGCGAGCCGCCGATCGCCAGCGCCCAGGTCGCCAGGCTGAAGAAGGACTGCAGGTCCACGTTGAAGATCAGCCCGCCCAGCCAGCCGCCGAGCATCGCTCCGACGACGCCGAGCAGCAGCGTGGCGAACCATCCGCCCGCCTGCTTGCCCGGAAGGATCAGCTTGGCGATCGCGCCGGCGATGAGGCCGAGCAGCAGGAAGCTGAAGAAGCCCATGATTCTCCTCTCTCGCGGGCGGGACGGCTGACGCCGCCCCGCCCGTCCCGTCACTTCTTGAAGGCGTCCTTGACGTTGCGGGCGGCGTCCTCGACGCCGTCCTTCACGTCCTGGCCGGCGTCCTTGAGGTGGCCTTCGGCCTGGTCGGCCTTGCCGCGGGCCTCGAGGTCCTCGTTGCCCGTGGCCTTGCCGATCAGCTCCTCGGCCTTGCCCTTCACCTTGTCCGCGGCCGCTTCGAGCCTGTCCTTCGCACTCATGGGTCTTTCTCCTCTCTTTCGTGCCCCGGCCGTCCGGCCGGGCGTCGTGTCCGCGCCGCAGGGGCGCGTCGTCGTCCCGCGCGTCACCGCACGCGGACGGTCGATCTCCATCGGTCGGTCCAGGACCGGTCCGCCAGGTGCAGCAGCACCGGCATCGGCCGGGACGCCAGGGCGTCCCACTCCTGCGCAGCGCGCTCCGCCGCGCCGACGACC
>NZ_BCRA01000192.1 GCF_001552355.1 Microbacterium resistens NBRC 103078
GATCCGGCGACCGCCGCCGCCGCGACGAGGACGACGGCGAGCACGGCCACCCCCACGTAGCCGGCGAGCCAGCGGACCCGGTCGACCGCGGTCGCCAGGACAGCCTCGGCCGTGCCGTGCGCCTCCTCCTGCCGTGCGCGGCACACGGTCTGCACCGCGGCGCACGCCGCGAGCACGCCCACGATGATGTAGAAGATCACGATCAGCCCCTCCTCGAGGCCCCCGCGGTCCGACAGCGCCTCGAAGATCCGCTGGACGGCCTCGACCTTCGTCCCGATCTCGTTCACCACCGCGGCGAGGCTCGTCGCCAGCAGTCCCGTCACCAGGGCGCCCGCGGCCCATCCGAGCACGGACCCCCTGGTCAGCCGCCACACGAGTCCGGCCCCGGAGGCCAGGGCGGCCGGAGCGTCCGTCCGTCCGCGCCGCTCGGGCACGATCCCCGCCCCGATGTCACGCACCGACTGCACCCCGATCGCGGCCAGCGTCAGCACCGCGCCCGCGCCGATCCCCAGCAGGGTCGGCCAGACCGCGTCGTCTGCGTACGGGCGCGTGTTCATGGCCCACCCGAACGGCGAGAACCAGGCGAGGGGGCTCGACTCCATGCGGGTCAGGTCGTCGTTCGGCGTGCCCAGGGCGTTGCCCAGCCCCGCGATCACGTAGGTCCCGACGAGGAGCCACACGGCCAGGGCGTTGGCTCCGCGCGAGGTCCGCATGATCTGCCCGGCGGCGAGGCCGACGCCCAGGAAGCACAGGCCGACCGAGGCCACGGCGAGCCCCGCGACAGCCGATCCCGCGACGGGGAAGCCCGCCGACAGGAACGACGCGGCCACGAGCAGGCCCAGGACGACGTCGGCCAGCACGCCGTGCACGATCGTGGCGAGCAGCGGCGTCAGCCGGGCTGCCGCCGTGGCGGCGACGAGCTCCGCGCGTCCGAGCTCCTCCTCGGCGCGGGTGTGCCGGACGGCCAGGAATGTGCTCAGGAACCCGGCGAGCATCGCCAGGAACGGCAGGATCAGGAACAGCGTGAACGCCGCCCGCTCGGCGCCGGAGGGGAGGCCCCGGAACAGCAGGATCACGGGGTTCGCCATGACGGTGGCCAGGACCTCCGTGCGCTCCTTATCCGTGCCGTAGGACGAGGACGCCCCGCCCACGGCGGCGAGGGCGAGCGCGACGGTGCCGAGGATCCAGAGCAGGAGCTGGAGCCGATCGCGGCGCAGCCGCTGGCGCAGCAGGGCGATCATCGGCCGGCCCTCGCGGTCCGCCGGGTGCGCGGCGCGTCGCCGCCGGCCTCGTGCTCGTCGTCGCGCTCCTGCTCGGCCAGGTCGTCGCCGTAGTGACGGAGGAACAGCTCCTCCAGGGACGGCGGCTCGATCCGGAGGCCGGTGACGTCCCGACGGGCCAGCTCGGGAAGGACGGCGACGACCCGGTCGCTGTCGACCGTGAACCGGACGCGTCCCTCCTGGACCGTCCCGTCGTGCGCCTCGGGGATGCCGGCGAGCCCTGCGGCGTCCTCGCCGTCGAACGAGATCTCCGTCCGCGTCAGGTGCCGCAGCTCAGCGAGGGTGCCGGACTCCACGATCCGGCCCTCCCGGATGATCGACACCCGGTCGCACAGCTGCTCGACCTCCGACATGATGTGGCTGGACAGCAGCACGGTCGCCCCGGCCTCCCGGACGCGGGCGACCTCGCGGCGGAACATCACCTCCATGAGCGGATCCAGGCCGCTGGTCGGCTCGTCCAGGATGTAGAGCTCCGCCGGAACGGCGAACGCGGCGATCAGTGCGACCTTCTGCCGGTTGCCCTTGGAGTAGGAGCGCCCCTTCTTCGTGGGGTCGAACTGGAAGGCGTCCATCAGGCGGTGCTTCTGCGCGCGATAGGACGGATGCGTGGTCCGCGCTCCCCGCAGCCGCGCCAGGAGGTCGATGGCCTCGCCGCCGGAGAGGTTCGGCCAGACGCTGACGTCGCCGGGGACGTAGGCGATGCGCCGGTGCAGGCGGGCGGCGGCGCTCCACGGCTCCTCGCCGAAGACCTCGGCCTCGCCGCCGGTGCGCCGGGCGAGCCCGAGGAGGATGCGGATGGTCGTGGACTTGCCCGCGCCGTTCGGGCCGAGGAAGCCGTGCACCTGGCCGGCGTCGACGTGGAGGTCGAGTCCGTCGAGGGCGTGCACGCGACCGTAGTGCTTGGTGAGCCCGCGCGTGCGGATGATCGTGTTCATGACGGCGAGCGTACGCGGATTTCACGAATTCGTGAAGAGAGTGAAGCGTTAGGGTTCCGTGAGGATCGCGGCGCATCCGGGCTCACGCGGGCGCGACGGTCGCCCGGACGGTGTGCCAGCCCGTGGCGCCGTCCGGTGCGGGCAGCGACTCCGTCGCCGTCTGCACCTCGCCGTCGGCGCCGATCGCGCGGCAGCGGATCCGGTGGTCCCCGGGTTCGGCCCGCCACGGCAGCCGCCACTGCACCCAGGTGTCGGCGGAGATCGCGGGGGCGAGCTGCGCCCGCTGCCAGGGTCCGTCGTCCACCTGGACCTCCACGGCGCCGATCCCCGTGCCCGGCCGCCACGCGACGCCGGCGATCACGGCGTCGCCCGCGCGGGTCTCGCGTCCCCTCCGCGGGACGTCGATGCGGGACTGGAGCTTGATCGGGCCTCGTGCGGACCATCCCCGATCCGTCCAGTACGCCCTCGCCCGGTCGAAGCGGGTGACCTCCAGCTCCGTGACCCACTTCGTCGCCGACACGTAGCCGTAGAGACCCGGGACCACCATCCGCACCGGGAAGCCGTGCTCGGGAGGCAGCGGCTCGCCGTTCATGCCGACGGCGAGCAGGGCGTCGCGGTCGTCGGTGAGCGCGTCGAGCGGCGTGCCCGCGGTGAACCCGTCCTGGGAGCGGGACAGCACCATGTCCGCGTCCGGGTGGGGTCGGGCCCGCGCCAGGAGCTGGCGGATCGGATGCCCGAGCCACACCGCCGTTCCGACGAGGTCGCCGCCGACGACGTTCGAGACGCAGGAGAGGGTCGTCGCCGACTCGGTGAGCGGCAGCGCCAGGAGCTCGCCCCACGTCAGCTCCACCTCCTCGTCGACCATCCCGTGAACCCGCAGCCGCCACGCGCCCGGATCGATCGAGGGCACGACGAGGGCCGTGTCGATGCGGTAGAAGTCGCGATTGGGTGTGATCAGCGGGGTGAGGCCGGAGACGTCGAGGGCGGCGCCCGGCGGGATCGGCGGCGCCGGCGTGGCGGGGCGGGGGAGGCGGATCGCCTCGCGCACGGCGGTCACGGCCGCGGAGCCCGCGCGCAGC
>NZ_BCRA01000193.1 GCF_001552355.1 Microbacterium resistens NBRC 103078
AGGCGACGATCGACGCCCGCACGCTGGCGCGCGAGGCCGAGCGGGCCGCCGAGCTGCAGCGGCGGGCGGAGACGCTGGCTCCCGCGGCGCCCGCCGCGATCCGAGACGTCGCGAAGGCTCCCGTCGCCCCGGAGGAGGCCCCCGCGGCATCCTCCCCGTACGCCCGGATGGGCTTCGTCGACGACGCGGAGATCGAGGCCCACGTCCGCCAGCTCCTGGCGCGCCGCGCCGCCGGATGACGCGCCCGGGGTGCGCGCGGAACGGAGCACGGTTCGGAACGTGATAACCTGAATGGGTTCACGGGCCCATGGCGCAGTTGGTAGCGCGCTTCGTTCGCAATGAAGAGGTCGGGGGTTCGAATCCCCCTGGGTCCACCGAAGAAGCCCCTGTCGCTCACGCGGCAGGGGCTTCGTTGTGGGTGCGCCACGGCCCGCTCAGATCTCGCCCTCCTCGACGACGGGACCGGACGGGCCCGCCGTGCGCAGGTCATCGGGCGCGTCGCCCGAGTGTCGCGCATCCTCCTCGTCGCCGACGTCGCCCTGCCCCTCCTCGCCGAGATCGGCGTCGAGAGGCTCGTCCCCCTGCGTCTCGGGCTGGAGCCCCGGGCGTTCGGCGATGGTCGCGTCCTCGGCCGGGACGTCCTCGCGAGACGTGGCGTCGCGGTCGGCGGGTCGTGCGTCGGACATGGTGCTGCTCCTTCTCTCGGCGGTCATCGTCGGTCTAGTCTGCGGCCAGGCCCCTCAGCGGGCACGTGCCTTGACAATCGAGGCCCTACCATGAGGGTCTCCGGCCGGAGGCGCGGTCCCTCGTGCTCCGGCCGTTCCGGCGAGGACGGAGCGACCGGCAGGTGCGTCTCGGCGTCCGACGCGACCTTTGACGAACGGACGGCACGCATGACCGAGTACGAGTTCTCCACCGATCCCTCCCGCCTGGATCGCGAGCGGATCGGCGCCTGGATGGGCGAGCAGGCCTATTGGGCTCGTGGACGCAGCGGGGAGACGATGACCCGGGCGATCGAGGGGTCCCGCAATTACGGGGTCTATCGCGCGGGCGACGGCGACCAGGTCGGCTATGCCCGGGTCATCACAGACGGGGCCACGTTCGCCTGGCTCTGCGACGTGTTCGTCGCCTCGGAGGAGCGCGGCAACGGCATCGGGAAGCTCCTGGTCGCGGGGATCCTGGACGATCTCGCCCCGCTGAACCTCAAGCGGGTGATGCTCGCCACGCGCGATGCGCACTCCCTCTATGCGCAGTACGGTTTCGTCCCGCTCCCGGACCCCGCGCTGTTCATGGTCCGGGAGGCCTCCGGCCCGGCCTCCTCCGAGCCGTCGGACCGGCCGGGCTCCATCGCGCCGGACGTCGCCGGCTGACGCCGCGGAGTGCGGTCACCCCTTCATGCCGGACATCGTCGCGCCATCGAGGATCTGCCGCTGGAACAGGAAGAAGACGATGATCAGCGGGACGGTGGCGATCACGCTCGCCGTGACGATCGTCTCCCAGTGCCATTCGCCGCCGAACCCGAACGCGTCCACGAGGGACTTCAACCCGCGGGGGATCGTGAAGGTCGACGAGTCGCGCAGATAGATCAGCGCCCGCATGAGGTCGGTCCACACGGCCTGGACCTCGAACACGGCGGTCACCGCGAGCGCCGGCTTCGTCAGGGGCAGCGCGATGCTCCAGAACACGCGGCCGTGACCGGCGCCGTCCACGCGTGCGGCGTCGAACAGGTCCCGGGGGAGGGACAGCATGAACTGGCGCAGCAGGAAGATGTAGAACGCGCTCCCGAAGAGGTTCTGCGCCCACAGCGGGACGAGCGTGCCGACGAAGCCCAGCGAGTTCCAGATCAGGAAGGTCGGGATCATCGTCACGGCCCCCGGGAGCATCATGGTGGCCAGCACGAGGCCGAACAGCACGCCCCGGCCTCGGAAGCGGTAGTACGAGAACGCCCACGCGACCATCGCGCTGGAGACGGTGACCGTGGCGGCGGCGAGCGCCGTGACGATGAGCGTGTTGAGCATCCACATCCCGAGGGGAGCCTCCTGCCACACGTTCACGTAGTTGTCCCAGGTGAACGTGCGGGGGATCAGGCGGTTGTCGAAGACGTCCCCTCGCGGTTTGAAGGACGCGCTGACCAGCCAGACGAAGGGATAGACGAACACGACCGAGAGAACGGTCAGCGCCGCCGCCACGAGGACCCTCCGGAGCACCGTGCGGCGCGGCGTGCGGCGGGCGTGGGGCACACCGGTCACGATCGCGCGGGTGTCGAGCCCGTAGCCCTCCGGGTCGCGGAGCGCGTCGTGCGAGCCGGGCGGGACGCGGACGGTCATGAGGACTCCTCGCCCTCGTAGTGGACGAGCCGTCGCGAGACGACCAGCTGGATCGCGGTGATCGCCATGATGATCACGAACAGCACCCAGGCGAGGGCGGAGGCGTAGCCCATGTGCAGGTACTCGAAGGCCTGCTGGAAGAGGTAGATCACGTAGAACAGCGCCGCGTCGTTGCTGTAGGTGGTGTTGCCGGCGCCGAAGAACGCCGTGTACGCCTCGTCGAACGTCTGAAGCCCCGCGATGGTGTTCACGACGACGATGAAGAAGAGCGCCGGGCTGATCATCGGCAGGGTCACGCTCAGCGTCGTGCGGAGGGGGCCCGCGCCGTCGATGCGCGCCGACTCCTGGAGCTCGCGCGGCACGTTCTGCAGCGCGGCCAGCAGGATCAGCACGGAGGCGCCCACGCTCCACAGGCTCATCAGCACGAGTCCCGGCTTGACCCACGCCGGATCCGTCGTCCAGGAGGGGCCGTCGATCCCGAACACCCCGAGCACGGCGTTGATCAGGCCGTTCTGCCCGTTGAAGAGCAGGAGGAACAGGATGCCCACGGCGACCGGCGGCGTCATCTTGGGGAGGAAGAACGTGGTGCGGAACAGGCCCGCCGATCGCCCGGCCTGGTTCAGCAGTAAGGCGAGGAGGAGCGCGAGAAGGGCGTGCAGCGGGACCTGCAGGACGGTGAACAGAAGGGTGTTGCCGAGGGCGAGCCCCACCTTCGGGTCCGCGAACAGCTGGGCGTAGTTGTCGAACCCGACGAAGGACGGATCGTTGATCACGTCGTAGTCGGTCAGGGACAGATAGGCGCTGTACAGCAGCGGCCAGGCGGTGAAGACGGCGAACCCGACGAGCCAGGGGGAGAGGAACGCGACGGTCGCGAGCC
>NZ_BCRA01000194.1 GCF_001552355.1 Microbacterium resistens NBRC 103078
GACGCTGACTGTGCGAGACGGCGACGATCCCGATCATCGGGTGCGGCCCGCGACCGCGTCGGCGAGCGTCTCGAACAACAGGACCGTGGACGCCGCCCCCGGATCGAGGTGTCCCGCGCTGCGTTCGCCCAGATAGCTCGCACGTCCCTTGCGCGCCACCAGCGGCAGCGTCGCGTCACGCCCTTCCGCGGCGGCCTCGGCGGCCGCACGCGCGGCGTCGGCGAGGTCAGCGCCCTCACCGATCCGCGCGTCCAGCGCATCCACCGCGGGCGCCATCGCGTCGAAGAGCGTCTTGTCGCCGGCCTCGGCCTTGCCCCGCGCCACGATGCCCTCCAGACCCGCACGGAGGGCCGCCGCGAGCCCGGGCGCGTCGAGCTCCGTCACGGCTCCCGCCGTCATCCCCATCCGGAGGAAGAACGTGCCGTACAGCGGGCCGCTCGCTCCGCCCACCGAGCCGACGAGCGTCATCCCCGCGGTCTTCAGCAGCTCGTCGACCGTCGCCGGCGCCGGATCCAGCTTCGCGACGACGGCCTCCATCCCGCGCGTCATGTTCGCGCCGTGGTCCGCGTCGCCGATCGCGGAGTCGAGCTCGGTGAGCCAGTCCCGCTTCGCCGTCACGGCGTCCCGGAAACGGACCAGCCAGTCGGCCAGCGCATCCATCCCGATCGTTCCCGCCATCATGCGCCCCACCGCAGGCCCGGGGTCACGACCGGCGCGTCCCACAGGCGAAGCAGCTCGTCGTCGGCCTTCAGGACCGTGAGCGAGCACCCGGCCATGTCCAGCGACGTGATGTAGTTGCCGACGAGGTTCCGGGCGATCGTCACGCCCGCCTTCTCCAGCAGCGCGGCGACCTCGCCGTACATGAGGTAGAGCTCGATCAGCGGCGACGCGCCCATGCCGTTGAGCATGACGATCGCCGGTCCGCCCGCCGCGTCCAGGTCGGCGAGGATCGGGTCCACCAGCTGGGCCGCGATCTCGCGGGCGGGCGCCAGCGGCTCCCGGTGCCGGCCGGGCTCGCCGTGGATGCCGATCCCGATCTCCATCTGGTCGTCCGGCAGATCGAACGTGGGCTTTCCCGCCGCGGGCACGGTGCAGCTCGTCAGGGCCATGCCCATCGACCGGCCCTGACCGTTCACCCGGGCCGCGAGATCGGCCACGGCCGCGAGGTCCTGCCCCTCCTCCGCGGCTGCGCCCACGATCTTCTCCAGCAGCACCGTGAGCCCGACGCCGCGCCGCCCGGCGGTGTAGAGCGAGTCCTGGACGGCGACGTCGTCGTCCACGGTGACCGAGCGCACCTCGATGCCCTCCATGGACGCCAGTTCCGCGGCCATCTCGAAGTTCAGGACGTCGCCGGTGTAGTTCTTCACGATGTGCAGCACGCCCGCGCCGCGGTCCACCGCCTTCGTCGCCGCCTGCACGCGATCGGGCGTGGGCGACGTGAAGACCTCGCCCGCCACCGCGGCGTCGAGCATTCCGCGCCCGACGTAGCCGCCGTGCAGCGGCTCGTGGCCGGAGCCTCCGCCGGAGACGACCCCGACCTTGCCCGCGTCCTTGGGCGTCGCGCGGGTGATGACATGCGTCTCGAGGTCCACCGACAGCTCGGGATGCGCGAGCGCCACCCCTCGCAGCGACTCGACGAGCACGTCCTCCGGCGCGTTGATGAGCTTCTTCATCCTGCTTCCTCCTGGCTCGGTCAGACCCGGGGGCCGGCGCCGGTGCGAAGCGGTGCGCTGCCCTCCGTCGGGCATCGGTCGAAAGCTCCACTTTCGGAAAGCTTTTCGTTAATGTCGAATATGCGGGGAGAATGACGGAATGTCAAGGGAGACCGACGGCACCGCGGAGAGGGGCGACGACGCATGATCCAGTCGATCGACCGCGCGGCAAGGATCCTCGATCTGCTGCAGGGCGCGCGCCATCTCGGCATCAGCGATCTCGCCGCCGCGCTGGACCTGCCGCCGTCCACCGTGCACGGCATCGTGAAGTCCCTCCGCGCCCACGGGCTGGTCGCGAAGGAGCGGGGCGGGCAGCGCTACATGCTCGGCCCGACCCTGCTGAAGCTCAGCAACGTCTACCTCGACAGCCTGGACGTCCGCGCCCGCGCCATGCGCTGGACCCACGACCTCGCACGGCGCACCGGGATGGCCGTGCGCCTGGGCGCGCCGCACTTCACCGAGGTCCTCGTGATCCACCACACCCTCCGTCCGGACGACAGCCAGCAGATGCTGGAGACGGGACTGGCGATCCCGGCGCACGCCTCGGCCATGGGCAAGGTCCTGCTGGCACACGACCTGGGCTTCCAGCGGGCGGTGTTCGCGGCGCCACTGCGCAGCCTCACCGGCGAGACGATCACCTCGCCCGACCGACTGCGGCGCGAGCTGCCCGGCATCGCGGAACGCGGCGCCGCCGGGGAGAACGACGAGGCGGTGCTCGGGGAGTCCTCGCTCGCCGCCCCCGTCGCCGACGCCCGCGGCGACATCGTGGCGGCCCTCGCGGTCGTCTTCCCCTCGCCGGACGCACCGGCGCCGGACGCCGTGCTGCACGCGCTGCGCGAGACGGCGAGGAACATCTCCCGCGAGCTGGGGTCGCCGACCTGGCCGCCGGGCGTCTCCCCCGCCGACGACTGAGGCGGTGCGGACGGTCCCCGGCCCGATCCCATGCCGGGCGCCGGATCCGGTGTCGCCGCCGATCGCGATGTCGGCGGCCGGTGCGACAATTCCGGTGTGATGCTCTCCGAGCTGGTCGACACCGCCGCCGAGGTCGCCGCCACGTCGTCGCGCCGGGCGAAGATCGACGCGCTCGCCCGGCTGCTCGCGGCGTCCTCTCCCGACGAGCTCGTCCCGCTCGTCGGACTCCTCCTGGCCCAGCCGCGCCAGGGACGCGTCGGCGTCGGGTGGCGCGGCATCGCGGCCGTCGACGTGACGCACGCGCCGGATCCGGTGCTGACCATCGCCGACGTGGACGCCGCGCTCGAGGAGGTCGCCGGGGCCGCGGGCGCCGGGTCGTCCCTGCGCCGCGGGGAGGCGCTGGCCGCGCTCGCCGCGAGATCGACGGCGGCGGAATGGGATTTCCTGGCCCGGGCGATCCTCGGCGAGCTGCGCACAGGCGCGCTCGCCGGCGTTCTCCTGGACGCGATCGCCGCC
>NZ_BCRA01000195.1 GCF_001552355.1 Microbacterium resistens NBRC 103078
GGGGGCGAGCAGCGTCGCGGCGAGTTCGCCGACGCCGACGCCGAGGAGGGAGCCCGCGATGCCCGCGGCCGCGGCGAGGGCGCGAGGAGGGTCGGGCGCGTCCGTGCTCATGCGCTCAGCGTAGGAGCGTGCGCCGACGTGTGGGGCCGACGATGACGAGTTCGTCAGAACCCGTCCGCGGAGCGGGGGCGCCCGGGCCGACGCCGCGCGCGGCCGGACCGGCGACACGCGGGCGATCCTGGTCCGCGCAGGCGATCCGGGTCCGGCCGCGTCAGGCGCGACGGCCGTCGGGGCGATCCCCCTCGGGCTCGATCCGGATCGGGGTGGTCGCGGTCGTCACCGGATCCTCCTGCTGCGGCGGGACCGCCCGCGGATCCATGGCCTTGATGACGGACAGCGGGCGGGTCTCGTCCAGGGTCAGGAGGAACCGCGCGTCCTCGCGACGGTGCAGGCGGCCCGACACGCTCATCCAGGTGATCCCGATGGCGAACGCGATGAGTCCCGCCGCCCCGCCCACGATGATCGCCGCCCGCGGGCCGAACGCATCCACGATCCAGCCCGCGATCGGCGCGCCGATGGGCGTCGAGCCCATGATGACGGCCATGTAGAGCGCCAGGACGCGGCCGCGCAGGGCCGGGTCCGTCGTGGTCTGCACGTAGCCGTTCGCGGTCGTCAGCATCGTCACGGTGGAGAACCCGACGAAAACGAGCGTGGCCGCGTAGGACCAGTAGCCGGGCATGAAGGTCGACACGATGGACGCCACGCCGAAGCCCGCGGACGCGATCACGAGCACCCGCACGCGCGCGCGGTCGCGGCGGGCCGCCAGGAGCGCGCCCGCGAGGGACCCGATGGCGAGCACGGAGCTGAGGATCCCGTAGCCGTCCGCCTGGCGTCCGAACTCCAGCGCCATGGTCGAGGCGAAGATCGGGAAGTTCATGCCGAAGGCGCCGATGAGGAACACCATGGTGAACACCACGAGCAGGTCGCTGCGGCGGCGGACATAGTGGAACCCCTCCGCGAGCCCGCCCGAACGGTGCCCCTTCACGCGGGGGATCAGCTCGCTGCGGCGCACCAGCAGCAGGGCCACGATCATGGCGAGGAACGTCGCCGCGTTGGCGACGAACACCCAGCCGGATCCGATCGCGACGATGAGCAGGCCGCCGACCGCCGGGCCGATCAGGCGAGCCATGTTGAACGAGGCCGAGTTCAGCGCCACCGCGTTCGAGGCGTCCTCGAGGCGCACCATGTCCGAGACGAAGGCCTGGCGGGCCGGGGCGTCGAAGGCGTTGCAGATCCCGAAGCCGAGGGCGAACAGGAGCATGAGGGGGAGCGTCATGACGCCGGTGAGCAGGAGGATCGCGACGCCGACGGCGAGCACCATGAGGGCCGATTGCGTGGTGAGCAGGACCTTCCGCCGGTCGAAGCGGTCAGCGACCCATCCGGTGAGGCTCACGAGCACGAGCGGCGGGCCGAACTGCAGGGCCATCGTCACGCCCATGGCCGTGGCGTCGTTGTCGGTGAGCTCGGTGAGCACGACCCAGTCCTGCGCGGTGGCCTGCATCCACCCGCCGATGTTGGACACGATCGCGCCCAGGAACCACACCCGGTAGTTGTACGAGGAGAAGGAGCGGAACATGGCGCTCATCGGTCGGCCACCCTCCGCATGAGGGCGCTCGCCTCGCGCAGCACTCGAAGGTCGGATTCGGTGAAGTCGTGACCGGCGAGCATGTCGGCCAGGAGCTGGTCGCGGCGTCGCAGGGTCTCGGCGACGATCTCGCGCCCGCTCTCGGTGATGTCGACGTGGACCCGGCGGCGGTCGTCGTCGTCCGGGATCCGGGTCACGAATCCCTGTTCCTCCAGGCCGTTCACCATGGCGCTCATCGAGGGCGCGGTGACCCGTTCGCGCTCGGCGAGGGCGGTGATCGAGTGGCGTCCGTGCATCCGCAGCGTGGCGAGCACCGCCAGCTGGGCGTCGCTCATCGCATCGACGGCACGGACCGAGCGCAGGCGGCGGGCGAGGCGGAACGTGGCGAGGCGGAGGTCGGTGGCGGTGGTCTGGATCGGATCCTCGGGGTCGGTCATTACTTAGACAGTCTAACTAAATTTCCCGCCGAGCGGGCACGCGTTTTCCCGAACGCCCGCCTCCCCGCCATCGAGTGGTCAGTTTCTGTGGGTTCCGAGGCTCGCAACCCACAGAAACTGACCACTCGGCCGCGGGGGAGGGGCGTGGTCGGGCGGGCGGGGCGGAGCCGGGAGAATGGAGGGATGACCCTCGCCCTCGAACTCGCCGTCCAGGATGCCGCCGGCGTCCGCATCGCCCGAGAGATCGGCGCCGCCCGCGTCGAGCTCGCCCAGGCCCTGCCGCTCGGCGGGCTCACCCCGTCGCCCGCCACCCTGGCGTCGGCGGTCGCCGCGGCGGGCGACTCGGGGGTCGAGGTGCACGTACTCGTGCGTCCGCGCGCCGGCGGCTTCCACTACACCCCGGACGAGCTGGAGGTGTCGGTGCAGGACGTCCGCCACGCCGTCGCGGGCGGAGCGGCGGGCGTCGTGGTCGGGGCGCTGGACGCGGCCGGAGGACTCGACGTCGACGCGCTCGTCCGGCTCCGCGACGCCGCCGGGGACGCCTCGGTCACGCTGCACCGGGTGATCGACGTGATCGCGGACCCGGTCGAGGCCCTGCGGATCGTCCGCGGACTCGGCTTCCGTCGGGTGCTCACCTCGGGCGGCGCCTCGGCGGCGATCGACGGGATCGACACCCTGCGCGCCCTCGTCGCCGCTGCCGAGGGGGAGATCGAGGTCATGGCCGGAAGCGGGGTGACCGCGGCGAACGCGGTGGCGCTCGCCGAGACCGGGGTGGACGCTCTGCACTTCTCGGCCAAGCGGACGGTGTCCGAGGACGGCGGGGTCCGGATGGGCTCCGCGTCCGACGGCGTCGGCGGGTACGAGGTCACCGATCTCGACCAGGCCAGGGCGGTGGCGGCGGCGCTCGGGCGCTGATCCGCGGCGCTCGCCGGCGGCGGGGGTCGGTGACAGCGG
>NZ_BCRA01000196.1 GCF_001552355.1 Microbacterium resistens NBRC 103078
GGTCCCCTCGTCGCAGGGCGCCCGGCCGACGCCGGCCTCGTCGCCGACCGCGACGACGGCCCCATCGGCGGCCCCGTCGGGCACGCAGCCGCGGGAGGTCGCCTATGCCAGTGCGGAGCTCGGATTCCAGGGCCGGTGGATCGTGCTCGACGGTGCGGAGGAGTTCAACCGCCGGGTCGACGGCTTCGTCCGCGCGCAGATCGAGGCCGACCATCCGGGCTTCGCCGCACGGCTCCCGGACGCCGGGGGGATCGCCGCGGGGGAGCTGGCCGAGCCCGCGCTGCGCATCGACGGCACCGTCGTCCAGGACCGGGGGACCGTCCTGGGCGTGCGCCTGAGCGCGCGGCGCGAGGACGATGTCGCCTGGCGGACTGTGTTCGCGAACACCCGCGGCGGGGCCTGGGGCGGGCGAGACCTGCTGACCGAGGAGGCGCGGGACGCGCTGACCGAGCGCGTCGGCGCCGCGGCGCTGGACGGCCTCTCGTTCGACCGGGACGGCGGGATCGTGTTCGGCGAGGGATCTGTCGCGGGTCTGCCGGCGGACGAGGCGCGGGCGATGCTCACGGACGCCGGGCGGGAGGTCCAGGCCGCGGCCCAGGGGACCGCGCCGTTCGCCGGTCCCGAGGACGGCGCGGCCCCGCACGTGCCCTGCACGCTGATCGCGTGCGTCGCGCTGACCTACGACGACGGGCCGGATCCCGTCACGACGCCGCAGCTGCTCGATCTCCTCGACGCGGCCCGGGTCCCGGCGACGTTCTTCGTCGAGGGGCGCGACGCCGCCGCCCACCCGGGGATCGTGCGCCGCGCGGCCGCGGCCGGTCACGCGATCGAGAACCACACGTGGGATCACGCCGACCTCGCGCTGATCCCCGCCGAGGCGGTCCGCGAGCAGCTCGCGGCGACGGACGAGGCGGTGGTCGCGGCCGGGGTCCCGGCGCCGACGTCGGTGCGCGCCCCCTACGGCTCCGAGGGCGGAGCCGCGCGGGAGGCCGCGGGCAAACCGCTGATCTTCTGGAGCGTCGACAGCTTCGACTGGGAGAGCCTGGATCCGGCCGTGTTCGTGCCGCGCGTGTTGGACCGGATCGAGCCCGGGGGCGTCGTGCTCATGCACGACGTGCATCCGTCCACGATCGCCGGACAGCAGGAGCTCATCGACACGCTCCGGGAGCGCGGCTACACGTTCGTCACGGTCCCTCAGCTGTTCGCCGGCATCGACCTGGTCGCGGGCGAGGAGTACGCGTGCCTCGGCGAGGGGACCGGGGACACCGGGCGCAGCTGCGTGATGCCCTGACGCGTCGGGGCCTCAGCCGAGGCCGCAGGCGGTGATGCGGAACAGGCGTCGCTCGCCGTCGGCGAGGACCTCCTCGAATCCGGGGCCGCCGGTCACCGTCCCGATCCCCGGGTAGCGTTCCGCCTCCGGGAACCCGCCGACGACCCGGCCGAGCTGGATCACCCACCGCACGCCGGTGCGCTCCAGGGCGGCGCACACGTCCGGGCGGGAGGGGGCGTGGACGAGGTCCGCCATGAGCAGCAGGTCGTCCTCGGAGTAGGTGTAGTTGAGGTGCGGGATGAGCACGGGGACGCCGGCGAACGCGTAGAGCTCGGCGCTGCCGTCATAGGGGTTGTTCGCGACGATCTGGCCGTCGGGGACGACGCCGGCGACGCGCTGCATGAACGCGATCTCCCCGGGGCCGACGAGGTCCGCGTCCTCGGTCAGCACGTACGCGTTCCGCGTCATGCCCACCTCGTGGTCGATCACCCGGACCTGCGTGAGCGGGATCAGCGCGACGACCGCCAGGACGGTCACGGCGGGCGCGAGCGCGGGCAAGGGCGCACCGCGGAGGCGGCCGATGGCCGCGGTGGCGGCGGAGACGATCGCGGCGGCGCCGAGGGCGGCCAGCGGCACCGCCGGGATCGCGAGAAGACCCGCGATCCGGAACCAGTCCTCGTACCAGGGGCCGGTCACCGCCGTGCGGAACGCCGAGCGCGGAAACCCCGTCACGACGACGTACAGGAACCCGGCGACGGCGTAGGACAGCGCCAGCCAGAGCAGGTCGCGCCGGCGCACGGCGATGACGACGACGGCCACCGCGATGCAGCCCGCGGCGGCGACGGCCACCGGACCGCCGACCGGAGCGGAAGCCAGGAATCCGAGGACGGCCTTGCCGAGCGTGTGCGGCGTCTCCCATCCCGGGAACCCGTTGCGCGGCCGGGTGACGATCCACACGCCGACCACGGCGATCACCGTCCCCGCCGCTGCGAGGACCGGGAGCAGCGGTCCGCGTCCGGCGGCGCGACGGATCCGCGCCCAGCGGACGATCGCGGCACCGACGGCCGGGACCGAGAGTCCGATCACGGCGACGGCGACGCTGGGATGGCAGAACGCCAGTCCGGCCGCGGCGAGCACACCGAGCAGGAGCGCGCCGAGCCAGGAGGACCGGTCGGCGCGGGCGAGGCGGAGAGCGGACAGCACGAGGGCGAGCACCCCGGGGGCCAGCGCGACGCCGCAGAAGTACGGCAGCACGGTGCCCCACTCCAGCAGCCGCAGCGGGAAGACCGTGAAGGCGGCGGCGAACACGCCCGCGAAGAGGAGAACGCGGGGGCGCGGTCCTGCGATCGCCCGGGTGAGCGCGAGCACGCCGACGGACCAGACGACCGCGGCGAGGGCGACGTTGGCGGCACTGATCGCGAGCGGGATCTGCCAGGGGCCCGCCGGCAGGGTCTGTGCGACGAGGGCGACCAGATCGTGCCACCCCGCGGGGTAGAACGCCAGCACGCCGTCGGCGTGGCCCATGAGCACGCCCATGGTCAGCGACGAGCCGTCGCCGGTGTCGAGCGTGCGCCGCACGCCGTTGAGGTGGAAGACGATGTCGAAGCGCTGCGAGAAGTTCCGAGGGCCGATCAGCGCCTCGGTCACCCGCCAGGTCAGCAGACCGACGGCGATCACGAGCGCGCCGCCGAACGCGAGGCGGCCGAGCCCGGTCCGGGCGCTCGCCGCGGAGGCATGGCCGTCCGCCGGGCC
>NZ_BCRA01000197.1 GCF_001552355.1 Microbacterium resistens NBRC 103078
ACGGGCCCGGATCGGGTGACGGGCGCCCCGCCGCCCGCCCGGGCGACCTGGCGGTCACCGGCGCCGACTCGACGCCGTTCGTCGTCGGCGGAGTGCTCGCGCTCGTGCTCGGCGCCGGAGCGATCCTGGTCGCACGGATCCGGCGACGCGCCTCCTCCTGACCTCGTCCCCGACGCGCGAGACCCCCTTTCCCCGCCGAGACCCCCTCGGAAACACGCGCGGGAGAGGGGGTCTCGGCGGGCGGAGGGGGTCTCGGCGTACGAGGAGGGACTCGGCACGCGGCGTGGGGGATGGACGCAGTGCGCGACACGCCCGGCGGTTCCCGGGCGTGTCGCGCGCTGCCTCCTCCCTCGAGAACGCCGCGATTGCGCACCTGATCAGCCTCTTAGCACACGGCGTCCGCCGGGCAAGGGATCCAGGCGGCGTGGGTAGCGTCGGGGGCTCGTCCGGCCGAAGCAGGCCGACACCGATGAGGCCCAAGGAGCTGATCCCCGTTGCGCAACGACACCGCGCCCGCCCCGGAGAACCGACGTATGCGCGTCGACGACGTCCTGATCGTGAAGAGATCCCGGCTGCGGACGGCGATCTCCGGAACGGTCGTCGGCAACTTCATGGAGTGGTTCGACTTCGGCGTGTACGGCTACCTCGCCGTGACGCTGAGCGCCGTGTTCACGGCCGATCTCCCCGAGGGGCTCGGGCTGCTCGTGACCCTGCTCGGGTTCGCGGTGTCGTTCCTCGTCCGCCCGCTCGGCGGGCTCGTCCTCGGCCCCCTCGGCGACCGTATCGGACGGCAGCGGGTGCTGTTCCTCACGATGGCGATGATGGCTGCCGCCACCGCGCTGATCGGGATGCTGCCCACGTCGGCGGCCATCGGCCTGTGGGCGATCGTGCCGCTGTACCTGCTCAAGATGGTGCAGGGATTCTCGACCGGAGGCGAGTACGCCGGGGCCACCACGTACGTGTCCGAGTTCTCGCCGGATCGGTCTCGCGGGTACTGGTCGTCCTTCCTCGATGTCGGCTCGTATGTGGGCTTCGCCGCCGGCGCCACCGTGGTGGGTCTCACGACGTGGATCACGGAGGCGATCGCGGGCCCGGGGGCCATGCTCGAGTTCGGCTGGCGGATCCCGTTCCTCGCGGCCATCCCCCTGGGGGCCGTGGCGATCTGGTTCCGGCTCCGGATCCCGGAGACCCCGGCGTACGAGGCCGAGGAGGCCGCAGGCCTGACCGAGGCGGATCCCGAGGACCCGCTGGCGCGGCACGGCGTCGTGGGCATCTTCCGGCATCACTGGCGCGAGATCCTCATCGCCATCGCGCTCGTGTCGGCGACGAACACGGCCGGATACGCCCTGACGAGCTACATGCCGACGTACCTGGAGACCGAGGTGGGCGTGTCCAACCTCATGGCCGCGCTGGCGACCGTGCCCGTGCTCATCCTGATGAGCGCGTTCCTCCCGCTCATCGGGCGTTTGTCGGATCGCATCGGGCGCAAGCCTGTGTACGCGATCGCTGTGGGATCGACGCTCGTGCTGATGCTCCCCGCGTTCGCCGTCATGCAGATCGGCGAGGAATGGGCGGTCATGCTCGCGCTCGCGATGGTCGCGGTGCCCGTGGCGTTCTACGTCGCGATCGCCGCGTCGGCGCTTCCGGCGCTCTTCCCGACGGCGTCGCGCTTCGGCGCGATGGCGATCGCGTACAACCTCGCGGTGTCGCTCTTCGGCGGCACGACCCCGCTGTTCAGCCAGGCGCTGATCGAGCTGACGGGGAACGCCTACATGCCGGCGTTCTACATCATGTTCTTCGCCGCCGTCGGCGGGGTGGCGCTCCTCACGATGCGGGAGACCGCGAAGCGGCCGCTGATCGGATCCTGCCCCACGGTCGAGACCGTCTCCGAGGCGAAGGCGCTCGTCGAGGGACAGGATGACAACCCGTATCTCGACACGAGCACCATGCCGCTGGAGGTCGTCGGCACGCGGGGCTGACCGGGCCCGGCGGGCCGGGGATGGTTGACTCGTGTCATGCCCCGGTCCGCCCCCGCCCGTCCGCCGATGCCGCTGCGCCGGAGCGTCGCCGCCGGGTACCGTCTCTCGTTCCGGGACCTCGGGCGCACGATCCTTCTCGTCGCGGTCACGCAGGGGGTCGTCGCGCTGGTGGCCGCACCGCTCCTGGTGGGTCTGTTCGGCCTGGCCACGCGGGCCTCGGGGCTGACGGCGCTCACGACCACGACGATCGGCACGTTCCTGCGCAATCCGGCCGGGATCGCGCTCGCCGTCCTCTCGCTCGTCCTGGTCGTCGTCGCGCTGCTGCTGCAGGCGGCGCTGTACGCGGCCGTCGCCGTTCACCGCCTGGCCGCCGACGGGGGCGCGCCGGTCGCCGGCGAGGCCGGGGAGACCACAGAAGGCGACCGCGCAGAGCGAGACGATCGGTCCGCCGAGCGCGCGGGACTCCGCCTGGTGCGGCGGCGGGTGGCGGAGCTGCTGCGGCGGCCGTCGTCGCTGCTGCTCGTCCCGTACCTGCTGCTCCTGGTGCCGCTCGGCCAGGCCGGCATCGGATCGGTGCTGACGCGCTGGGTCGCCGTGCCTGCCTTCGTCTCGGACGAGCTGCTCAAGGAGCCGCAGAACGCCGCGGTCTACCTGCTGATCCTGCTCGTGCTGTGGTGGCTGAACCTCCGGCTGATCCTCACCGTGCCGATGCTCGTCCTCGAGCCGATCGGCGTCGGCGCCGCCCTCGCGCGCAGCTGGCGGCTCACCCGGTGGCGGAGCCTGCGGACGGCGGGCCTGCTGATCGCGGTCCTCGTCCCCATGGCGGTGGCGCTCGGGCTGATCGGACTGCTGACGGTCCTGCCCGTGGTCGTGACGGACGCCGTCGCTCCCGGGTCATCGCCGGTCGTCGCCGCCGTCGCCCTCGGGATCGCACAGGTCCTCGTGCTCCTCACGGTGGGCGTGTTCCTGATGGTCCAGGCGCAGACGCTCGTCACGGCGGCGCAGGCGGCGAGCCGAGCACCCCTGCC
>NZ_BCRA01000198.1 GCF_001552355.1 Microbacterium resistens NBRC 103078
CGGCGCGCGCCGCGGCGAACAGATCGTCGGCCGACGCGAGGCCGAGGACGGGCGCGGGATCCGTCGTCCGGTCCGCGCGCAGCACCTTCACGGTCCGGCGCAGCTCCTGAAGCGCCTCGGAGGTCGCGGCACGGGCCTGCGCGATCGCGGCCCGGGCGGCGCCGGAGTCCGTCGCCTCGGCAGCGACCCCGGCGTGCAGCGCCGCGACCGAGAGGGTGTGCCCGATCGTGTCGTGGAGGTCGCGCGCCATGCCCATCCGCTCCTCCTGCATGCGCGCCTCGGCGGCGTGCGCCTCCTCGGCGGCGGTGAGCTCCGCGATGAGGGCGGTGCGCTCCCGCGCCTCCCGGGTCAGTCGCACCGCGACCCCGAGCGCGATCGCCGCGGCGGCGAGCGCCAGCTCGGTGACGAAGGTGTAGCCGTTCAAGGCGGCCTCGGGCTCCGAGCCGTCCAGCCGGAAGTAGGACGCGACGGCGAGGAGGACGGCGCCGCTGCCGATCGCCCAGCCGGTGCGGCGCTGCTCGGCGGCCGAGTACAGCGCGCCGACGGCGGGGAGCACCATGCCGACCGGCGGGAATCCCGCCCAGTAGAACGCGAAGACGCCGAGGACCGTGACCACGACGATCGTGCGCGGGAACCGACGCCGCAGCAGCAGGACGGAACCGAACGCCGCGGCGCAGACGTAGGCACCGACGCCGCCTCGACGCTCCGGGTCCGACGCGATGACGACCGCGATCACCAGCGCGACGGCGAGCGCGAGGCCGGCGTCGCCCAGACGCGGCTCGATGCCGGTGCGTGCGGTCATGTGTCCAGAGTAGGAACCGCGCCGCGCGACCGCGATCGATCCGGGGCGATCGGCGGATCGATCCGAGGCGACGCGGGCGTCCTCCGGCGACGACGCGGACCGACGATCCCGGGCCGATGCCCCGCGGCGCGCTGCAGCGGAACGTGGAGGCATGACGAACATCGATCCTCTTCCCGCCCCTGTCCCGCCCTCCGCCGGTCGCCCCGCTCAGCCGTCCGGCCCGCCCTGGCTGGTGATCCTCGGCCTGGCCTCGCTGGCGCTGCTGTGGCCGCTCACCGCCCTCCTCGGCTTCGGCGACGGCGCTGCCCGCGCCCTCACGCTCCTGGGCCTGATCGCGCTCGCCTGGATCGGGGTGGTGGGCTTCGCCCCGGTCCGGATGCCCGTGCTCACGCTGACGCTGACCGGCACGGCCTACGGCGTGATCACGCTGCTCATCGGGACCGTGTTCGGGACCGCGGACGGCCCGATCTGGGCCCTGCTCGTCGCGCTCGCCCTCGACGCGTTCTGGGGCATGATCGCGGGTCTGCTCGCGTTGGGGATCCAGCGTCTGCGGAGGCGGGCATGACCGGGGCGGTGCCGCGGCGACGGTGGCGCGCGTCCGCGGCGGTGCTCGCGGCGGCGGTCGTGGCGACCGCGCTCGCCGGATGCGACACGCTGTCCACCTCGCCCGTCGAGGAACGGGAGTTCGCGAACCCCCTGGCCATCCCGCCGCTCGCGCCGTCCACGGTCCAGGAGGGCGTCCGCACCTTCCACCTGACGGCGCAGCGCGGGACCACGGAGTTCCCCGGGATCGGCGAGGCCGAGACGTGGGGGTTCGACGGGTCCTTCCTCGGCCCGACGCTCCGGGCCAGCAGGGGCGAGCGGGTCGCCGTGGAGGTCGGCAACGCGCTCGACCAGCCGACCAGCGTGCACTGGCACGGCATGCACCTGCCGGCGGCGATGGACGGAGGTCCGCACCAGGCGGTGGCGCCGGGGGAGACCTGGCGGCCGACGTGGACGATCGACCAGCCGGCGGCGACGCTCTGGTATCACCCCCACCCGCACGGGGCGACCGAGGAGCACGTCTATCGGGGCCTGGCGGGCATGTTCGTGCTGGACGACGACGCGAGCCTCGCCGCCGACCTCCCCTCCGCGTACGGCGTGGACGACCTGCCGCTCATCGTGCAGGACAAGCGCTTCGACGACGAGGGCGCGCTCGTGCTCGACCGCGACGGATCCGAGCCCGGCATGCTCGGAGACACGATCCTGGTGAACGGCACACCCGGCGCCTACCGGGACGTGACGACCGAGCGGGTGCGACTGCGGCTGCTGAACGGTTCCACGGCGCGCACCTACACCTTCGCTTTCGCCGACCGGCCGATGACGATGATCGCCGGGGACGGGGGCCTGCTGGACGAGCCCCTGGAGCGGGACCGGCTGCGGCTCGCCCCGGGCGAGCGCGCCGAGGTCGTGGTGGCGTTCCAGCCGGGCGAGCGGGTGCGGCTGCGATCGGAGAAGACGGACCTGGGCGGGATCGTCGTCCCCGCGACGTCCGGGGGCAACGACGCGTTCGATGTGATGGAGTTCCGCGCGGCGGACTCCCTCGCCCCGGTCCCGCCGCCGTCGTGGCCGGAGTCGGCGGAGGCGGTCGCGGACGAGCTGCACGAGGCGGACGCCGGCACCACCCGGTCGTTCGTGCTCAACACCCGGGAGATCAACGGCGAGGAGATGGACATGAGCCGGATCGACGAGGTCGTCTACGTGGGCGATACGGAGATCTGGGAGGTCACGAGCACGCAGCCGATCCCGCACAGCTTCCACATCCACGACGTGCAGTTCCGTGTGCTCTCCGTCGGAGGGCACGCGCCGCCCCCGGAGCTGGCGGGGCGCAAGGACACGATCTACCTGAACCCGAACACCACCTACCGGCTGCTGCTGCGCTTCGAGGACTACGCCGACCCGGCGATGCCGTACATGTACCACTGCCACATGCTCCTGCACGAGGACGAGGGCATGATGGGGCAGTTCGTGGTGATCGAGCGCGGAGACGAGGCACGGGTGCGGGCTCCGGACGGCGCCGTCCCGTCCGGCGGCGCGGGCGGCCACGGCGGGCACCACTGACGCGGGTG
>NZ_BCRA01000199.1 GCF_001552355.1 Microbacterium resistens NBRC 103078
GCGGCGTGCGCCGTGCTCCTCGCCCGGGGCGTGCAGGACCCGCTGACCCTGCTGCGCCGCGCCACCGCGTGGTCCGCGGCCGCCGTGCTCATGCCGCTGGCGGGCGAGATCCACCCCTCCTGGCCTCAGCTCGAGGCCGCCCTGCTCATCGACAGCCCCACCGGGCACGCGTCCGACCCGCGCGCCACGACCGCCCCCGAACCGAAGGACACCCCATGACCCTCGTCTCCGCCCGCGAGCTCGTCCAGGACGCCGCCTCCCGCGGCGTCGGCATCGGCGCCTTCAACGTCATCCACCTGGAGACCGCCGAGGCCCTCGCCCTCGCCTCCGAGCGCACCGGGCTGCCGGTCATCCTGCAGATCTCGCAGAACTGCGCCGACTACCACGGCGGCCTCGAGCCGATCGCGCTCGCCGCCCTGGCCGTCGCCCGGCGCGCCGCGACGCCGGTCGCCGTGCACCTGGACCACGCCGAGCGCCCCGAGCTCGTCGATGAGGCGGTGGCGCTGGGCTTCGGCTCGGTGATGTTCGACGGCGGGACGCTCGAGTACGCGGACAACGTCGCCCTCACCGCCCGCGTGACCGAGCGCGCGCACGCCGCCGGGGTGCACGTCGAGGGAGAGCTCGGCGAGGTCGGGGGCAAGGACGGCGCGCACGCGCCCGGGGTGCGCACCGATCCCGACGAGGCGCGGGCGTTCGTGGTCGAGACCGGCGTGGACGCGCTGGCCGTCGCCGTCGGGTCCTCCCACGCGATGACCGACCGCACCGCGGCACTGGACCTCGACCTCATCGCTCGGCTGCGCGCGGCGCTGGACGTCCCGCTGGTCCTCCACGGGTCCTCCGGGGTCCCCGAGGACGCGCTCGTCGCCGCCATCCGCGCGGGGATGACGAAGATCAACGTGTCCACCCATCTGAACGGCTTCTTCACCCGCGCGGTACGGGCCCGGCTTGCGGCGGACGAGCGTCTCGTCGACTCGCGGAAGTACATCGCCCCGGGGCGCGAGGCGGTCGCCGAGGAGGCGGGCCGGCTGCTGCGCCTGTTCGCCGGCGCGCAGGAGCACGGGCGGGCGGAATGAAGCGGACGGCACGTCTGACGGCCATCCTGGACCTCCTCGCGGCCCAGGGCGAGATCACGGTCGAGGAGCTCGTCGACCGGTTCGGGGCGTCCCCGGCCACCGCGCGCCGGGATCTGGACAGCCTCGCCGAGCAGCGCCTGCTGACCCGGACGCACGGCGGAGCCGTCGCTCAGTCCGTCGCCTACGAGCTGCCCATCCGGTACAAGAGCCACCTGCGGGCGGACGAGAAGGATCGGATCGGCCGCGCCGCCTCGGCGCTCGTGGCGCCCGGTTCCGTCGTGGGTCTGTCCGGGGGGACGACCACCACGGCGATCGCCGCCGCCCTCGCCGCCCGCGACGATCTCGCCGACCAGCCGCTCACCATCGTCACGAACGCGGTGAACATCGCCGCCCAGCTCGCCACCCGGCCCGACATCAAGGTCGTCGTCACCGGTGGCGTGATCCACTCGCGGACGTACGAGCTGGTGGGGCCGTTCGTGGAGCAGCTGCTGCGTGGGATCCGGCTCGACGTCGCGTTCATCGGGGTGAACGGCATGGATCCGGTCGACGGGGCGAGCACGCATGACGAGCGCGAGGCGGCGGTGAACCGGATCATGGCCGAGCGTGCGCGCCGGCCGATCGTCGTGGCGGACTCCGGGAAGATCGGTGCGAGCGCGTTCGCCGCGGTCGGGGATGCGTCCCTGTTCCCGACGCTGCTGACCGACACCGGGCTGTCGGCCGCGTATCGCACGGCCTTCCAGGACGCCGGCTACGAGGTGCTCCTCGCGGACTGAGCGGAGCGATCCGCGCCGCCGAGGCCGTCCTGCCCCGGGCTGGGGTCGTCCGCCCTCGGGGAGCATGAGGAGGGGGTGCCGCGGTCCCCGCGCGACACCCCCGTGGAATCGTGTCCGTCGGCGCGTCCCCAGCACGCGCATCCCCAGTTCCGACCGCGTCCCCTCACGCTCCCGGCTCCCTCGGAAGTTCCCCGCATGACACCTTCCGACGAACAGGAGCCCCGGGGCGCAGGTCTGATACATCGAATGGAGAAAAGTTCTCCGGCCGTGTCCGCACTCGGCGCGGGGGGTGGTCAGAAGCCGCTGCCGTGGCACTGGAACGGCGTCCGGTGTCCCGTGTCCGCCGCCGCGGCGGACAGCGCGGCCGCCGGATCGAGGCCGGCGCGCAGGCTCCCGTGCACGGACCCGAGCAGCTCGCAGGCGACGTCGTCGGGGACCACGACGGGCGAGGAGACGACGCAGCGGGTGCCCGCGTGCAGCCACACCCGGGTCATCCCCAGCGCCTCCTCGCCGCCGCGGACCGAGGAGCGGCCGAGCTCGCACGCCGAGAGCAGGACCACGGCGGGAGGATGCGGGACGAGGTCCACGTCGTAGCCGAAGAGGATCCCGTCGGCGAGCTCGAGGCCCGAGAACAGCGGGTTGTCCACCGTATGCCGGCCGTGCGCGGCGACGTGGAGCACGTCCGAACCGCCCGCCAGCGCGGTGACCGCCTCGACGCCGGCCGCGGCGCCGGTCAGGACCACGGGGGCGTCCCAGGCGGCGGCCGCCGTCGTCACCTCCTCCTCGGCGCGCGCCACGTGCGGCCC
>NZ_BCRA01000200.1 GCF_001552355.1 Microbacterium resistens NBRC 103078
ACAACGCCAGCCGGCGCCGCCGGACGGCCTGGGCGAACGAGCCGAGGCCGCGCACCCTCTCGGCGCGGGCCACCGGGGCGCCCGCCGCGGAGGCGTCGTCGCGGCCCCGGCGCCATCCGAGGAGCACCCCGACGACGACGGCGACGACGACCGCGGCCGCCACGGCGAGCAGCATCCACGGCCAGGTCAGCGAGCTCAGTGCCATGTCGTCACCACCCGACGGGCCGCCTCGGCGCCGGCGATCGGGTCCAGCGCGGGTCCCCGCCGGAACACGCTGGGGTAGTAGTGCCGGCGGAGGGCCTCCAGCAGGGCGGGATGGACGCCCGCGCGCTCCAGGTCCTCCAGCGCCAGCACCGGCGCCTCCAGGCCGCTGTACTCATTGACGAACGCGCGCACCGCCCGGCTCAGCTCGAGGTTCGCCCGACGCGCGTCCAGCTCGCCGTCGCGGTACCGCTGCTCGATCCGCGCGATGCCGCCGAGGTACTCCTGGCGGAGCACCGCCGACACGTCCACGAACAGCGGAGCGGGCGGTGCCGGGCCGGCGACCGGGGCGGGGCGCCGACGCGGCGCGGTGAGCGCGATCACCAGCCACGCCGCGAGGACGAGCGCCGCGAGGACGCCGAAGGCGAGCAGCATCCACCCGGCGGCGTACTGGGCGGGCGGGTACAGCTCCTCAGGACCGGACATGCGATCTCCGATCCAGCATCCGCAGCAGGTCCGACACCGCGTCGTCCTGGCTCCCGAGCGCGGCGTGCGTGATCTCCAGCCGGTCCAGCGTCCGGTCCCGGTGCCCTCGGGCGGCGGCGTCCTGCGCCGCCAGCTCCGCCGCGATCGCCGCGTCGCCGTGGGCGAAGTCGGGCACGAGCCAGGAGGATCCGACGTCCCGCCGCGGAGCCGTCCCCGGCGCCCGCGCCGGCAGCACCGGGTCGGCGTCGTGCAGGGTGATCCACAGCACCTCGTGCTGCACGCGGAGCCGGCGCAGCAGGCGCTCCGTCTCCGCGGTGAGCGGGGCGTCGTCGGTCACCACCACGACGATCATCCGCCGGGTGACGGTGCGTGCGATGTACGAGAGCAGCCCGTCGCGGTCGCCGGGCGCCGCGGCCGAGCGGATCGCCTGGTCCATCGTCCGCAGGGTGTGCTCCAGCGCGGCCTCGCTGCGCCCGATCTCCCGCCGACGGAACCCCCGCGCGTCGCCGTGCACGAGCGTGAAGTCGTCACCGTGGCGCAGCGACAGCAGCCCGAGGACGCCGACGGTGAGGATCGCCAGTTCGCGCTTGGGCCGTTCGTCGTGGGCCAGTGCGGTCATCGCCAGGCCCGTGTCGACGGCGAAGAGCACGGTGTGCATCCGCGTGGCCCGCATCCGCTTGATCATCGGCGCGCCCAGCCGGGCGGTGGCCTTCCAGTCGATGTCGCGGATCTGGTCGCCGTACTCGTAGGTGCGCAGGTCCTCGAAGTCCAGGCTCCGCCCGCGCAGCAGGGACGCGTAGGCGCCGTCGAGCGCGTGCGTCGACTTCCGCGACGAGGTGATGAAGAGCTTCCCCTTCACCGGGGTGAGCAGGCTGGGCATGAGCGGGGCCTCGGGATCGGCGCGGGCGGCGCTACGGGGTCGGCACCGCGCCGAACACGGCGTCGATGACGTCCTCGCTGCGCACGCCCTCGGCCTCCGCCTCGAACGTGAGCAGCACGCGGTGGCGGAGCACGAGGTGGCGCAGGTTCCGGATGTCCTCGGGGATCACGTGGCTGCGGCCGGAGAGGAGCGCGAGGGCGCGGGCGGCCTGGAGGAAGGCGATCGTGCCGCGGGGGCTCGCGCCGTACTTGATGTAGCCGCCCAGGCGCTCGCCGATGTACGGCACGGGGTTCCGTGTCACGTAGACGAGGGACACGATGTAGTTGCGCACGGCGGCGTCGACGTAGATCCGCCGGGAGACGTCCTGCAGCAGCTCGACGTCGGCGAGGGAGATCGCCGTGTGGACGTGCCGTTCGGGGTCGAGCGCGCCGGAGTCGATGCGCGCCAGCACCTCCAGCTCCTCGGCCGGGCTCGGGTACTCGACGATCTCCTTGAGGAGGAACCGGTCCATCTGGGCCTCGGGCAGCTCGTAGGTGCCCTCCTGCTCGATCGGGTTCTGCGTCGCGATCACGAGGAAGGGGCGCGGCACCCGGTGGATCTCCCCGCCGATCGTGGTCTGCCGCTCCTGCATCGCCTCCAGCATGGCGCTCTGCGTCTTGGCGCTGGAGCGGTTGATCTCGTCGAGCAGGACGAAGTTCGCGTGCACCGGGCCGAGGACGGTGCGGAAGGTGCCGCTGGCCGAGTCGTAGATCTGTGTGCCGGTGATGTCGCTGGGGAGCAGGTCGGGTGTGCACTGGATGCGCTTGAAATCGGCCTGCACGGTGTCGGCCAGCGTACTGGCGGCCGTGGTCTTGGCGAGTCCGGGAACGGACTCGAGGAGGATGTGCCCGCCCGCCATGAGCGCGAGCAGGAGGCTCGTGCGCAGACGCTCCTGGCCGACCATCTTGGCGGAGTACGCGTCCGAGACGGTGCGCAGGATCTCGCGGGCGCGGGCCATCTCGGCCTCGGTCGGGGCGGGCCGGGTCTCGCCGGCCGGGTCGGCGGTGCCCGGGTCGGCGGCTTCCGGTCCGGTG
>NZ_BCRA01000201.1 GCF_001552355.1 Microbacterium resistens NBRC 103078
CGGCGGCTTCCCGGAGTCGCGCGGCGGCGCCGTGGCGGCGGGCCGGAGACGTAGGCCGCGCGGAACCGGGTCATCGACTCGGTGTCGGACTTGAGGAATCCCACGCCGGGCTGGGGCGGCAGGTGATAGGCGTCGGGGACGCCGAGGACGGCACGGGACTCGGAGGCGGAGAACGTGCGCAGGCCGATCCGGTACGACAGGTGCGAGTCGAGACCGCGGAGCTTGCCCTCCTCCAGACGCTGCGAGCTCAGGAGCAGGTGCACCTGCAACGACCGGCCCAGGCGTCCGATGTTCACGAACGTCTCCACGAACTCCGGCTTCGCGGCCAGGAGCTCCGAGAACTCGTCCGCGACGATGAGCAGCGCCGGCAGCGGCGCGAGATCCGTGCGCCCCGCACGGCGCGCCTTCTCGTAGTCGGCCACGTTCGCGAAGGGACCGGTGGCGCGCAGCAGCTCCTGGCGGCGGACCATCTCGCCCTGCAGGGCGTCCTGCATGCGATCGACCAGCGAGATCTCCTCGCCGAGGTTGGTGATGATCGCCGACACGTGCGGCATGCCCGCCATGCCCGCGAAGGTCGCCCCGCCCTTGAAGTCGACGAGCACGAAGTTCAGCTGCTCCGGCGAGTGGGTCAGCGCCAGTGCCAGCACGAGAGTCCGCAGGACCTCGGACTTGCCGGATCCCGTGGCGCCGATGATGAGGCCGTGCGGCCCCATGCCCTGCTGGGCGGACTCCTTGATGTCGAGGATCAGCGGCGTGCCGTCGTCGGCCTGGCCGATCGGCACGCGCAGGCGGTCGCGCTCCAGGCGGCCCGCCCACGCGGCGTCGAAGTCGATGTCCCGGACGTCGGGGAGACCGAGCAGGTCGACCAGCTCCGCCTGTCCCCGCGGGGTCGCCGACGCCTCCGCCGGGGAGTCCGAGGCGGCCTGCTGCACGGAGATGAGCCGGCGCGCTGTCGCCTCGGCCTCCACGATGCTGATCGCATCCGGCACGAACTCCCGCGCGGGCACCTGCCTGCTGACGAGCTCGGCGGCGCCGCCGGCGCCGGCGGCGAGCGCGACGCGCAGCGTGTTGTCGTCGTCCAGCTCGTCCCAGCTGTGGGGCAGATCGATGACGGTCACTCCGGTGACGCCGTCCGGGCTCAGCAGCGCGCCGGTCGCCGGCACGCCGTCCGTGAGGACGATGACATGCGGCAGGGCCGGGGCGCCGGCGCTGCGCGTGAAGCGGGAGCGCTCACGGACCTCCGGGGAGAGCATCGCCTCCAGCTCCGCCAGGTCCGACCCGATCATCCGCGCTGCGCCCAGGGCGTCGCGGACCGTGCGCGAGTGCGTCTGCGGCAGCCACTTCGCCCACTCCCACTGCGGCAGGACCCCCGGCTCGGCGGCGATGACGATCTGCAGGTTCTCGGGGTCGTGGAGGGTGGCGGCGTGCAGGAGCATCGCCCGCGCGAGGCCCCGCGCCTCCTCCTCGTCGCCGGTGATCTCGACGCGCGCGTAGTCGCCGAGCGTGACGCCGAGCGGCAGCTGCTTCTGCGTCTCGTGCGTCAGCATGAACCGGTGCGCGGCGGAGGCGGCGACCGGATCGAGCTGCGCGAGCGGGGGCAGCTCCGGCGCCTCCAGCGTGATGCACAGCGGCTGATCGCTGATCCCCACGCGCACCGAGAGGAAGTCGGGATCGGTCGGGGCGCGCTCGCCCACGCGGGTGCGCTCCTCGGCGATGTACGGCAGGGCCGAGGGGGCGGGAAGCTGCCAGTTCGCGCCCCGGCGCTGTTGGTGGGCCGCCACCCGGATCGAGGTGCGGAGCTCGGTGAGATAGGCCAGGTACTCCCGCCGCGCGGCGAGCGTCGCCGCCTGTCGCTGCGCCCGCTGCCGCCAGCCGTTGACCACGACGAAGCCCAGGGACGAGACGAGCACCATGCCGCCGATGAGGAACCCGGTGGGCCCGGCGTTGGACATGCTGACCATCACGACGGCGCCGACGCTACCGAGCATCGGCAGCATCGAGGCGAGCATGTTCGAGCCGCCCTCGCTGGGCTGCAGCTCGGGCGGCGCCTGGACGGTGAGCCGCCCCGAGGGGACGCGCGGCGGCGCGAGCCGTGGTCCGGTCATGGCTGTGCGCCCCTCTCCCGGTCGGCGGCGCGACCGCGTCGTGCGCCGCGCAGCGGCTGGTCCGCCGCGCCCTCCGCCTCGGGCATCAGCAGGTTGATCGTGAAGACCCGGTCGCCCACCCGCACCCGGTCGCCGTCGTCGAGCACGAGGCGCGTGCCCGCGGGGAGCTCGGTGCGGCCGCCCTGATCGGCGAGGATGTCGGATCCGTTGGTCGAGCCGAGGTCGGTCACCCAGGTGCGGCCGCGCGAGTGCTCCAGGCGGAGGTGGCTCTTGGACACCGTGCTGTCCGGGTCGTCGATCACGACGAGCAGATCGCCGGGCTCCGTCGGCGCCGGTCGTCGTCCGAGCGTGACGGCGGCGGGAAGGTCGATGCGCACCCGCTGCCCGGTGTCGAACACGAGGAGCAGGGCGCCCCGCGCCGGATCCGGGGAAGGGGCGGGCGTCGCCGCGACGGGCGCGGACCCGGCCGGCGAG
>NZ_BCRA01000202.1 GCF_001552355.1 Microbacterium resistens NBRC 103078
GGCGCCGGACCGGGCCGGCCGGGAGGCGGCCTGAGGGCGCTGCGGCTGCTGCGGCGGGGCCGGGCGCACATGCGGGGCGCGCTCTCCGACCAGTGCCGAGACCGCGTCGTCGGTCGCCGACTCCAGGGGCGCGGTGATCTGCGCCTTGCGGAGGAGGTCCTTCACGTCCCGGCGCTGCTCGGGCAGGACCACCGTGACGACGGTTCCGGCGGCGCCGGCGCGCGCGGTGCGGCCGGAGCGGTGCAGGTACGCCTTGTGCTCGACGGGCGGGTCGACGTGCACCACCAGGTCCACGTCGTCCACATGGACGCCGCGCGCGGCGACGTCGGTGGCGACGAGCACACGCACGCCGCCTTGCGAGGGATCCGAGGAGAAAGCGCTGAGGTTGCGCTCGCGGGCGTTCTGCGAGAGGTTCCCGTGCAGGTCCACCGCGGGGATGCCCGACGCGGTGAGCTGCTTGGCGAGCTTCTTCGCCTGGTGCTTCGTCCTCGTGAACAGGATGCGCCGCCCGGTCCCGGCGGCGAGGTCCTGCACGAGCGCCTTCTTGTGCTCCGCGTCGTCGGCGAGCAGCACGCGGTGGGTCATCTCGCCCACCGGCACGCTCGCCTCGTCCACCTCGTGGCTGACGGCGTCGCGGAGGAAGCGGCGCGCGAGGGTGTCGATGCCGCGATCGAGCGTGGCGCTGAAGAGGAGGCGCTGGCCGCCCGCCGGGGTGGCGGCGAGAATGCGCGTGACGCCGGGGAGGAAGCCGAGGTCGGCCATGTGGTCGGCCTCGTCGAGCACGGCGATCTCGACGGCGTCCAGGGAGACCAGCCCCTGCTTCATGAGGTCTTCGAGGCGGCCGGGGCACGCGACGACGATGTCCACGCCGCTGCGGAGCGCCTGCTCCTGCGGACGCTGGCTGACGCCGCCGAAGACGGTGGTGACGCGGAGCCCGACCGCCTGGGCGAGCGGGGAGACCGTCGCGGCGATCTGGGTGGCCAGCTCCCGCGTCGGGGCGAGGACGAGACCACGGGGGTGGGCGGGACGGCTCTTGCGGCCGGCCGCCGACAGCCGGGCCACGAGCGGCAGGGAGAAGGCGATGGTCTTGCCGCTGCCGGTGCGGCCGCGGCCGAGGAGGTCGCGGCCGGCGAGCGAGTCGGGAAGGGTGTCGCGCTGGATGGCGAACGCCTCGGTCTTGCCGGAGGCGGCGAGCACGTCGGCCAGGGGCGCGGGCACGCCGAGTTCGAGGAAAGTAGGCAAAAGTGAAACTCCGTCTGCGCGCGCGGTGAAGCGCGGCGGGATCGTGGGTGAGGGGCGGCGGCACACGGACGGTGCGCGACCTTCGCCGTGCGAAAGGCCGGTGGCTGCCGGTGGGGGAGCAGGATGCCCGCCCGGTCCTCGGAGACCCCGTGACGACGACGATGCTGCCCGCTCGAGGCGAGCAACCTTCATAGTCTACCAGCCGGAGATCAGAGACCTCCGGAACGGCGCGAATCGCCGCGTGTCAGGCGTGCAGGGCCTCGTTGAGGGTCACGCCGACCCCCGCGCGGCGGACGGCCTCGACCGCTCCGGAGACGGAGTTGCGGCGGAACAGGAGCCCGTCGCGTCCGGAGAGCTCGGCGCCCTTGACGACCGGACGCGCACCGTCGGCGGTCGGCGCCTCGTCCGCGAGCACGATCTTGGATCCGGCGGTGACGTACAGTCCCGCCTCGACGATGCAGTCGTCACCCAGCGAGATGCCGATGCCGGCGTTCGCCCCGAGGAGCGTCCGCGCCCCGATCGAGACACGGTGCTGCCCCCCGCCGGAGAGGGTGCCCATGATCGAGGAGCCTCCGCCGATGTCGCTGCCGTCGCCGACGACGACGCCCTGCGAGATGCGTCCCTCCACCATCGATGCGCCGAGCGTGCCGGCGTTGAAGTTCACGAAACCCTCGTGCATGACCGTCGTGCCCGGCGCGAGGTGCGCCCCGAGCCGCACGCGCGACGCGTCGGCGATGCGCACGCCCTCCGGCAGGACGTAGTCCGTGAGGCGGGGGAACTTGTCCAGGCCCTGCACCTGGATCCCCGCCCGCTGCAGCGCCGGGCGCAGACGCACGGCGTCCGCGGGGAGCATCGGCCCGGCCGTCGTCCATGCGACGGTGGGGAGGTAGGCGAAGATGCCGTCCAGGTTGAGCTCGTTCGGCCGCACGAGGAGCGTGGAGAGGGCGTGGAGGCGGAGGTAGGCGTCCGCCGTGGACGCCGGCGCCTCGTCCAGGTCGATCCGCAGGTGCACGGCCTCGACGCTCACGCGACGGCGCTCGTCCGTACCCGCGTGCGGCTCCCAGGTCTCCGCTGCCGCGGCGAGGTGTTCGGGAGAGAACTCCGCCGTGCCGATCTCCGGGAACCAGGCGTCGAGGGCCGTCCCGTCTGACGCGATCGTGGACAGTCCGAAGCCGAAGACGGTGCGCGCGTGGGTCATGTCTCCACGCTACCGAACACCGGCACGCCCATGACGTGCCCCCGGGACGCACGGCC
>NZ_BCRA01000203.1 GCF_001552355.1 Microbacterium resistens NBRC 103078
GGGCCGGTCTCGCCCAGCGCGCCGCCGCCGAGGGCGACGGGGGCGTCGGGCTGGTGCTCGGCGCCGGGAACATCACCTCGATCCCCGTCCTCGACGTGCTGTACGAGCTGCTCGCACACAACCGGACCGTGCTGCTCAAGGTCAACCCCACCCAGGACGCGCTCGTGCCCGTGTTCGAGCGGGCCCTCGCCCCGCTCGTCGCGCCCGGCTTCCTCCGCATCGTCCGCGGCGGCGCGGACGTCGGGACCTACCTCACGGCCCACGCCGGCTTCGCGCACGTCCACATCACCGGGTCCGCGCCGACCTTCGACGCGATCGTGTGGGGACCCTCGTCCGGTCAGGGCGCCGCCGCGACCAAGCGCCGCCGCACGCAGGACAAGCCGCGGCTCACGACGCCGATCACGGCCGAGCTGGGCGGGGTCTCCCCGATCATCGTCGTCCCCGGGTCCTGGAGCGCCGATGACCTTCGCTTCCACGCGGAGCACATCGCCACGATGCGCCTGCAGAACGCCGGGCACAACTGCATCGCCGGGCAGGTCGTGATCCTGTCCTCCGACTGGTCCCAGGCCGATCAGTTCCGCGCCGAGCTGCGCCGCGCCTACGCCAATGCCCCCGAGCGCCCGATCTGGTATCCCCGCTCGGAAGAGCGGATGCAGCAGGCCGCCGACGCGTATCCCGACGCGCTCGTGCTGGCCGACCGCGTGCTCGTCGAGCTCGGCCCGGAGGACGATGCGGCCGCGCTGGAGCAGACCGAGTACTTCGCCCCGGTCCTCGGCGTCGTCACGATCCCCGGCACCGGACAGGAGTTCCTGGACGCGGCGGTCGCCCACGCGAACGAACGGCTCCAGGGGACGCTCGGCGCGAACGTGCTCATCGACCCGGCCTCCGAGCAGGCGCTCGGGGCGGGCTTCGAACGCGCGATCGCCGATCTCCGCTACGGCGACATCGCGATCAACGCCTGGACGGCGTTCGCCTTCCTCACCCCCACCATGACCTGGGGCGCGTACCCGGGCGGCACGATCCAGGACGTCGGCAGCGGCATCGGGGTGGTGCACAACGCGCTGCTCCTCGCGGACGTGGAGCGCTCCGTCGTGCGCGGACCGTTCCGCCCGTTCCCGCGCTCGGCGTCCGTCGTGACGGACGGCGGACGGTTCAGCATCCTCCCGAAGCCCCCGTGGTTCGTGTCGTCCCGCACCGGCGCGGAGGTCAGCGAGGGACTCACCCGCTTCCGCGCCCGCGGCGGGGTGCTGGCGCTGCTGCGCACGCTCGTCCAGGCGATGCGCGCCTGAGCGCCCCGCTCGCCCGCTCGACGGGCGGGGCCGCGCTCACGCGTACGCCCCCGCGAACTCCGGGGCGGGCTCGATCGGCTGGATGACGTCGACGAGCACCCCGTCGGGCGCGATGACGATGAAGTGGCGCTGGCCGAAGGCCTCGTCCCGCAGCGGCAGCGCCACGTCGCATCCCCTCTCTCCCACGAGTCGCGCGTGCACGGCGTCCACATCGTCGACCTCGACGTTCACCAGCACGCCCTGCACGGCGGCGCGGAAGGAGGCCGGGATCGTCTCGTGCGCGCGGTCGAGGATCGCCAGCTCGAACACGGCGCCATCCCTCCCCGGCACACGCAGGCTCACGTACCAGTCGCTCTCGAAGGAGACCTCGAAGCCGAGCTCGTCGCGGTAGAACCGGGCGGCCACGGCGACGTCCGAGGACATGAGCACGGGGTACAGGCTGGTGACGGACACGTCTGCTCCTTTACGTACACTGAGTATGTATCACGCTCGAGTTTACATACACGCTGTACGTAAAGGAACCCCCATGCCCCGCGCCTCCGCCGACGACGCCGCACGCACGGCGCAGCAGATCCTGGACGCCGCCCGCGCGCTGTTCGCCGCGGACGGGTACGCCGCCGTCGCCGTGGAAGACGTCGCACGGCGGGTCAGAGCCACGCGCGGAGCCGTCTACCACCACTACGGGAACAAGGCCGGGCTGTTCGAGGCGGTCGCCGCTCGGCAGCAGGAGCTCGTGGCGGCGGCGGTGGTGGCGGCCGCCGACGCGGCCGGGGACGACCCCTCGGCGCAGCTCCGCGCCGGCAGCCACGCCTTCCTCGACGCGATCACCGACGACGCCGCGGTGCGCGTGCTTCTGATCGAAGCGCCGGCGGTGCTGGGGTGGCAGCGGTGGCGGCAGCTCGACGCGCAGCACTCGGGGGCCCATCTCGCGGAGGCGCTGGCCGCGGCGGGCGTGGAGCCCGCCCTCCGCGAGGCGATGACGGCGATGCTGTCCGGCGCGATGAACGAGGCGGCGCTGGGACTGGCCGCACGGCCCGGCGACGCCGCCGCGCGCACCGCCGCGCACACCGCCTTGGACCGGCTCCTGGACGCCGCGCTCGGGTGAGGACTAGA
>NZ_BCRA01000204.1 GCF_001552355.1 Microbacterium resistens NBRC 103078
GGCGCCGACGCCCGTGACGAGGTTCGCCCCGGCAACCGCCGCGACGAACGCGGATCCGGGATGCCCCAGCACCTCGGCCGTGGCGCCCTGCTGGACGATCCGGCCCTCCTGAAGCACGACGGTCCGCGCGGCGAGGACCACCGCATCCATCGGATCGTGCGTGACCAGCACCAGCGGGACGCCGGAGCGGTCTCGCTGGTCGGCGACGAGGCGACGGGCCTGGCCGGCGGTCTGTGCGTCGAGGCCGGAGAAGGGCTCGTCCAGCAGGAGCGCGCCGGGCCGGGCCGCGAGCGCGCGGGCCAGCGCCACTCGCTGCTGCTGCCCGCCGGAGAGCTGTGCGGGGCGACGCGAGGCGTACCCGGCCATGCCGACCTCGTCCAGCCACCGCCGTGCCTCGGCGCGGGAACGGGCGCGCGGCGTCCCCTGCGCCCGCGGGCCGAAGGCGACGTTCTCGAGCGCGCTGAGATGCGGGAACAGCAGGGCCTGCTGTCCGAGCAGACCCACCCGGCGCCGCTCGGCGGGGACGGCGCGTCCGGGGCCGAGGAGCTCCCGGTCTCCCAGGCGGATCGAGCCGGTCGCCGGCCGCTGCCCCGCGATGGCGGCGAGCAGGGTGGACTTCCCCGATCCGTTCGGCCCGAGGATCGCGAGCACCTCGCCGGGCTCGGCGCGGATCCCGGCCTCCAGGGCGAAGGCCCCGGCCCGGACGCGCACGTCGGCATGGAGGGTCATCGGATCGCATCCGCCCGCCAGCCGCGCATGAGCACGAGCACCCCGACCGCCACGAGGATGAGCATCAGCGACAGCGCGATCGCGGTGTCCTGGCGGACGCCGGCGCCGTTGAACGCCGTGTAGATCGCGAGCGGCATGGTGCGGGTCACCCCGGGGGCGTTGCCGGCGAACAGCGCCGTGGCGCCGAACTCGCCGAGCGCCCGGGCGAAGCACAGGACCGTCCCCGCGACGAGACCCGGGGCCGCCAGCGGCAGGGTCACCCGGCGGAACACGGTGAAGCGCCCGGCGCCGAGGCTCGCCGCCACGCGCTCGTGACCGGTGCCGACGGCCCGGAGCGTCCCCTCGATCGAGATCACCAGGAAGGGCAGCGCCACGAACGTCTGCGCGATCACCACGGCCGCCGTCGTGAACGGGATGCGGACCCCGAGGAGATCGAGCGCCCCGCCCAGCAGCCCGTTGCGCCCCAGCAGCGAGAGCAGGGCGATGCCCCCGACGAGCGGGGGCAGCACGAGCGGCAGCGTCGCGAGCGTCCGCAGGACGGCGGCGAGCCACGACGGGCTCCGCGCGATCACGAGGGCGAGGGGCACGCCCAGCAGGACGCACAGCATGGTCGCGGCGGTCGCGGTGGCCAGGGAGAGGCCCAGGGCCTGAAGGGCCTCGGGAGCGGTCACCGCGGCGGGGACCCCTGCCCAGTCGAGGCGGACGAGGAGGCCGATGAACGGCAGCAGGAGCAGGAGGACGCCCAGGCCCGCAGGCACCGCGAGCCAGACCGGGATGCGGGCGTCGCGGAGCCCGGAGCGCCGCGGCGGCCCCGGTGCCTCCGTCGGGAGGGACTCGGCGATCACGGGGCTCCGAAGCCGAAGTCCGCGAGCACCGCCTGGCCGTCGGGTGAGAGCACGAAGTCGACGAACGCGGTCGCGGCCGGCGAGTTCGCGGCGCCGTCGAGGACCGTGAGCGGATAGACGTTCGTGGCCTGATCCGCCCCGTCGATGTCGATGCCGTCCACCTCGCCCGCGGCCGCGGCGACGTCGGTGCGGTAGACGAGACCCGCATCCGCCTCGCCGGAACGCACCTTGGCGAGCACGGCCGTCACGTTCTGCTCCTCGCTGGCGGGCGTCACCGTCACGCCCGCCGCATCGAGCAACGTGTGCGCGGCGTTCCCGCACGGCACCTCCGCCGCGCACGTCACCACCGTGAGCGTGGGGTCGGCGAGGTCGACCAGCCCCTGAACATCCCCGGGGTTGCCCGTCGGGACGGCGATCTGCAGGACGTTCGTGGCGAAGGGGACGGTCGTCGTGGCGAGTCCTGCGTCGGTGATCTTCGCCATGTTCTTCTCGTCCGCGGAGGCGAACACGTCCACGGCGGCGCCCTCGATGATCTGCGTGGCGAGCACCGAGGACCCGTCGTAGGAGATCGGCCGCACGTCGACGCCGGGGTGGGCCTGCTCGAACGCGGCAGCGAGCTCGTCGAACGCCCCGGACAGCGAGGCCGCCGCGAAGACGGTGAGCTCGCCGTCGAGCGTCTCCTCGGCCGGCGCGGACGACGTGCCGGGGGAGGGGGTCCGGGGGGCCGCTCCGGCCGGCGCCCC
>NZ_BCRA01000205.1 GCF_001552355.1 Microbacterium resistens NBRC 103078
CGTCTGTCCGGGGCCGCCGGTCGCGTACGGCGGCACGTCGTTCATCTGGTCCACGATGGTGGTCCCCCCTCGTCGTCGGCGCGTGCGTGGGGCGTCCGGCCCGCGGGTGCGGCCGCCGGTCGCCGAGGCACCGTGCCAGCGTAACCGGATGCGCTGGATGCGCGATGGGGAGCACTCCCCACGCGTGTCCGCCCGCCGTAGTCGTCGCGGCGGAGAACTCCTGTTGTGCGGATCCATCCGGGCTGATCCTCCGCCTGGGCGCGTGTTGTCCGCCTGAGCATTCCCGCGGGAACGTGTGAACTCCGCGGGTGCGTTGCCGCGGAGAACCCTTGTTGGTGCGGACGTAAAGGGGCAGAGGAGCCGTCGCAATGCGGGTTCTCCGCCTGAGCCCGGGTTCTCCGCCCGGGCGCGGGGTCTCCGCCCGGGCGCGGGGTCTCCGTCTGAGCGCGGGGTCTCCGCCTCGAGGAGTGCGGGGTGAGGGAGGCGGCGGCGGGGCGTCGGAGGGGGCCGGATAGGATGGGGTGGCCCGATCGGGCCAGCTCACGGCCGGTGCAAACCCGGCGAAGCAGCGGCTGCGCGAGCGGCCCGCAAAGGGGGTAACCCATGCCAGGAATCGTGATCGTCGGCGTCCAGTGGGGCGACGAGGGCAAGGGCAAGGCGACGGATCTGCTCGGCGAGCGGACGGACTGGGTCGTCAAGTTCAACGGCGGCAACAACGCCGGGCACACCGTCGTCGTCGGCGACGAGAAGTACGCCCTGCACCTGCTCCCCTCCGGCATCCTCTCCCCGGGCGTGACCCCGGTGATCGGCAACGGCGTGGTGATCGACCTGGAGGTCCTCTTCAGCGAGCTGGAGGCCCTCGGCTCGCGCGGGATCGACGTCTCGCGCCTGAAGATCAGCGCCAACGCGCACATCATCACGCAGTACCACCGGACGCTCGACAAGGTCACCGAGCGCTTCCTCGGCAAGCGCATGATCGGCACCACGGGCCGCGGGATCGGCCCCGCCTACGCCGACAAGATCAACCGCGTCGGCATCCGCGTGCAGGACCTGTTCGACGAGAACATCCTGCGTCAGAAGGTGGACGGCGCCCTCGACCAGAAGAACCACCTGCTCGTCAAGGTCTTCAACCGCCGGGCGATCGCGGCCGAGGAGATCGTGGAGGACCTCCTCTCCTACGCCGAGCGGCTGCGGCCCATGGTCGCCGACACGAGCGCGCTGCTCGACGAGGCGCTCACCCGCGGCGACGTCGTCGTGTTCGAGGGCGGCCAGGCGACCATGCTCGACGTCGACCACGGCACCTACCCGTTCGTCACCTCCTCGTCGGCCACGGCGGGCGGCGCGTCGACCGGATCGGGGGTGGGCCCCGGGCGCCTCGACCGGATCGTCGGGATCGTCAAGGCCTACACGACCCGCGTCGGCTCGGGGCCGTTCCCGACCGAGCTGTTCGACGAGCAGGGCGACTGGCTGCGCGCCCGCGGCTTCGAGTTCGGCACGACCACCGGTCGCCCCCGTCGCGTCGGCTGGTACGACGCCCCGATCACCCGGTACGCGACCCGCATCAACGGGATCACGGACCTCGTGCTGACGAAGCTGGACATCCTCACGGGCCTGGAGCGGATCCCGGTCTGCGTCGCCTACGACGTGGACGGGGAGCGCTTCGACGACGTGCCGGTCAACCAGACCGACTTCCACCACGCCAAGCCGATCCTGGAGTACTTCCCGGGGTGGACCGAGGACATCTCGTCGGCGCGGACGTTCGAGGACCTGCCGAAGAACGCCCAGGACTACGTGCTCGCGCTGGAGAAGATGAGCAACACCCGGATCTCCGTGATCGGCGTGGGGCCGGAGCGGGACGAGGTCGTCGTCCGTCACGACCTCGTCGACTGACCCGGTACGCACACGCCGCGCACGACGCGGGAGAACCGGGCGGTTCGGGTCGGGAGCGACGGGACCGGGAGGGTCCTCCCGCGTCCTCTTCCCGGAGAGACGATCGCGGACAGAGACGAAGGGGCGCACATGACGCGGTTCTGGCTCGGCGGCTACGGCGCCGACATGGAGGGATCCGCCGACGGCATCGGGCTGCTGGCGGGCGGCGACGACCACCCGGGACGGGAGCGCGCGCCGATCCGGTCGCTGGGCTACCGCGGCGCCGTCGCGCCCGCGCCGTCGCCGTCCTGGCTGGCCGCCCATCCCTCCCTGGACGTCGTGTACGCGGCGCTGGAGGGCGCGGGCGAGGTCAGAGCCTTCCGGCGGAACGGGGACACCGGGTT
>NZ_BCRA01000206.1 GCF_001552355.1 Microbacterium resistens NBRC 103078
GCGCACGGCGTCGGCCACGGACGCGGCGTCGTGGAGGGTGCGCTCGGCCGCGGCGGCGAGGTACACGTCCTCGCGGGTCTGCCGGGCGCGCGCGAGGTCGCCGACCGACTCGTCGGTGACGGATCCGACGAGCACGGTCGTCGCGCGGGACGGGGCGGGGAAGGCGCCGAGGAAGCTCCGGGCGCTCTCGGGCGCGTCCTGCGCGGTGAGGACGACGATCAGCGACGGACGGGTGGTCGTCGTCCGCACGGCGGCGAACGCCGCTCCCCAGTCCGTGTCGACCAGCCGCGGGTGGACGGGCGCCATGGCGTCGGTCAGCGCCGGGAGCAGCCCTGGGCCGTCCACCCCGCTCACCCGGGCCCGCACGACCCGGTCGAACAGCAGCAGGTGCACGTGGTCGCCGGCCCGCTGCGCGAGAGCAGCGAGCAGCAGCGTCGCTTCGAACGCGGCGTCCAGCCGGGTGCCGTCGCCGACGCGCGCGGCGGAGGTGCGGCCGGTGTCGATGAGGATCACGACGTGCCGGTCGCGCTCGGGGCGCCAGGTGCGCAGCATCGTCGTGCCCGCGCGCGCGGTGGCCCGCCAGTCGATGGAGCGGACGTCGTCGCCGCGGACGTATTCGCGCAGCGAGTCGAACTCGGTGCCCTGACCGCGCACCTGGACGCTCGTGTTCCCGTCCAGCTCGCGCAGCCGGGCGAGCCGTGAGGGGAGGTGACGGCGGGACGCGAACGGGGGAAGGACCCGGACGGCGCCGCGCACGGCGTGCCGCGCCTGTCGCCCGGCGAGTCCCAGCGGACCGACGGAGCGCACCGCGACGAACGCGCTCTCCAGCTCGCCGCGGCGGCGGGGGCGCAGAGCGACCGGCAGGCGACGCCGTTCCCCGGGCGGGACGTCGAGCGGGATCCGAGCGGCGGAGACCCCCGCCGTCGGCTGCCAGGCGTCGCGCAGGACGCCGCGCAGACGACGGGCGCCGGGGTTCTGGACCAGCACGGCCGCCGTGGCCGGCTCGCCCAGCCGCAATCGGGCCGGGACGTCACGGGAGATCCGGAGCGCGGCGGGGGAGGCGGCGGCGAGCACGTCGACGGCGACGAGCACGGCGCAGAGGACCAGCCAGCCGGCCAAGGCGACCCACGCCGAGACCCCCGCGACGTCCAGCAGGACGACGGGGACCACGCCGAGGGCGACGAGCAGGACGAGACGGCCGGTGACGAACACCTAGATCGGAACCCGGGTCTGCTGGACGACGGAGGAGAGCACGGCGTCGGCCGACACTCCTTCCATCTCGGCGTCCGGTCGGAGCTGGAGCCGGTGCCGCCACACCGGGACGAGCATGGTCTGCACATGATCCGGCGTGACCGCGCTCGACCCGTTGAGCCAGGCCCAGGCCTTGGCGGCGGCCAACAGCGCCGTGGATGCGCGCGGGCTGGCGCCGAGCTGCACGGACGGGGCCTGTCGCGTGGCGCGGGCCAGATCGACGACGTAGCCCAGCACGTCGTCGGTGACCTCCACACGGGCGGCGGCGCGCTGCGCGGCGACGATCTCGTCGCGCGAGACGACGGCGCGGAGGTCGGTGAGCTCCCGCGGCGAGAAGCCGTCCGCGTGCCGACGGAGGACCGACACCTCGGCGTCGCGCTCGGGCATCCCGACCACGAGCTTCATGAGGAACCGGTCGAGCTGCGCCTCCGGAAGGGAGTAGGTGCCCTCGTGCTCGATGGGGTTCTGCGTCGCGGCCACGAGGAACGGGTCGGGCAGCGCGCGGCTGCCGCCGTCGGAGGACACCTGGCGCTCTTCCATGGCCTCCAGCAGAGCGGCCTGGGTCTTCGGCGGGGTGCGGTTGATCTCGTCGGCCAGCAGGATGTGGGTGAAGACCGGGCCGGGCCGGAACTCGAACTCTCCGGATCGGGCGTCGTAGACGAGCGATCCGGTCACGTCCCCGGGCATGAGGTCGGGCGTGAACTGCACGCGCGTGGTGTCGAGTCCGAGGGCGCGGGAGAACGCGCGGACGACGAGGGTCTTCGCGACGCCGGGCACACCCTCGAGCAGCACGTGTCCGCGGGCGAGCAGGGCCACGAGGAGCCCGGTCACGGTGCCCGGCTGCCCGACCACCGCCTTGTCGACCTCGAGCCGGACGCGGTGCATCGCTTCGCGGAGACCGGCGTCGGGATCGGCGGCGGGCTGCGAGGCCGTGTCCGCCGGCGCCGGCGAGGGCGTCGTCCCGCCCGGGCCGCCCGGCGCGGGCGTGGGGGGCGCCGGAGGGGCGGCGGGCGGAGGGGGCGC
>NZ_BCRA01000207.1 GCF_001552355.1 Microbacterium resistens NBRC 103078
TAAGAGCCCTCGCCGGTCACGACCACGTCCGCCCCGGCCACGGCGTCGGCCAGGCCGACGAGGCGGGCGACCTCCTCCGCGCCGGGCACGAGAGTCCCGCCCCACGCGAGAAGCGCGCCCCCGGCGCCGCCCGCCGCCCCGGCGCCCGCGGTCCGCGGATCCAGCGCCAGGAGGGAGGCGAGGGACGACAGACCGCGGTCCGCCCGCCGGATCTCCTCGGGGTCCGTCAGCCCCTTCTGCGGCCCGAACACCGCCGCGGCCCCGCGAGGGCCCGTGAGCGGATGGGTGACATCGGTGAGCACGCGGACCTCCGGGGCCGGGCGGAGTCCGGACAGATCGATCCGCGCGATGAGCCCGAGCCCTCGCGCCCCCGCCGGCGCCTCCGCCCCCTCGGCGGTGAGGAAGCGGGCGCCCAGCGCCCGCAGGAGGCCCGTGCCCCCGTCCGTCGACGCGCTGGAGCCGATCCCGAGGACGAGGCGGGAGACGCCGTGATCAAGCGCAGCGGCGATCGCCTGGCCGAACCCGGTGGTGTCCGCATCGAGGGGGCGCAGATCGTCCAGCAGCTCGATGCCGGAGGTGGACGCGAGATCCACGACCCCGGTGCCGCCGGGGGCATCCGGGCTCGGCGGCAGCAGCAGCCAGCGCGTGCGCACCGGCACCCCGGCGGGACCGTCCACCGTCACCGGCATCGCGGTCGCGCCGTCGATGGCGGTCGCGAAGGCGGCGACGGTCCCCTCCCCGCCGTCGGCCATGGGCCGGTGGACGAACTCCGCGGTCGGATCGACCGAGGCCCACCCCGCGGCCAGCGCTTCGGCGACGGAGGCCGCATCGAGCGATCCCTTGAAGCTGTCGGGGGCCAGCACCACTCGCGTCACCGCGCTCCTCCGATCCGGCGCCCACCGGCACCCTCCGCCGCCGCGCGCCCCTCCTCCGCCGCACGGTCCTCCGCCGCACGGTCCCCCGCCGCACGGTGGCTGAGCGCGGACAGGACCGGCCGGCGCACCCGGGCGTCCGGGCGGATCATCCGAGCGGCCGACCCGGTGTGCTCGCGCGCACGACGACCTCGACCGGCAGCGGGTCCTGGACCCAGTCGTCGTCGGCGATCGCGCGGAACGCCTGGTATCCGGCCTCGCTCAACGGCACCCGCACGGTCGACAGCGCCGGGGTCACGTCACGACTGGACGGCACGTCGTCGAACCCGCACACCGCGATGTCCTCGCCGACGGCGCGGCCGGCGTCCCGGATCGCGGACATCGCGCCGATGGCGATGACGTCGCTCATCCCGAACACGAGCGTTCCCGGGTCCACGCCGTCCGCGAGCGCCCGCGCCATGGACTCCGCGCCCGACTCCCGCCGGAAGTCGCCGCGGTACACGCGCTCCACCCGGCCGCCGGCCTCCTCGAACGCCCGCCGGAATCCGCCGAGGCGGTCGTCCGAGGTGCGCACGCCCTCGGCCGCGCCGATGGCGAGCGCGCGCCGGTACCCGAGCTCCGCCATCCGCGCGCCGAGCTGGGCCGCGCCGCCCTCGTTGTCGATCTCGACGGTGCGGATCCCCTCGCGGGCCGCGCCGAAGGCGACGATGCGCCCGCCCAGGGCCGCGAAGTCCGCCAGCTCCTCCCCGGCCGCGTCGTCGTCGTCGGAGCGGGAGGACGCGAGGATGAGCCCCTGCGGGCGCTGTCCGCGCAGAGCCCGGATGATCCGCCGTTCGCGTTCCGGGTCGCGCTCGGTGATCGAGACCGTCACGACCAGGCCCCGCTCGTCCGCCCCCCGCGCGACCCCGGAGGCGATGAGCCCGAAGTAGGGGTCTGCGATGTCGGCGACCAGGAGCGCGATCACCGGCGCGTGTCCGCGCGCCGTCGCCTGCGCCGACACGTTGGGGGTGTAGCCGAGCTCCTCGGCAGCACGCTCGACCCGTTCGCGGAACGATTCGGCGACCTTCCGGGCGGACCCGTTCAGCACGCGCGAGGCCGTCGCCAGCGAGACCCCCGCCGCCCGCGCGACGTCGTGCAGGGTCGCCGCACCTGTCCGTCCCGCCGCGCGCGACGGATCGGAGCGGTGCTGCCGCGAGGGGTCGTCCGCCGCGCCGCCGCGGGCCGAGGAAGGGCTTTCCGCATCCATGCGCCAGAGCCTACCCGGGCGTGTCCTGCGTTCCCCGGGAGGCGTCTGCGATCCAGGAGCGCAGGATCGCCGCCTCCCCGGCGAGGGCGACGGGGTCGTCCCCCGGGACGAACTCGAGCAGGGCGTCGCGGGGCGGGTGCGCCGCGGACGCGG
>NZ_BCRA01000208.1 GCF_001552355.1 Microbacterium resistens NBRC 103078
CCAGGCGGAGGACGCGGACGCGGGCGACGAGCCCGCCGATGCCGACGCCGTCGCCTCGGCCGCCGAGGGCGAGACACCGGACGAGACGTTCGCGGCTCCCCTCCCTGAAGGGGAGGCGCCGGCCTCCGACGGCGAGACGACGGGCGACTCCGCCTCGGACGAGTCGAAGGACGCCGCGGACGAGCCGGGCGACGTCGTCGCGGACGAGTCGACGGACGACGAGACCGCCGCGTCCCCGGAGGACGCGGAGCCCACCGCTTCCGAGGGCACCGAGAACGACGCCGCCGAGGAAGCGGCAGCCGACGCCCCGACGGCAGAGGACGACGCGTCGGCGAGTGACACCGCGGAGGACTCCGCCGTGGCCGCGGGCGTCGCCCTGACGGCACCGATCGACACCGACACGGACTTCGGCGTGACCGCCACGTCCGCCGATGACGGAGCCGACATCACGACGCCGTCCGAGCAGGACGACGACCACACCGTCGGGCCGCTGCCCTTCGCGACGGCGGCGATCTCGGTTCCCGACGCCGCACCGGAGCCGACGTTCGACGAGCTCATCTCCGGAGTCCCCGCTTCGGCGCAGGACGACGCGGCGTCGGCCGATGAGGCGCCCACGACCGCGCTTCCCGTGCCCGCCGAATCGTTGGAGGCCGACGGTCCGGCGGCGGAGGACGCGCCCGAGGCCGAGGTCGACGCGCCGGCGGATGCCGGGGCCGACGCCCCGGACGACGCGGAAGAGAGGGCGACCGAGGAGGACGGCGCGGATGGACGCGCAGCCGCGGAGGCGGACGCCGCCGAGGACGCGCCCGAGACCCCTTCCGAGGACGAGGAGGAGACGTCCCGCGACGAGGCCTCGGCCGAGGACGAGACCTCGGCCGAAGAGCCGCCGACGGAGACGTCGGGGATCACGGGCATCGAGATCTTCAGCTCGCTCACCGAGGGCCAGACCCAGGCGATCCCCGTCGTCCTGGACGCATCGCACGGATCCGAGCCCGAGGACGCCGACGACGTGACCAAGGACGAGGATCCGCGCGCCGCCGCGGTCAGCGCCTCGCTCGCGGCCGCCGCCCGCGCCTACTACTCCGAGGACGCCCCGTCCTACACGCCCGGCGACGCCGAGCCGGACGAGGAACGCCGCACGTGGCGGATCGCCAGCACGGGCGTGATCGACACGGTTCCGACCGCGGAGGAGGGCGAGCACCCCTCCGACGCCGATGGCGCCCCGGCCACCGGCGAGGCAGAGTCGTCCGAGGAACAGCACTCGGACGCGACGCCGGACGACGCGGCCGACGCACAGGACGGTGGCGAGGGCGAGGGAAGCCAGGATGGCTCCGAGGACGGCGAGCGTCCCCGAGACTGACCTCCGCGACGCGCGAACGCGGCGATCCGACTCCGGTCGGGTCGCCGCGTTCTTCGTCCTCTCACGCGGCGGCGGGAGAGATCCCGGGAGCGCGCGAGCCTCTCACGCGCCGGCGGGGCGGATGGCAGGCTTGCCCGCGCGGCCCTTCCCGGGCACGCGGACCGGACCGGTCGCGGCGATCTCGGTGACCTCGGCGAGCTCCTCCGACACGTCCAGGCGCAGCGCCTGAGCGAGGGCCAGCCCATGACGGGTCGTGAGGATCAGGCGCTCGTACTCCGCGCCGACCAGGTCGATGACCACGCTCGGGCGGCGACGACGGATCAGCACGAAGTCCTTGCCCGACGCGGACTGCCACGTTCCCGCGGCCAGGACGCCGGGGATGTGCGTGCCGGGAGCGCGGATGCCGCGCAACCACGTCCACGCGTCATCCGTGAGCTGCACCTTCGTGATCGCGGAGCGCTCGATGTGCAGGTTCCCGCGCTGGAACGTGACCGCGCGCTCGATGGGCGAGAGCTCCACCTCGAGCCGGGTCCGGTCCAGCAGCAGCGTCACCATGGCTCAAGTCTGCCAAAACGAGCCCCACGCGTCTCGGAGACAAGCTCACAGGACCACAACGATCCCGTCCGGCGTCCTGCCCTCTCCTCCGCCATGCGCACTCCGTCCCGATCTGCACACGCCGTCCCGATCTGCACACGAGCAGGCCTGCACCCTGTGCGGATCGGGACAAGATGTGCGGATCGGGACGGATGCGGCGGCCGAGAACGGGAACGGCCCCGCGGCGGGCAGCCGCCGGGATCCGGTGCCGCTCCCGTGCCGGTGCGG
>NZ_BCRA01000209.1 GCF_001552355.1 Microbacterium resistens NBRC 103078
GGGCGCGCCCGGGCCCGACGCGCTCGCGTCAAAGCCGGCGGGAGGGGGCGTGTTCGGGGTGGTGTTCATCGTGTCGTTCCCGTCTGTCTGGTCTGCGGAGCCGGTGCCGGAAGGCCGGCGCTGTTCTCGATGTGGGCGATGGCCGCGAGCACACGGCGATTGCCGGACTCGTCGGGCTCCAGCCCGAGCTTCTGGAAGATCGCCGTGATGTGCTTCTCGACGCTCGCCTCGGAGAGGAAGAGCAGGCCCGCGATGGCTTGATTGGACTTCCCCTCGGCGATGAGGGCGAGCACGGTGCGCTCGCGCTCGGTGAGGGTCCGCATCCGGTCGTCCTGATTGCGTCGGGTGAGCAGCTGCGCCACCACCTCGGGATCCAGGACCGTGGCCCCCGCAGCGATCCGCTCGACCGACTCGATGAAGTCCGACACGTCGGCGACGCGATCCTTCAGCAGATAGCCCAGGGGTCCCGGCGCCGAGGGACCGGAGCCCGTCTGCGCGATGATCAGGTCGCTCGCGTACCGCTCCTCCACGTACTGCGAGAGCACGAGGAGCGGAAGCCGGGGCAGGCGCCGCCGGAGGGCGAGCGCCGCGCGGATGCCCTCGTCCACGAACGTGGGCGGGAGCCGCACGTCGAGGATGCAGAGCTCGGGGTCGGTGCGATCGACGGTCTCGTCCAGCGCGGTGGCGTCGGGGAGGGCGGCGACCACGTCGTGGCCGGCATCCTCCAGGAGACGCGCGAGGCCCTCCCGCAGCAGGACCGAGTCCTCGCAGATCAGGATGCGCATGGGACGCTCACCTCCAGGCTCGTCGGGCCGCCGACCGGGCTGTCCAGCCGGACCGACCCGCCGGCCGCGAGCACGCGGTTCGAGATCCCGTCGAGGCCGCCGCCGGGGGTGACGCGCGCGCCGCCCATGCCGTTGTCCTCGACCCGTGCCCACAGGACGCCGCCGTCGCGGACCCGAACGACCACCCGGCACTCGCTGGCGCGCGAGTGCTTCGCGGCGTTGGTGAGCGACTCCGCGATCGCGAAGTAGACCGCAGCCTCGGCGTCACGGCTGCATCGGCCGTCCATGCGCACGTCCAGCATCACGGGGATGTGCGACCGGCCGGCGAGCGCCGACAGCGCGGCGTCGAGGCCGCGATCGTCGAGCACCGACGCGTGGATCCCGCGGGCGAGCTGGCGCAGCTCGGTGATGGCGGCCTTGGTGGAGGTGTGCGCCTCCTCGATCAGCGCCTTCGCCGCCGTCGGATCCGTGTCGATCTTCTGCTGCGCCATGCCGAGCGTCATCCCCACCGAGACGAGACGCGGCTGGACGCCGTCGTGGAGATCCCGTTCGATCCGGGTGCGCTCCACGTCCGCGGCGCGCACGGCGCCGGCGCGCTGGGCGCTGGTCGTGCGGACCTGCTCGGTCAGCACGGCCTCGCGCGAGGGACCGCCCACGATCGCTCTGGCGATGACCCGGTGCAGGAGCGCCAGGCCCCAGATCCCCGCGAGCGACGCCAGCACGCCGAGGATGCCGATGACCGGCGCCCAGGCGACCGGGTAGCGAGCGCCCCACCCGGTGTCCGCCTCACCGCTGGTGAACAGCGGGGCGAACGCCGTCACGACCGACCAGCCGAACCATGTGAACAGGCGCAGGACGATCGCGCCGAGCATGCACGCGATGGCGAAGTTCGCCAGGGCCCGCCACATCCGACCGTCGATCGCCTGTCGTCCCAGGGAGCGCAGCCATCCGCCGAAGCCGGGCTGGCCGGATCGACGCAGGCGCAGCGACGGGATGCCGAGGCGGTAGAGGTCGTCCACCCGAGCGGTCTCGAACCAGGCCACCCCGAAGAGGGCGTAGACCAGGCCCACGAGAAGGAGCGCCCCGATGCCGAACAGGAAGAGGAGGCCGACGCCGGTGGCGAGCAGCCCGCCGAGGATCGCGACGATCCCGGATCCCACGATGCCCAGCGCCGCGAGCTCCAGCGTGGTGAGGGCGAGCCGCAGCGGCACGGCCCTGCGCTCCGCCTTCGCCGCGGGCACCGCGGCCGGGGGAGTCGGCGCAGTCGGGGGCACCGGCGCGGCCGGCGGGACTGCAGC
>NZ_BCRA01000210.1 GCF_001552355.1 Microbacterium resistens NBRC 103078
CGGCGCCGCGGTGGGCGTCGCCGTCGTCGCGGCGCTCGTCCTCATCGACGTGTTTGTGCCGACGCTGTTCCCCGGCACCCTCCCCACCCGCCTGCAGGACGGTCTGACGCTGTCGCTCAGCGTGCTGTTCGAGGCGCTGCCGTTCGTCGTGCTGGGCGTGCTCCTGTCGATCCTCGTGCAGGTATGGCTGCCCTCCGGCGTGATCGAGCGCATCCTCCCGCGGCGTGCCTGGGCGCGCCGCGCCGTGCTGTCGCTGCTGGGCATGCTCATCCCCGTGTGCGAGTGCGGCAACGTGCCGTTCGCGCGCGGGCTCATGATGCGCGGGCTCGCCCCGGCGGAGGCGCTGACGTTCCTCATGGCGGCGCCGATCGTGAACCCGATCGTCATCCTGACCACGCACGCGGCGTTCGGATGGGACGGCGGCATCCTCGTGGCGCGCCTGGTGGGCGGCTACGTGATCGCGAACCTCATCGGGTGGATCTACAGCCGGCATCCCTCGCCGGACGCCCTCCTGACGTCGCACTTCCTCGACACCTGCGAACGCGCGGCGCACGAGCCGGGAACGCCCGTGCGGCGGAGCCTCGTACAGTTCCTCGTGGAGCTGCGCGCGGTCATGCCCGCCCTCGTGATCGGCTCGGCGCTGGCCGGGGCCGTGCAGGTGCTCGTCCCGCGCGACGCGCTGCTGGCGATCGGGTCCAATCCCGTGCTCTCGATCGTCGCGATGATCGCGCTCGCGGTGACGGTGGCGATCTGCTCCAACGTCGACTCGTTCTTCGCGCTGTCCTTCGCCTCCACGTTCTCCTCCGGCGCGATCATCGCGTTCCTGCTCGTCGGCCCGCTGGTCGACATCAAGATGATCGCGCTGTTGCGCACCACCTTCACCGCGCGGACCATCGCGGGCATCGTGGCGGTCGTCGTCCTGGCGGCGTTCGGGATCGGGATCGGGGTGAACGTCTTTGTCTGACGCCGTGCTCACCGCCTCCACCGCCGAGCGCTCCCCGCGCAGCCGCCGGCTCCGCGGCCTCGGCACCCGCTGGCTGGGGGTCGGCCTCGCCGCCGTGATCTCGGTCGTGACGCTCGTGCTGGGGGTCACCGGTCGGCTCACGCTCTACATCAGCCCGGAGACGGTCTGGTTCGCCTGCGCGGCGGCGGTGGTGACGCTGATCGGCGCAGTGTGGTCGTGCACCCTGCCGCTCGGCACCGAGGACGACCACGGCCACGATCACGGCCACGCCGACGATCACGGCCACGACGCCGCGGAGGCGGGCGCCGGGCACCGCCGGGGACCGGTGCGCCGCGCGG
>NZ_BCRA01000211.1 GCF_001552355.1 Microbacterium resistens NBRC 103078
CCGGGACCGCGGCGGTCGTCACCGGGGGCGTGCTCGCGACCGGTGTCGCGGCCGGCGCGCTGTTCCTGCCGCCGGCCTCGCTCTCGGTGGATCTCGCCATGTCGCGCGCACCGGGATCGGACGTCCTCTTCGCCGGCGCCGACACCGTCGCCCTGGGGGCCGCGACCGACACCAGCGTCTTCGGGATCGGCGACTGGGCGAGCGTGTTCGCGACCGCCGCGCGGCCCGAGACGTACGACGGCGCCGAGGTGACGCTGACGGGGTTCCTCACCCCGGCCGGCGACGAGGGGGACGAGGCTCGACTCACCCGCATGGTGATCACGCACTGCGTGATCGACGCGCAGCCCGCCGCGGTGCCCGTGCAGATCGACGCCTGGCAGAGCGACTACGCGGTCGGAGACTGGGTCGAGGTGACCGGGACGGTGCGGGCGCTGGAGGACGGCACCCTGCGCGTGGAGCCCTCGGGCGTGACCCGCGTCGACGAGCCGGGGGATCCGTATGAGCACTGAGGACAACCGCGGCACGGATCGGACGGACGTGGGTCCCGGAACAGCCGGCGCCGACGCGCCCCGCCCGCTGACCCGTGCGGAGGCGCGGGCCC
>NZ_BCRA01000212.1 GCF_001552355.1 Microbacterium resistens NBRC 103078
GAGCGCGGACGCTCGCACACCGCGCTGCCGAAGGCGGGCATGGACCTCGCCGGCGCCGCCGCGCAGGTGGCCCGCACCGGCACGGCCGCACAGGTGGACGCGGCGGTGACCGTGCTCGAGGATGCGCGTCGCAAGCTGTACGCGATCCTGGCCGACGCCTGATGGCCGATCGCGTCCCGGAGGCCGCACGCGGGCCGCACCGGGCACGCTACCGGCGCATCCTGCTCTTCGCGGCGCGCGCCATCGTCCAGACCTGGTGGTTCGAGCTCGTGCTTCCGCGACTCGGTCTGGTCGCCGTCGCGGAGCGCACCCGCGAGGGGCGGATGCTGCGGCTCGCGCGGCGGTTCCGCGACCTCGCGGTCGAGCTCGGCGGGCTGATGATCAAGGTCGGGCAGTTCCTCTCCTCGCGCCTCGACGTGCTCCCGCCGGAGATCACGGCGGAGCTGGCCGATCTGCAGGACGAGGTCCCTGCGGTCCCCTTCGACGACATCCGCGCGCTGGCCGAGGCGGAGCTCGGGGTCCCGCTGAGCCGTGCTTTCGCGGCGTTCGATCCCGCACCGGTGGCCGCGGCGTCGCTGGGGCAGGCGCACCGGGCCGTGCTGTCCGCCGAGGACGCCGCCGACACCGGGCTCGAGGCGGTCGTCGTCAAGGTGCAGCGGCCCGGCATCGATGCGGTCGTGGCCGTCGACCTCGCCGCGCTGCGCCGCGTCGCGGGGTGGCTGAGCCGGGTGCGGATCGTGTCCGACCGCGTGGACGCCCCGGCGCTCGTCGAGGAGTTCGCAGCCACCTGCCGCGAGGAGATCGACTACCTGCACGAGGCGTCGAATGCGGAGCGGTTCGCGGAGTGCGTGGCGTCCGACGCCCGCGTGGCGGCCCCGCAGGTCGTGTGGGAGCGCACGACGCGGCGGGTGCTCACGCTCGAGGACGTCACCGCCATCAAGATCAACGACACCGTCGCCCTCCGCGCCGCGGGGATCGATCCCTCCGACGTCGCCGATGTGTTCGCGGACGTGATGCTCGACCAGGTGTTCACGCACTCGTTCGTGCACGCCGACCCGCACCCGGGCAACATCTTCGTCACGCCGCTGCCGCAGGGCGATGCGGCGGGCCCGGCGCCGGGCCATGCGGCGGGCTCGGTGCCCTGGCGCCTCACGTTCGTCGACTTCGGCATGATGGCCGAGGTGCCCGACGGCATCCGGGACGGCCTGCGCACGCTCGTCATCGCCATCGCCGCCCGCGACAGCCGGGGGCTGGTGGCGGCGGCGCAGGAGATCGGCGTGCTCCTGCCGTCGGCCAGCACCGTGGAACTGGAACGCGCGCTCACCGCGCTGTTCGCCCGCTTCGGCGGCATGGGCTTCAGCGAGCTCCGCCACGTGGACCCGAGGGAGTTCCGCGACTTCGCCGTGGAGTTCGGCGACACCGTGCGGGCCCTGCCGGTGCAGTTCCCGGAGAAGCTGCTGCTGCTCATGCGCGCCGTGGCGCTGACGTCAGGCCTGTGCAGTGCGCTCGAGCCGGAGTTCAACCTCTGGGATCCGGTGGAGCCCTACGCCACCCGGCTCCTGCGCGACGAGAGCGGAAACCTGGCGCAGGACCTCGGGAAGCAGGCCCTGGCGAACGCGGGGGTCCTGTGGCGGCTGCCGCAGCGGGTGGACTCGCTGATCACGCGGTTCGACGCCGGGACCCTCACCTTCGACACGTCGCCGCTGGAGCGCCGGCTCGACCGGCTGGTGAGCATCGGGCGGCGGGCGGTCTCCGCGGTGCTGTTCGCGGCGCTCCTCATCGGCGGGACCCTTCTCCTCGGCCCGGTGCCGGTGCTCGGCTGGATCCTCATCGGCGTCTCGGTCCTGCCCCTGCTGCACGCCCTGTTCGCCGGCGTCGCCGGCCGCGGGCCGCGCTAGC
>NZ_BCRA01000213.1 GCF_001552355.1 Microbacterium resistens NBRC 103078
CCCGGTGCGGCGACGGCACCGGCGGCGAGCGCGCGCGGGGGCTCGCGCGCGCTGTGGGCCCTGCGGCTCGTCCTCGTGCTGGCGTGCGGGCTGCTGCTCCTGCGTCCCGGCATCCCCGGCGGCGAGGTGCGGACGCTGGCGACGGACACGGACATCGTCGTGCTCGTCGACACGACGGCGAGCATGGTGGCCGAGGACGGCGAGGACGACGAGCCGCGGATGACCCAGGTGCGCGAGGACGTCCGCGCGATCGCGGCGGCCTACCCCGGCGCGCGGTTCGCCCTGATCACGTTCGACGCCGCCGCGCAGCTGCGTCTCCCACTGACGACCGACACCTCCGCGCTCGTCTCCGCCGTGGACGTGCTGCAGCCCGAGGTCACCCGCCAGTCCCGCGGGAGCTCGGTCGGGATCGCGGCTCCCCTGCTCGCGGAGACGCTGCGCGGCGCGGCGAAGTCCGATCCGGAGCGCGCCCGGATGGTCTTCTACCTGGGCGACGGCGAGCAGACCGCCGCCACCGCCCCGGAGTCCTTCTCCGCCAGCGCGAAGGACGTGGTCGGGGGCGCCGTCCTCGGCTACGGCACCGCGGAGGGCGGCCCCATGCGCGAGACGACGGGGGCGTTCAGCGGCGAGGGCGACTACATCCTCTATCAGGGCGAGCCGGCACTGTCCGTCATCGACGAGACGACGCTGCGGACGATCGCCGACGAGCTCGGCGTCGACTACCTGCCCCGCGCGGGGGCGCCCGCGCTCGACCTGCCCCCGGCGCCGTCCACGACGACGGCCTACCGCGAGGGCGGCACGACGGGGAACGTCACGGACCTCTCCTGGATCCTCGCGCTCGTCATCGCCCTGCTGCTGTGCGTGGAGCTCGCCCGCGCCGCGATGCTGATCACCCGCATGCGGGGCCTCGCCGTCCGCGGGGGCACCGGCGGAGGAGGGGAGCCGCGATGACCGACCTGCAGAGCCCGCCCGCGGCGGACCCCGCCGTGTCTTCCCCGCGCGACGCGCAGGACGCGGCCGCGGCGCTGATCGCCGCCAACCGGCGCCGGCGCACCGTGCGCCGGTGGATCGCCGCGGGATCGGTGCCGGTGGTCCTCGCGGCGCTGCTGCTGGTGGGCAAGCTCCTCAGCATGTACGCGTTCGCCTACCAGTCCATCGCCTCGTACGTCGGCGGCGACAACGCCGGATCGGTCCGCGCCGCCCAGGGCCTGGAGCCCCTCAACTGGTTCGAGCCGTACAAGGCGCCCTTCGATCAGGGGGTGGGCCTCGCCGCCGGCGGCGACCTGCCCGCGGGGCAGGCGAAGTTCGAGGAGGCGCTCGGACTCGCGCACGGCCTCGAGGTCTGCGACATCCGGGTGAATCTCGCGCTCGTGCTGGAGTGGCGGGGGGACGCCGCATCCCAGGAGGGGGACGCGGTCGGCGCCGCGGAGTTCTACGGCCGTGGCCTGACCGTCACCGCCGAGACGCCCGAGGAGTGCCGCAGCCCCGAGGCGCAGCAGCAGTCCTCGGACCCGGAGCGCGACATGAGCGAGACGCTCGACGAGCTCTCGGACCGGCTTCAGGAGAAGCAGCAGCGCCAGCAGGAGCAGGAGCAGCAGGGGCAGCCGGATCAGCCGCAGGAGCAGGAGCCCGAGCAGCAGCAGCCCGATCAGTCCGATCTGGACGACCTCCAGGACCGGCTCGAGCAGGGCGAGCGCGAGCGGCAGCAGAACCAGCAGGACCAGGGCGACGACGGCGGCAGCGGCGGGACGGAGAAGCCATGGTAGACCGCGAGCCCCGCTACGTCTCCCGTTCCGAGGGCGCCCCTCCCGTCCCGCCGCCCGGCGGGTACCGCGGTGCGCGCCGGCTGACGACGCCGGGATCCCTGCCGCCCGGGGCA
>NZ_BCRA01000214.1 GCF_001552355.1 Microbacterium resistens NBRC 103078
GGCGGCGTCGGCGCGGCCACCGCGGCGGTCGCGGCGCCGACCGAGCCGCGACACGTGTTCCGCGACGTCGTCATCCCGCCGTTCGACGTGCACCAGTACCCGAGCCCGCTGCAGGGCTTCCGCGGCTACGTGAAGGACCATCGCGAGGACACGCTCTTCACCGTCGAGGGGCTGCCCGAAGGTGCGCGTGTGCGCCTGGGCACCATGGACCAGTACACCGGCGTCGTCTACGACGTCTCGGATCGGGGGATCGGCTCCTCGGGCGGGTTCACCCCGCTGCGCGGCAACATGTCCGCCGACGCCGAGGGGACGCCGGTGACCCTGCGGTTCTCGGTCCAGGACTACCGGGGGGTCTGGGTCCCGGACGCGGGCGCGGTGCGCGAGATCGCCTATGGCGGCACCCGCGGCGAGGAGCTTCGCCGCAGCACCTACTACAACGACGCCACCGGGACCGCCGTCACGACGGCCCGCCTCGGCGAGGGCGACTCCTACACCGTGGAGGCGATCCTGCCGCGCGAGTTCTCCGACGAGGAGCTGGCGGACCAGGGGTTCGGCCACGTCGTGATGCCGAAGCAGAGCGGCGTCCCCGACGACGTCGCGACCCTCGCGTCGGAGGCGGTGGAGAACGCGAAGACGCCGATCGAGCAGGTCAGGGCGCTGGAGACCTACTTCCACGAGGGCGGCTTCTTCAGCCACGGCCTCGACGGCGAGGTGCTCTCGCGCGCCGGACACACCGCGGAGCGGCTGAGCACCCTCCTCGCCGGGGACCAGATGATCGGCGACGACGAGCAGTACGCCGCCCTGATGGCGCTGTTCGCGCGCGAGCTCGGCATGCCGGCCCGCGTCGTCATGGGGTTCTACCCCGAGGAGGGCAAGGAGAGCGGCACGTTCGCCGCGACGGGCGACGACGTGCACGCGTGGGTCGAGGTGAACTTCGATCGTGCGGGATGGGTCGTGTTCGATCCGACGCCGCCGGAGGACCAGGTCCCGAACGAGCAGACCACCAAGCCGAAGGTGAACCCGAAGCCGCAGGTCCTGCAGCCGCCGCCCCCGCCCCAGGAGCCGGTGGACCTCCCGCCGACGCTTCCGGACCAGCGCGAGGGCGAGGACGGCAGCTCCGAGATCCTGGGCATCATCGGGATCATCCTGGCCGTCGCCGGCGGCGTCCTGCTGCTGCTTGCGATCCTGCTCGCGCCGTTCATCGTCATCGGGGCGTGGAAGGCCGCCCGTCGGCGCAAGCGGCGCACGGCGGAGGCGGCCGCCGACCGGATCAGCGGAGGCTGGGACGAGCTGGCCGATCGCGCGGTCGACTACGGAGCGCGGATCCCCGCCGGAGCGACCAGGGCGGAGGAGGCGGAGCACGTGGCGCAGTCGCTCACGCTGCCTGCGGCCACCGTCCTCGCCGACCGGGCCGATGCGAGCGTGTTCGGTCCGACGGACCCGACGCCCGAGGACATCGACGCGTTCTGGGGCGAGGTCGACGAGATCGTCGGCGGCATGGGGAAGCAGGCCGGCCTGCGGCGCAGGCTCGCTGCCCGGCTGAGCCTGCGTTCGCTGCTGGGCGGCTCCCGGCTGTCGCGGGGCGTCGGCGCGCTGCGCGCCGCGGCGACCGAGCGCGTGCGCCGCAGACCTGGCACGATCGGGGGAGGCGCCGCCGCCCGACCCGGTGACGCCGCCCGCGATGACGGCGACAGCGAGAGCGAGACATCA
>NZ_BCRA01000215.1 GCF_001552355.1 Microbacterium resistens NBRC 103078
GGCCGCCCCGTCCCGCGCCGCGCGCCCGGCCCCGCCCGAGCAGCCGCGCACCTTTCGGCTCGGCGCCGTTCCCGGGGCGATGCCGGGGCGATGGATCGACACGTGGAAGCGCCGCATGCCGCACGTGGCGCTCGAGCTCGTCGAGGTCCCCGTCGCCGCACAACGCGATGCCGTCCTGAGCGGACGGGTGGACATCGCCCTGGTCCGCGAGCCGCTCGAGCGCACCGGTCTGCACGCCATCCCGCTGTACGAGGAGCTGCCCGTCGTGGTCGCCTCCGCAGACTCGCACCTGCTCGCGGCGGACGAGCTCACGGCGGACGACCTGCGCGGCGAGGTGCTGCTCACCACCCGCGAGGACGTGCTCGGCCCTCTGGACCTGCCCACGGCCGATGCGGCATCCGGTCCGCTGGACACCGTGGCGGACGCCGTCGCGACGGTCGCCGCGGGCGTCGGCATCGCCGTCATGCCGATGTCCCTGGCCCGGCTCCATCACCGCAAGGACGTCGACCACCGCGTCCTCGTCGACGGCCCCGTCGCCCCGGTGCTCCTGGCGTGGAGGCAGGATGCGACGACGCCGGACGTCGAGACCTTCGTCGGCATCGTCCGCGGCCGCACGGAGAACTCCTCCCGCTGAGTCCCCCTGGGGCGCACGGATTCAGCGGGACGGCGTCGCTCGCCTAGAATCTCGGGGTGGCCTCGCTCCTCTATGTGGGCGTCCGCCCCGAGCTGGACGCGGCGACGGCGGAGCGCGCATCCTTCCGCGTCGCTCTCGGCGTCCGTCCCGACGAGCTGGACCGCATCGACCTCGTGACCACCCCGCTCCCCGACGACGCCGGCGAGCGGTACGCCGGATTCGTGATCGGCGGCTCCCCGTTCAACGCGACCGACGCCGCCAAGTCCGACACTCAGCGCCGGCTGGAGGCGGACCTGGAGCGGATCGCGCAGCGCGCGATCGACGGCGGTCCGCCTGCCTTCTTCACGTGCTTCGGTATCGGCGTCGTGACGCGCCTGCTCGGGGGGACGGTCACGACCGACCACCCGGAGGAGGCCAGCGCCGCGGAGGTGCGAACGACGCCCGCGGCCGCCGCCGATCCGCTGTTCGGACCGTCCGCCCCGGCGTTCACCGCCTTCACCGCCCACAAGGAGGGCTCGCGCGAGGCTCCGCCCGGCGCCGTCCTGCTCGCCGCGAACGACGCCTGCCCCGTCCAGGCGTACCGCGTGGGCGACCGCCTCTGGGCGACGCAGTTCCATCCGGAGCCGTCGCCGCGGGACTTCGCGGACCGGATGACGTTCTACCGGACGACCGGCTACTTCGATCCGGCAGCCTTCGACACCGTCCAGGAGGCGGTGCTCCGTTCCGCGGTGACCGAGCCCGCCCGGATCCTCGGCCGGTTCGCCGATATCGCGCTCGGTCGCTGAGCGCCGCCGGTCCGGAGGCCGACATCGGGGCACCCGGTCCCGGCGCTACCCGCCCAGGAGCAGGGCGATCCGCTCGTCCAGGTAGGCGGCCAGCGGCATGTATCCGCCCGCGGCGGACCATCGCACCGAGGGCACGCCGTCCCGCATCGCCAGGGGGCCGGAGGATCCGCCCGCCTCCACCGCGGAGACGTCGATCGCCGTCCAGCCCACGTGCACGACCTCACCGGGCGCGAACCCGCCGCGCACCGCCTGGG
>NZ_BCRA01000216.1 GCF_001552355.1 Microbacterium resistens NBRC 103078
CCGAAGCGGCGGCCCCGCCAGACGCCGGCCACGATCGCGGCGACGAGGAGGGTGAGGATCGCCGGGGTCACCCATCCCGGTGTCAGCTCGGCCAGGGTGGCCTCCGCGTCGCCGGGTTCGAGGTCGCTGTCGCCGAACGAGGGGACGTACCAGACGACGCGCTCGTGCTGACCGAGGAGGGCCAGGCCCAGCGCGGCGTTGCCGTTCTCCGCGAGGCGCTCGTTGGTGAGCAGGCGCGAGCCGTCGATGATCGCGCGGCGGCGGTCGCCCTCGTCGGCCACGAGAACGGCCGCCCCGGCATCGTCGGCGAAGCAGGCGGTGGCCCCGTCCGCGGGCTGGAAGAGCTGACCGGGCTCGATCTCGCCGACCCGGGCGAACTCCGGCAGGTCGCACGAGGCCGTCAGCGGGCCGGACGCGCTCCCTGCGGCGTAGTCGCCGAGCCCGAGAATGCGCAGCATCCGGGCGCTGCCGGTGAGCATCACGACGTCGTCCGCCTCGCCGATCAGCGTGCGCACGGCGTCGTCGGAGAGCGCGTACGGATCGGCCAGGACGAGCGTCGATCGCTCGTCCATCGTCTGCGCGGCCTCGATACGACTGCGGACCACGTCGACCTCCACCCCCTGGGCGCGGAGGATCTCGGCCAGAGCACGGGTGCCGCCGGGGCCGTTGCCCTCGGGGTCGAATCCCGTGCGCAGCCCGGGGCGCTGCGCCGCCACCTGGAGCGCGACCACCGCGACGCCGAGGAGGACGAGGACGATCAGGATCCACGCGAGCGCACGGGAGGCGCCGCCGCGCGTGCGGACGACCGTCGACGCCGTCGAGGCGTCCTGCGTCGTGCTGTCCTGCGCGGTGCTCATGCGGGAACCAGCTCCGGCCGCGCCGCCAGGAGGCGGGCGTCGGTGTCCGCGAGGTCGCGGTACCGCTCGGACGTGCCGGGGTGGCGGAGATACCGCACGTCGTCGAAGGACTCGGCCGCCCGCCGCAGCGCTTCGGCCTCCTCCGGGAACGCGACCGTCGCCTCCCGGGCGATGGTCTGCGCCGTCGCACCGGGCGCAGGCGCGATGAGGTCGCGCTCCTGCAGCGAGCGGGCGAGCGCGCGGTACCCCAGGACGACGGCCTCGTCCCAGTCTCCCGCGCGAGCGCTGCGCTCCGCGTCCGCACGCAGCTCTGCGGCGGAGCGGGCGTCCGTGCTGCCGAGGAGGTCCGTGGCGGCGCGGCGGGCGAACGACCGTCGCGGACGGCCCCAGAGGATGAGGACGATGACGAGCGCGGCGACGACGACGATGCAGACGAGGGTCAACGCCACAGGGCCGAGGTTCCCGCCGCCCTGCGGGGTGAACAGGTCGGCGAGGAACTCCGCCACGGCGCGGGCCCACTGGTCGAACAGCGTCGGTCGTGCCTCGGCGTACTCGGGTCGCGAGAGCTCCTGCTCCGCCCAGCGCTGGGCCTCGTCCCCGTCGGGGATGAGCGGGATCTGCAGGTGCACGCGGCTCATGCGCCGTCGGATCCCGGAGCCGTCCAGCGACGCTCGCCGTCGCGCGGCGCCCAGGGGCTGTCGTCGGTCGGCGGCAGCGGGGCGACCGGCGGTGCGGGGG
>NZ_BCRA01000217.1 GCF_001552355.1 Microbacterium resistens NBRC 103078
GGTCCTGTCCCGGCGGCGACGGCCGCCGCCGCGAGGACGAGCACGCCGACCGCCGACGCCCGCGGCGCCCAGCGCAGCAGGCGCGAGCCGGTGTGACGCGGCACGAGCAGGAGGGACAGCACCAGGCAGACCAGCAGCGCGATGCCGCCGCCGACGACGAACGGGTCCGAACCCCAGGGCCGCAGCAGGACGACGGGAGCCAGCGCCAGGGGGACGAGGCTGAGCACGACCGTGCCCGACCCCAGCCGCGCCCAGGAGTCGGCCACCACCTCGCGTACGCCCAGGGCATCCACCGTCGTCGGCGACTCGGGGATCGCACCGCGCACGGTCCAGCGGTTGCTCATGAAGTGCCGATAGTCGATGAACGCCCCGTCGGGGAGGTTCACCAGGGCGCTGGGGAGCGCGCGCAGCAGCAGGGGCACGAGGCCCAGGCAGATCGCGGCCGCGTCGGGCGGGGCCCAGCGCAGCAGCAGCGCGATCCCCCACACCGCGCCGAACACGACCAGCAGGATCGCCACGGTCCCCGCGGCCGCGCGGATCGCGCGCGTCCCGGTGAGCAGGGCGACGAGCGCCGTCCCGACGGCGGCGGCGAGGAAGCCGGAAGCGACGGACAGGTGCGCCGCTGCCTCGAGCGACGCCGGGATCAGCAGTGCTCCCGCGGCGAAGGACAACGCCGCCGGGGCGACCACGCCCCGCAGCGCCAGAGCGTCGGTGTCCGTGTCCGCAGTGCGGCCGGTCCAGGCCACCGCGGACACGAAGGCGCCCGCCGCGGCCACCAGACCGGCGATCAGGCGCAGCAGGGGGTCGATCGCGCTCGCTGCGCCGGCGGCCACGAGCAGCACCGCCGCGACCGCCAGCAGCACCCAGCGGGCGCCGTGGTCCGCGCGCCCTTCGTCGGCCCGTCCCCGTGCGACGTCCGCATCGCCCGCGACCGCGTCGGGGTCGACCAGGGTGTACAGCCCGCCCTCGACGAGATCCTCGCCGAGGGTGTCCGCATCGATCTCGTACCCGTCCGGACCGAGCACCGTGGGACGGGCCGATCCGGCGAGACCGCTGACCCGCAGGGCCTGCGCCAGGCTCTCGTCGACGGGCAGCGCAAGGTCGGCGCGTCCCCGCCCGCCCGCGAGCGCGATGCGCCGCCGCTCGATCACTCCCCCGGACACAGCAGTACCCTACTCGTCCGGTGCGCGCTGACCGGCGGGCACCGCTCACTCCCGGTCGTCGCGTGAGCCCGCACGGGAGCCCTTCGACCGCGGCAGCGGCTCCTCGTCGTCCTCGATGCGCGGCGCGATCGGGCCTCCGAGCCCGGCGCGCGGACGCTTCTTCTCGTCCGATCCCGTGCCGCCGGCTCCCATGATCATCCCGCCGCGGGCGCCCGCTCCGGCTCCGGATCCC
>NZ_BCRA01000218.1 GCF_001552355.1 Microbacterium resistens NBRC 103078
GGGACGCGGCCGGGGCGGCGCCGGCCGCGAGCGCCCCGCGGACGCCGAGCAGCAGGGCGCACGCCGTTCCCGGAAGGAACAGGATCGCGAGGGCGACGAGGATCTGCGGGACGACCTCCACCCACGCCATGGATCGTCCCCTTCCGTCGGCCGGAGTCTACCGACGCGCCCCCGCCCGCTCGCCCGCCGCGCTCCTTCGCCGCCGATCCCCGCGGCGCCGGGTGCGGGATTCCCCGTACCGACCCCGTGGATCAGTCACACGTCTGTCTCGACCAATCGGACCGTTCCATCAGCGTCACGGACGTACTGTCGGGCGCGAGCGGTGAACCACATCCGGAGGACATCGTGATTTCCGGGCGTGACGTTGTCCCTGATCTCGGCCGAGGCAATCGGCTCGGCCCAGCCCCACGGTTGTTGGCGTGTGGGAAGGGACTGGGCAAAATGCTGCCCCGGAGCGACCTGACGGTGGAGATAGGTCGATGAGTAGCGGTTTCCCTGGCACTCGATCGATATGTCCCGTACCGGGGTCTCGAGTCCGTTGGTGATCAGCAGGCCCCATTCGTCTTTCTCCGAGTCCGGTGAGCGACGGATGATCCATCGAGCGTGCACCTTCTCGCCAAGGTCCTCGACGCGGAGCGCGCGTTCCTCTCTCTTGTCGTGTCGGCGCCACACGAAGGTGGCGAAGGCGGCGGCCGCACTGAGCGCCATGAGCCAGTTCGGGACAGTCTCGCTAAACACGTAGAGCCATATCGGTTCCATGGAGCCATCATGGACCGCTGTCGTGGACGAGACTGCCTCGGTCGCAACGCGTCAGGGCTCCGTGCATTGAGTGCCGGGATCAGGCCTGCTCGTCCCGGCGGCCTCTTCCCCGGCGACAGTTAACGACATATCGTTGAGTATCGTTCACGATCCGACACGGGAGGTCATGATGAGCGGCGCATTCGGTTCCGAGGGGTTCGGCGGTTTCGGCGGGCTGGGCGGTCGGGGCGGTCCCGGCGCGGCGATCTGGGAGGCGATGGAGCAGCTCCGATCCGCGTTCGACCAGCGCCCCAGTGCACCCACCCGCATGGCGCGCGGGGACGTGCGTGCGGCGGTGCTCGCGCTCCTGGCCGAGCAGCCCATGCACGGCTACCAGATCATCCACGAGATCGAGGAGCGCAGCGGCGGGGCGTGGAAGCCCAGCGCCGGATCGGTGTACCCGACGCTCCAGCTCCTCGCGGACGAGGGCCTGATCGTGGCCGAGGAACTCCGCGGCCGCAAGACGTACTCCCTCACCGATGACGGGCGCGAGGTCGCCGACGAGGCCGCGGACCGGCCCGCGCCGTGGGAGGGCAGCGGCGGCGGCACGCGCGAGGGCGAGCGCGGACGCTCGCACACCGCGCT
>NZ_BCRA01000219.1 GCF_001552355.1 Microbacterium resistens NBRC 103078
GGCGCCGACGCCGCGGGTCGCCTCGCGATCGCCGCGGGGCTGCCGACGAACGACGACGCGGGCTGGGCGGCGCTGCTCGGCACGGCGGCCCCGTGGGCACTGTGGCTCGCCGCTCCGCTGGCGGTGCTCGCACTGCTGGCTCCGGTCGCGCCGCGCTGGAGCGCCGGTATCCTCTCGGTGGTCGTCGCCGCCGCCGGTCTCGCGACCGCGTTCCTCGCGGTGGGGGTCGCGGTGAGCTTCGCCCAGTCGGCTCCGGTCGCGATCTGGCCGGGGACGGGGCTCAGCCTGGCCTGGGCGGGCGCGCTCGCCGGTGCGCTCGTCACGCTGGACAGCCTCGTGACGCTCCCGTCGCTGCGACGGGTCTCCGCTCTCGTCGCGGCGGCGGCCATCGCGGTGTGCGCGGTCCCGTCGCTGACCGCGGTCGCGCGCGGCACCGCGGACGTCGTCAAGTCCACGGAGAGCACGCTGCCCGCCTTCATCAACGCCCAGGCGCGCGACGACCAGGATCTCGGGACCCTCGTCCTCACGCCCCAGCCCTCCGGGGGGCTCGGCGTCGAGGCGGTGTGGGGGGCGAGCCAGACCCTCGGCGCCCAGACGACGCTCCTCAGCACCGCGACCGAGCCGCGCGGACGGGATCTGTCCGAGCTCGCCGTCGACCTGGTGTCCTCGCGGGCGTTCGACGCCCCCAGCGAGCTGTCCGCGCTGGGGATCCGCTACGTGCTGCTGAACTCGGCACCGGGGGAGGAGACGGACGCCGCCCGGGCACTGCGGCTGGAGGCCGTGACCGCGCTCGATCAGCGCGCGGGCTTCCTCCGTGCGGGCAATACCGACAAGGGCGCCCTGTGGCGGATGGAGGCCGTTCCGGCGCCGCGTGCGGAGCTGCCGGCGCACGAGCGGAGCATGGCGCAGCTCGTGGTGACCGTCCAGCTCGTCATCCTGCTCGCCGCCCTGCTGCTCGCGATCCCCACGCGCGCGTCCCGCCGCGCCGCGCGCGGCCTGCCCCGAGCGGTCGGACTGGTGCCCGAACGTGAACCGCTCCCGGCCCGGGAGAAGCCGGAGCGCCCGAAGCGCGCCCCGCGGAACAAGCGGGAGGCGAAGGATCGCCGCCCGGCCGCCGCGGACGCCGCGGGTTCCGCGCCGTTGGGCGGCAGCAGCGACGGGGAGCAGACGGTCGTGGACCCCGCACGAACGGAACCGTCGGATGCGGACGGGGATGCGCCGATGGCCGGCGAGGGCGACGGTGCGCCGGAGGCGCCCGCCGCGCACGAGACCGCGATCACCGCGGAGACCGCGGGCTCGTCCGCCGCGGACGTGACGACGCAGGGCCAGACCCCCGACCCCGAGGATGTGACTGCGGACACCGCTCCCGACCCCGGT
>NZ_BCRA01000220.1 GCF_001552355.1 Microbacterium resistens NBRC 103078
CCGCGACGCGCGCGCAGGCCGAGGGGCTGGAGGAGGTCCCGCGGCGGACGGTCGCGCACCGCGGCGTCGTGCTCGACGAGATGGACCTCGACGCCGTGCTCGCCCGGGCTCCGGAGCTCGCGCTCGTCGACGAGCTCGCGCACACGAACGCCCCCGGCTCCCGGCACGCCAAGCGCTGGGAGGACGTCCAGGACCTCCTCGACGCCGGGATCGACGTGGTGACGACCGTCAACGTGCAGCACATCGAGTCCCTGAACGCCGTCGTGGAGAAGATCACCGGCATCGCCCAGCAGGAGACGGTGCCCGACGAGGTGGTCCGGGCCGCCGACGGCATCGAGGTCGTCGACCTGGCGCCGGAGTCGCTGCGGGACCGCCTGTCCGCCGGTCTCGTCTATCCGGCCGAGCGGATCGACGCCGCGCTGTCGAACTACTTCCGCCTCGGGAACCTCACGGCGCTGCGCGAGCTCGCCCTGCTGTGGCTGGCCGACGAGGTGGACAGCGCCCTGCGCTCGTACCGCAGCCAGCACGGGATCGACGGCGCGTGGCAAACCAGGGAACGCGTGGTCGTCGCCCTCACCGGGGGCCCGGAGGGGGAGACGCTGCTGCGACGCGGAGCGCGGATCGCCGCCCGCGCCGCCGGCGGTGAGCTTCTCGCGGTGCACGTGTCCACGCAGGACGGCCTGCGCGCGGACGCGCCGGGCGCTCTGACGGCTCAGCGCGGCCTCGTCGAGTCCCTGGGCGGGACGATGCACCAGCTCGTCGGCGACGACGTGGCGCGGACCCTGGTGGAGTTCGCCCAGTCCGTGGACGCGACGCAGCTCGTGATCGGCGTGAGCCGCCGGGGCCGGTTCGCCGCGGCCCTCACCGGCCCGGGGATCGGGGCGGAGGTCATCCGCCGGGCCGGGGCGATCGACGTGCACATCGTGACGCATGCCGCGGCGGGCGGACACGGCCGGCTCCCGCGGGTCACCGGCGGCGCGCTGGGGTGGCGGCGGCAGATCCTCGGGTTCGCGATCGCGCTCGTCGGCGGGCCGCTGCTCTCCTGGCTCCTGTTCTCCCTGCGCTCGGAGGCGTCGATCACCTCGGACGTGCTCGCCTACCAGCTGCTCGTCGTCGTGGTGGCACTGGTCGGCGGGCTGCGCCCCGCGCTGTTCGCCGCGGTCCTCTCCGGCCTGACCCTGGACTTCCTCTTCGTCGAGCCGCTGTTCACCGTCACGATCGCGGATCCGCTGCACGCCCTCGCGCTCGTCCTGTACGTCGTCATCGCGGTGCTCGTCAGCGTCGTCGTGGACCAGGCGGCACGCCGGGCGCGCGCGGCGCAGCGGGCCGCGGCGGAGGCGGAGCTGCTCGCCGGGGT
>NZ_BCRA01000221.1 GCF_001552355.1 Microbacterium resistens NBRC 103078
GTGATGTCCTGGGACGTTGTTTCGGGCGACACGGCCGTGACCTGCTGAGAGGTGAAGACCTCCGGTTGTGAAGTGGAGCTGTTGAGTTCAACCGCTTCACAAGCCAGGAGGTCTTCGTGTCCCACGCTAATGCTGCTCTGACTCCGCGCGCTCGTATCCGCTTGGCGCGCCTGATCGTCGATGATGACTGGCCGCCGTCAGTGGCGGCGAAGATGTTCATGGTCTCGACCGTGACGGCGCGGAAGTGGGCGGCCAGGTGGCGCTCCGAGGGTGCCGCCGGGATGCAGGACCGCTCGAGCCGCCCGCGCTCGATGCCATCGAAGACGCCGTCGCCGATCGTCAAGCGGATCGTCGCTGCCCGGTGGCGACGCAGACTGGGACCGGTCCAGATCGCCGGGGAGCTTGGGCTGGCGCCCTCGACCGTTCACGCGGTCCTGGTGCGGTGCCGGATCAACCGGCTCAGCCGCATCGACCGGGTCACCGGAGAACCGATCCGCCGTTACGAGCACGACCATCCCGGCTCGCTGATCCACGTCGATGTCACGAAGTTCGGCAACATCCCCGACGGCGGCGGGCACCGCTTTCTCGGGCGTGCACAGGGCACCAGGAACCGGCACGCGATGACCGGGGTGAACCGCAACGCCGCCCATCAGCCACGGCTCGGGGTCGGCTACCTCCACACGGTCATCGACGACCATTCCCGCGTCGCTTACGTCGAGATGCACGCTGACGAGCGCGCCGAGACTGCGATCGGGGTTCTGCAACGCGCGACTGCCTGGTTTGCCGACCGGGGCGTCACCGTCGAACGGGTGCTCTCCGATAACGGTGCCGCTTACCGCTCATTCGCGTGGAGGGACGCATGCGCAGCCCTCAGCATCACGCACAAACGGACCCGCCCCTACCGGCCGCAGACGAACGGCAAGATCGAGCGCTTCCACCGCACCCTCGCGGACGGATGGGCCTACGCAAGGCTCTACTCGACAGAGACCGAGCGTCGCGACGCGCTACCCGGCTGGATCCACTTCTACAATCACCACAGGCGACACTCCGCAATCGGAGCAACACCGGCCAGCAGACTCAACAACCTCCCTGGACATCACA
>NZ_BCRA01000222.1 GCF_001552355.1 Microbacterium resistens NBRC 103078
GGCGGCCCGCCGGTCGGCCGCGCCGATCGCCGCCGTCGGCTGGGACTGGGTGAACCGCGCGCGGAACGATCCGCGCAGCGCGCTCGCCGGCAGGGCGACACCGAGCATCGCCGCGGCCTCGGCCATCGCCAGCCGGGCGGCGGCGTCGTCGTCCAGCCCGGACGTCGCCGGCTCCTCCCCCTGGGAGCCGAACGACACCCGCACCACGTGTCGGTCCCCTGCGGCGGTGCGCAGCCACGGCCACTTGGCCGTGGCGTGTGTGAGGGCCTTGGCGGTGTGGCTGCCGGGGACCGTGAGGACGCCGGATCCGCGCGGCGACGCGTCGAGAGCCGGAGCGTCCAGGACCAGGGTGATGATCTCGATGTGCGGGGCGTCGCCGGCGGGGATCGCATCGAGGGCCGAGACGTGCGGCGACAGCAGGCGACGCGTCGTCGCCTCGTCCGCGGCGAGGATCACGGCGTCGAACCGCTCCTCCGCGACAAGGGCGTCTCCCCCCTCCGTCGATGCGTCGATGTCCGCGTCCGCGGGGCGGGGTCGGGGATCGGGCGCCTCGAACCGCACGACCCAGGCGTCGGCGTCCCGCGCGAGCCCGACGACGGAGGAGCCGGTGCGGACCTCGGATCCGAGCACGCCGAGCCGGGCGACGAGGGCGTCCACGAGCACGGCCATGCCGCCGTCGATCCCGCGCACGGCCGCGCCAGGAGCGCGCGCCGGCTCGGCTCCGCTCCGGGGCGCGGCGGTCTTCCGGGCCGCGTCCGCGCGCAGGCTCGCCACAGCCCCGGACAACGACCCGGCCCGGGTCAGCGCCGCGTTGAGTCCCGGGGCGGCCACCTCGGTGTCGATCGTGTCGGGATGGGCGGAATGCACGCCCGTCGTGACGGGGGCGACCAGGCAGTCGAGGACCCGCGCGCCCATGCGCGAGCGGACGAGATGCCCGAGGCTCCGGTCGTGGCCGATGGTCAGCGGAGGACGCAGCCGGTCGACGTACGCGCGCCACGCGCCGCGCCATCCGATGATCCGCCGCACGTCCTCGGCGAACGGGTTCTCCGGGATACCGAGGATCCCGCCGCGCGGCAGCGGCGCCGCACCGACCCCC
>NZ_BCRA01000223.1 GCF_001552355.1 Microbacterium resistens NBRC 103078
TGTACCCGGCCATGAGGTTGGTGGCGGTTCGAGTCTTGTGAATGGGGAGAACCTCCGGGCCTAGTGGAGATGTCTTACGTCTTCACGAACTCGGAGGTTCTCGTGTCTCACCGTAATGCCCGCTTGACCGTGCACGGCAGGCTGCTGATCGTCCAACGCGCTCGTGCCGGGTGGAAGCAGGCGCATATCGCCGCGGCGATGGGGGTGTCGCGGCGCTGCGTGAAGCGGTGGCTGGATCGCTATCGGGCCGAGGGCGAGGCCGGTCTCCATGACCGCTCCTCACGTCCTCACCACATCGCTAACCGCACACCCGATGTCACGGCGGCCGCGGTGGTGGCGATCCGGGAGGAGGAACGAATCGGGCGCGATGAGCTCGCAGCGCGCACCGGGGTGCCGGCGCGGACGGTGTCCCGCATCCTCGCCCGGGCGGGGCTGCCTCGTCTGGCCGAGCTGGACCCGATGACCGGGGAGCGGATCCGCGCGTCGAAGACCACCGCGATACGCTACGAACGCGCCCGGCCCGGCGAGCTGGTGCACATGGATGTGAAGAAACTAGGCCGCATCCCCGATGGCGGCGGGTGGAAGGCGAACGGTCGTGCCGACAGCCGGAGCACGGTGCAGAAGAAGACCCGTAACGGCTATGACTATGTGCACTCGGTCATCGACGACAACTCCCGGCTTGCGTACTCAGAGGTACTCCCGGATGAGAAGGGCCCGACCTGCGCCGCGTTCCTCGAGCGCGCGATCGGCTACTTCGCCGCTCACGGCATCCCCCGGATCGAGCGGCTGATCACCGACAACGCATGGGCTTACCGCTACTCCCTACGCGAGGTCTGCGCGGTACACGGCATCCGGCAGAAGTTCATCCGACCACATTGCCCGTGGCAGAACGGGAAGGTCGAGAGGTTCAACCGCACCCTGCAGGCCGAATGGGCCTACCGGCAACCATTCACCTCGAACGACGTCCGCACCGCAGCTCTTGACCCCTGGCTCGAGCACTACAACACTGGACGACGCCACTCAGCCCTCGGAGGCAAACCCCCTATCAGCCGACTGCAACCAACGTCCTGACCCGGTACACCTAG
>NZ_BCRA01000224.1 GCF_001552355.1 Microbacterium resistens NBRC 103078
TACCCGGCCATGAGGTTGGTCCCCTCGTTGGGATTGTGAATGGGGAGGACCTCCGGGCTTAGTGGAGATATCTGACGTCTTCACGAAGCACACGGAGGTCCCATGGCCCACGCTAACGCCCGTCTGACCGTTCATGGCAGGCGGTTGATCATTGAACGTGCCCGAGCCGGCTGGAAGCAGGCGCACATCGCCGCGGCGATGGGAGTCTCACGTCGTTGCGTGAAGCGCTGGATCGAGCGTTACCGCGCCGAGGGCGAGGCTGGGCTGGTCGACCGTTCCTCGCGTCCGCACACCAGCCCGACGCGTACGAGTCCCGGGCGCGAGGAGGCAGTGCTCGAGCTGCGCCAGAGGGAGCGCATCGGGCGTGAGGAGATCGCCGCGCGACTGGGCATGTCGGCTCGGACGGTCTCGCGCATCCTCGCCCGTCACGGCGTCCCGCCGCTGCGGGCACTGGATCCGATCACGGGGGAGGTGATCCGCGCGTCGAAGACCACCGCGGTCCGTTACGAGCGGGACCGGGCCGGCGAGCTGGTCCACATGGACGTGAAGAAGCTCGGCAAGATCCCCGACGGCGGCGGCTGGAAAGCACACGGCCGCGCCAGCGGATCCATCCTGCGAGACCGGAACACGAAGGTCGGGTATGACTATGTCCACTCACTCGTCGACGATCACTCCCGGCTCGCGTACTCGGAGGTCCTGCCCGACGAGAAGGGAGCCACCTGCGCGGCGTTCCTGGAACGCGCGATCGCCTACTTTGCCGCCCACGGCATCCCCCGCATCGAGCGGCTCATCACCGACAACGCCTGGGCCTACAGGTTCTCGCTGCGCGAGATCTGCGCCGCGCACGGGATCCGGCAGAAGTTCATCAAGCCACACTGCCCCTGGCAGAACGGCAAGGTCGAACGCTTCAACCGCACCCTGCAGACCGAATGGGCCTACCGGCACGTCTTCCTCACCAACACAGACCGCACCGCAGCGCTTGCACCCTGGCTCGAGCACTACAACACTGGACGGCGCCACTCAGCCCTCGGAGGCCACCCGCCGATCACCCGACTGACACCAACGTGATGACCCGGTAC
>NZ_BCRA01000225.1 GCF_001552355.1 Microbacterium resistens NBRC 103078
AGGCCCAGGTCCAGCAGACTGTCGCGGACCTCCGCCCACGCCGCGGTGGCGTCGCCCCGGCGGATGGCGCCGAACCGCGCGGCGCGTCGGATCGCGCGGGCGAGAGCGGGCAGGAGCACGACCGCGAGCACGCCGAGGATCGTCCACAGCAGCGGGTACGGATCGAAGGTCCGCAGCGGCACGGCGCCGCCGGCGTCCGGATCCTGGTCGTTGCGGTCGAACGGGTCGCTCGTGGCGGGAGCCGCGGTCGGCTCGCTCGTCGGCGCCTCGCTCGGGGCGGGCGCCCCGCTCCCCGTGCCGTTCGCCGCGGTCTCGAACCGGGTCGGGACGCCGCGGGTCGCGGTCGGCTCGAACGGGATCCAGCCCAGGCCCTCGAAGTAGACCTCGGGCCAGGAGTGGAGCTGGTCGCTCGTCACGAGATAGACGGGGCCGCCGTCCTGCCGCTGGTCGCTCGCCGTCCCGGGGAGGTAGCCGACGACGATGCGCGTGGGCATCCCGAGCGAGCGCGCCATCAGCGCGAACGCCCCGGCGAAGTGGACGCAGTAGCCCTCCCGGACCGTGAGGAAGGCCTCCACCGCATCCACTCCGGTGCCGTCGAATTCCTCCGCGACCGGGGTCTCCTCCGAGTACCGGAACCCGGCGCGGAACCACGTCTGCAGCGCGACCATGCGGTCGTAGTCGCTGCCTTCCGCCCCCGCGACCTGACGCGCGGTCTCCTCGATCACGGGCGGGAGGTCGGCGGGGAGGTCGCGGAACGGCCCGGCGACAGGGGCCTGCGCGGCGGACGCGGCCCGCACCTGCTCGAGGGTCGGCTGCACCGAGGCCGATTCCACCGTGTAGTTCTGGTCGGCGGCGTCGGCGTCGGAGGCGATGACGGTGCGATTGTCGCGCATCGCGATCCAGCTTCCGTTCAGCCCCCGGACCGTGGTGGCCTGGTAGGGGAGGGGAAGCCAGGATCCGCTCACGCCGGTCACGCGGATCGAGGTGCGCGCGGTCCGCAGGGCGACGCCCTCCGCGGCCGCCACCGCGCCCAGCCCGTCCCGCAGCGCACTCGTCCGCGCGC
>NZ_BCRA01000226.1 GCF_001552355.1 Microbacterium resistens NBRC 103078
CTCGCCGCCGGTGCCGTCGCCGCACCGGGGGCCGTCGCCGGCCGCCACAGCATCCATCCCGTGCCGATGAGCATCGGGACGACGAGGAGCACCACGAGGAAGGCGGGGATGACGGGCTGGAGGATCACAGGCGCACCCTCCACAGCAGCACGACGAAGCCGAGCGCGACGACGAGGAGCGCGGCGATCCAGGGCTGCGGGGCGTCGGCGCGCACCACGGTCGCCTCGCCCACGAGGGTCTTGGCCTCCTGCTCCTGGACCTCGTCGATGATCTCCGCGACCGTGGTCGTGTCGCGCAGGCTGAACGCGCGCCCGCCGGTCGCCGCGGCCGCTTCCGCCAGCTCGTCGCTGAGGCCGGAGTCGATCCCGTCGACCGGGTTGATCGTGTAGAGGCGGATGTCCTTGGAGGCGGTGAAGGCCGCAGCCTCGGCCAGGGAGACGATGGGCGATCCGTTGAGCTCGTTGTCCGTGGCGAGGATGATCGAGCGGGCGCGCTCCTCGTCGCCGTGGTCGAAGCGCAGGGCGCAGGAGGCCAGCCCGTCGCCGATGAGGGAGGCGCCGGGACCGTTCATCGTGCCGACCCAGTGCTCGGGCACCGTGTCGGTGTAGTCGAAGCTCCGCGCCATGTCGTCGAGGTGCGTGCGGACGAACTCGTAGTCGTCGGTGAGCGGGAAGACCTGGACCGGGGAGCTGTTGAAGATGGTCAGCCCGATCCGCTCCCCCTCGAAGCCCTCGGCGAGCTCGGAGAAGATCGTCACGACCTCCCGGTCCACCTCGGTCATGGAGCCCGACACGTCCAGGCACAGCATGATGTCCCGGTTCGCGGTCTCCGGCTGGATCGTCCGCGCCTCGGTGGGGCGGGCGGCGACGACTCCGGCCAGCACGGCCGCGAGCACCCCCAGCCCGACCACTCCGGACAACGCCAGCCGGCGCCGCCGGACGGCCTGGGCGAAC
>NZ_BCRA01000227.1 GCF_001552355.1 Microbacterium resistens NBRC 103078
GCCGGCACCGCACAGGCGGCCGTCGAGGCCGCGGCGGCCGCCGGTGCCGAGGTGGTGCTGACGGCGGACGCCGACGCCGCCGCGCTGACCGTCCCGGTCGTCGACGCCCTGCAGGCCGCCTATGCGGCCGTGCGCCCCGACGCGGTCCTCGTGTCGAACTCGATCGCGGGGCGCGACGTCGCCGGCCGTCTCGCCGTCCGCGAGCGCCTGGCCCTCTCCGTCGACGCGACCGGCGTCTCGCGCGACGACCAGGGCGTCGTCGCGCACCACTCGGTGTACGGCGGGGCGTTCCTCGTCGACTCCGCGCCGACTTTCGGCACCCCGGTCATCACGATCCGCCAGGGGGCCGTGGACGCCAGGGCCGAGGCGAAGCAGGCGCGCGTCGAGGCCCTCGACGTCACCCCGTCCGCCTCTCCCGCCGCGTCGGCGGGGGAGATCCAGGCGGTCGAGGCGACGTCCTCGCGCCCGGAGCTGCGCGGGGCGAAGGTCGTGGTCTCGGGCGGGCGCGGACTCGGGTCCAAGGAGGCGTTCTCGCTCGTGGAGGAGCTCGCCGACGAGCTCGGCGGAGCGGTCGGCGCCTCCCGTGCGGCCGTCGACGCCGGATACATCCCCTACGCCCACCAGGTCGGGCAGACCGGCGTCTCGGTCTCCCCGCAGCTCTACATCGCCCTGGGGATCTCCGGCGCGATCCAGCACCGAGCGGGCATGCAGACGGCCAAGACGATCGTCGCGATCAACAAGGACCCCGAGTCCCCGATCTTCGACGTCGCCGACTTCGGCATCGTCGGCGACCTCTTCACGGTCGTCCCGCAGGTGATCGAGGCGCTGCGGGCGCGGAAGTAGGCCGCCATGGCGACGATGCGCAGAGGCCTGCCACGCACCGCAGGCGGCGATCCGTGGCCCCCCGAGGGCGCCGCGCCCGACGCCGCCGTCGACGAGCCCGTCGCGGAGG
>NZ_BCRA01000228.1 GCF_001552355.1 Microbacterium resistens NBRC 103078
TAGGGCGTGTCTCGTAACTTTCGGGTGATCGTCGTCTGAGACTTGGGGTGTGTCGCGTACTCAAGTTCTCTCGGACGTTGCGTGGGCTCGGATCGAGCCGTTGATGCCGAAGGCGTCGCCGAAGGGTGGGCGGCCCTTCAGTGATCACCGGCCGATCGTGGAGGGCATCATCTGGCGCTTCCGGACCGGCTCGCCATGGAGGGATGTGCCAGCTGAGTTCGGTCCCTGGCAGACGGTGTGGCGTCGTCACAGCGAGTTGAGCAAGGACGGCACCTGGGACAGGATCCATGCCGAACTGCTCGCCGACGCGGACGCTGCGGGCGAGTTGGTGTGGGATGTGAGCGTGGACTCCACGGTGAACCGTGCGCATCAGCACGCGACGAACCTCCCTCGCGACACAGGGGGGCTGAATCGAATTACAGGAATCCACGCGAAGAGCCGCCCGATCATGCGATCGGCCGGTCACGGGGCGGATTGTCGACGAAGATCCATCACCTCGTCGATGGCAAGGGCGGTCCGCTGGTCGTGCTCGTCGGCCCCGGGCAGGCCGGTGACGCACCGATGTTCCCGATCCTGATGAGCCACCTCCGCGTCGCCCGCCGCGGGCCCGGCAGACCCCGCACCAGACCCGACCGCGTCCGCGGCGACAAGGCCTACTCGTCTCGCGCTATCCGGCAGCACCTGCGCGATCGCGACATCGTCTCGGTCATCCCCGAGCCCTCCGACCAGCAAGGGCACCGCAAGCGACGCGGCTCCCGCGGCGGCCGACCCGTGACCTACGACCGCCACGACTACAAGGGCCGCAACGTCGTCGAACGCGGTTTCAACGAAGACAAGCAATGGCGGGGCCTGGCCACCCGCTACGACAAACTCGCCCGCAACTACCGCGGCGGAGCAGTCCTGAGAGCCATCACCATCTGGCTCAAACGGTTATGAGACACGCCCTAG
>NZ_BCRA01000229.1 GCF_001552355.1 Microbacterium resistens NBRC 103078
GCGGTGGCGATGGTGGTGCGGGTGTCGGGGAATATCGCGGCGAATGTGGTGGCGCGTCCGGGTGGTGAGGGGGTGGTGGTCCCGGATTGGGAGGGGCCGATCGATCTGCTCATCATCGGGTCGGACGGGCGGGACGGGTTGACCAGCGGGTCGTATGGGGATGACGACATTGCGGGGGATCGGTCGGACACGTTGATGTTGTTGCATGTGAACGCGGCGCATACGGATGCGACGTTGGTGAGTCTGCCGCGGGACACGATGGTGCCGTTCCCGGAGTGCACTACGGCGGATGGGGACGTGGAGCCGGCGGTGGAGGTCGCGCAGATCAATAGTGCGTTCGATATCGGCCCGTATTGCACGTTGGAGGTGGTGCGGGAGTTGACGGGGATCGATGTGGATCATTTCGTGGTGGTGAACTTCGACGGGTTCATCGATATCACCAACGCGGTCGGCGGGGTGGAGGTGTGTCTGGCGGAGGATGTGGACGATCCGGACTCGCAGTTGCACTTGGCGGCGGGGTCGCACACGATCCAGGGGGAGCAGGCGTTGGCGTTCGTGCGGACCCGGTACGGGATCGGTGACGGCAGCGATCTGGGTCGTATCCATACGCAGCAGACGTATCTGTCGGCGTTGGCGCGGAAGGTGAAGAGTGCGCAGACGTTGACGAATCCGGTGGCGTTGTTCTCTCTTGCCGATGCGGCGAGCCGGTCGTTGCGGGTCGATGAGGCGCTCGCGGATCCGGGGGTCCTCGCCGGGCTCGCCGGGGCCCTGTCCGGGGTGGATCTGTCCCGGATGGTGCTCGTGCAGCTTCCCGTGCAGGAATACCCCGATGACCCGAACCGGGTCGAGCCCGTGCCCGACCAGACCGAGGCGCTCTTCGCCGCGCTCCGCGACGACCTGCCCATCACCCTCGCCGGAACCAACGACACCGACACCGAC
>NZ_BCRA01000230.1 GCF_001552355.1 Microbacterium resistens NBRC 103078
ACGTCGCCGTCGTGGACCGGCTCGTACCACCCGGACGCCGGCATGGCCTCGGCGTCGGCCGGCTCCTCGTCCACCGGGAACTGCGGGGGCGGAGGCGTGCTCCCCGTGCCGGTCTCGGCGATCGTCGACACCGCGGAGGGCGAGACCACCGGGGCCGCTGCGGAAGTCGACACCGCCGAGGGCGAGGCCGCCGGGGCGGCTCCGAGAGGCGAGGCGGCCGGACCGGCATCGGGCTCACCCCGAGGGATGGGAGCGACCGCCCACTCCGTCACGGGGGCCGCGGAGGCCGAGGCCGTCTTCGGCGCTGCCGGGCGCGCGGACTCCCCACCCGAGGGCGGGGACGGCGGCGCCGGAGCCGGCGTCGATCCGCCCGGTCCGGTGGACGGCGGCGGCTCGGGCGTCCCCGATCCTCCGGAGGGCGGCAGCGGAGCCGGCTTGTACTTGACCTTGATGCCGAGCTCCTGCTCGATGGCGCTGCGCAGATGGTCGGAGGTGCCGGAGCCGGGGGTCGTCCCCTTGAACCGTGCGACGTCGTTCGGGCTCGCGAAGCCGAGGGTGAGCACGTCCGTCGCCGTGTCGAAGTCCAGGGGCTGGACGGCGGTGACCACGAGCCACGAGCCACGGCTGATCTTCTCGAGCCGGCTCAGGATCGCCGGCCACGCGGCGCGGATCCGGGCGAAGTCCACCGGGCCGGTCTCGACGGGGGCAGGGGCTTCCGTCCGCGCATCCGGAGCCGGTGCCGGGGCCACGGACGGAGCAGAGGCAGCGGGAGACGACGCGGAACCGGCGTCGGAGGGCGCAGAACCGGAGCCGGACGGGGCCGAGCCGGGCGTCTCGGCGGGGGCGGCCGACTGCGGGGCGGCGGGACCGGCGTGCCTC
>NZ_BCRA01000231.1 GCF_001552355.1 Microbacterium resistens NBRC 103078
GTCCACGTCGCCGCCGAGGCCGACCTCGCCGCGCGCGCCGAGCGGGACGCGGGCACCCACGGCACGGACTTCCTCCTCGTACGGATCGGAACGGGCGTGAGCACGGCCATCGTCGCCGAGTACGCCGGCGACGGCCTGGGCGTCACCGGCCCGGGCGCGAAGGAGCTCGCGCACATCGACGTCGGAGGGACGACGGGAGAGCCCTGCCGCTGCGGGAGCGAGGGATGCGTGCACGCCTGGGTGGGCGCCCCTGCTCTGGACCGGAGGATCGCGGCGGCGGGGGACGACCACGCGCGGCAGGCGGTGCGCGCCGAGGCGGGGCAGCGGCTGGGGTTGCCGCTCGCCGCGATCGTCTCGGCCCTCGACCTGCCGCGCGTGGTGCTCAGCGGCCCGGAGACCGTGGCGGACGAGACCTTCCGCACCGCCCTGGAGGACTCCCTCGCCGCGATCGCGCAGCTCCCCCACGCCCGTGTGGACGTGCACGGCGGGACCGTGGCGGACGCGGTGCTGCGCGGCGCCGCCGCGCACGTCGTCTCGGCCGAGCTCGTCTGAGCGCGCGCAGGCGCCTCAGCGGCCCGAGGCCGCCTCGGTGTGGTGGCGGATCACCTCGGCGACGACGAAGTTGAACCACTTCTCGGCGAACTCCGGGTCCAGGTGCGCCTCCTCGGCGAGCGCGCGCAGGCGGGCCACCTGCTGCTCCTCGCGTGTCGGGTCCGAGGCCGGCATCTCGTGCTCGGCCTTCAGCGCCCCCACCTGCTGCGTGCACCGGAAGCGCTC
>NZ_BCRA01000232.1 GCF_001552355.1 Microbacterium resistens NBRC 103078
CGCTCCGCTGATCGCCGGCGGGCGCCGCAGATCAGGGCGCGGGGTACGGCGACGCCGCCAGCAGACCCGCCAGGTGCACCGCGTTGGCCGCGGCGGTCCGGGTCGCCGCCGCCACGGCCTCCGGCACCTCGGTCAGATCCTTGTAGTCGACGCCGCTCATCGCCTCGCCGTTCCAGTACACCGCGGGCTGCGCGGCGAGGGTGCAGCCGACGTCGCCGAGGGCCTGGCCCAGGATCGCGGAGATGTGGTGGGCGCCGTCCTCGTTGCCGACGACCACGGGGATCGCCACGGTCCCGAAGAGCGTCGGGCGGCCCGCGTCGTCGGTCTCGCTCAGCTCGGCGTCCAGGCGTTCCAGGACCCGCTGCGCGACCGAGGAGTGCTGGCCGAGCCAGGTGGGCGTGGCGAGCACCAGGATGTCGGCGGCCAGGACCGCGGCGCGGATCGTCGGCCATTCGTCGCCGTCGCCCATGTCGGTGAGGACCCCGGGGAGCACCCGGTGGTCCACCACGCGCAGCGCGTCCCCGCTCACCCCCTGCTCGGCGAGCGCCTCCATCACCTGCTGCCCGAGCACCTCCGTGCTGGAGGGCTCCGGGGAGGGCTTGAGCGTGCAGTTCAGCATCAGTGCGGTGAGAGCGGACATGCGGGCAGGGTAGGCCGCGGCGCCGCCGTGCGGGGAAGGGGGTTCCGCACGGCCCGCCCACGCGCTAGGT
>NZ_BCRA01000233.1 GCF_001552355.1 Microbacterium resistens NBRC 103078
CCGACAGGGCCGCCGCGCGCACGCCGCGGCCGGCGGATCGACTGATCACCATCGCGCTCCTCGCCTACGGGCTGGTCAACGTGATCATGTCCGTGATCTCGTACTCCGACGTGTCGCGGCTGATGAGCGAGAGCATGAGGATCCTCGGCATCGACGGCGAGTTCACGAACTACGAGCAGGGGCGGCTGTGGGCGACGATCGCATCGATCGTGCTCATCGTCGGGTGGACCGCGACCGCGGCGTGGGCCGTGACTCGTCTCCGCCGCGGCCGCACCTCGTGGTGGGTCCCGCTCGTCGGGGCCGTGGTGTCGACGGTCCTCGCGTCGATCTGCCTCAGCGTCGCCCTGCTGGGCGACCCCGCCTTCCTGGCCTACCTCGGCGGCGCCTCGACCCGCTGATCGCGCGGGGCGGACGGCGCGGGGGCGGACGGCCGCTCAGACGCTCCCCTCCCACACCGCGCGGGCGCCCGCATCGCCGGTCAGGATCGCCAGGACGAGCGTCCCGATCGCGCTGACGAGCGCCGCCGCCGCGATCACCGCCCGCACG